>JAWVGM010000157.1:0-12261 GCA_033855075.1 Solirubrobacteraceae bacterium | reverse complement strand
CATGCCGACGCGACGCTCATCTTCGGCGCGGCGGCGGCCGGCGTCATCCCCACCGCCGCGCTCATGGGCCGCGCGACCGAGGAGCTCGCGCACCGCTCCGGCCCCGGCATCGGCGGGTTTCTCAACGTCACCTTCGGCAACGCGCCGGAGCTCATCATCGCCTTCTTCGCCCTGCACGAGGGGCTTCAGGAGGTCGTCAAGGCATCGATCATCGGCTCGGTGCTGGGCAACATCCTGCTCGTCATGGGCGCCGCGATGCTCGTCGGCGGGCTCGGCCGCGAGCGCCAGACGTTCAACGCGACCGCGGTCTCCGTGCAGTCGTCGATGCTGCTGCTCGCCGCGGTCGCGCTGGCGATGCCGACGATCTTCCAGCTCGTGGCCGGCGGGGGCCTGCCGGCGGTGGGGGAGGAGCGCGTCGACTTCGGCTCGGAGCTCGAGCAGATGTCGTTCATCGTCTCGATCATCCTGCTCGCCTCCTACGCGGGCGGGCTCATGTTCTCGCTGCGCTCGCACCGCGACCTCTTCAACCCCACACACGACGAGGAGAAGAGCCTCGAGGAGGAGCCCTGGCCCGTCCGCAAGTCGATCATCACGCTCGCCGTCGCCGGCGTCGCGGTCGGCGTCATGTCGGAGATCCTCGTCGGCTCGATCTCAGAGGCCTCCAAGGCGATCGGCCTCAGCCAGTTCTTCGTCGGGCTCATCGTCGTGGCGATCGTCGGCAACGCGGCCGAGCACTGGGTGGCGATCTACTTCGCGATGCGCAACAAGATGGATCTCGCGGTGAACATCGCTATCGGCTCGAGCGCGCAGATCGCGCTGTTCGTGGCTCCGGTGCTCGTGCTGCTGTCGTTCGTCGTCGGGCCGAACCCGATGGCGCTCGTCTTCAACGGCTTCGAGATCGCCGCGCTCTTCCTGGCGATCATGATCGCCAACCACGTGACACATGACGGCGAGTCGACGTGGTACGAGGGCTTCCAGCTGCTCGCCGTGTACGCCGTGCTCGGCGTCGTGTTCTTCTACGCCTAGGAGATCCGTTGGAGCTCTACGAATTCGGCGGTCTTGTCGTCGTCGTCGTCGCGCTGCTGCTCGTCGACCTGAGGTTCTTCGCGCCCGGGCGCGAGGCGACGTTCCGCGAGAGCGTCGCGTGGTCGCTGGGCTGGCTCGTGCTCGGGCTGCTCGTCACGTTCGCAGTGCTCGCCCTGAACGGGACCGAGAACGGAATCAACTACGTCACCGTCTATCTCATCGAGCGCTCGCTGTCGCTCGACAACCTGTTCGTCTTCATCCTGCTGTTCTCGTATTTCGGCGTGCCGCCGGTGCACCGGCCGCGCCTGCTCTTCTGGGGCATCATCGGCGCGCTCGCGTTGCGCGGCCTGGCGATCCTCGGCGGCACCGCGCTCATCGACCAGTTCCATTTCGTGCTGTACATGCTCGGGGTGTTGTTGCTCGGGCTCGCCTACCGCATCTACCAGGGCGCCGGCGACGAGGTCGATCCGGACCGCAACGTCGTCGTGCGCGGTGTTCGTCGCGTGTTCCCGGTCACCGATGGCTTTCGCAACGGCCACTGGTTCGTGCGCGAGGACGGCCGCCGTCACGTCACGCCGCTCTTCCTGTGCCTCGCGGCGATCGTGACGGCCGACATCGCGTTCGCGGTCGACTCGATCCCGGCTGCCTTCGCGATCACCCGCGACGCGCTCATCATCTGGGCGGGCAACGTGTTCGCCCTGCTCGGCCTGCGCTCGCTGTTCGTGCTCGTCGAGGGGCTCATCAAGCGCTTCCGCTACCTCGATCAGACGATCGCGGTGGTGCTCGGCGTCATCGCCGTGAAGATCCTCATCGAGGAGTGGGTGACGATCGGTCCGATCCTCAACCTCGCGATCGTCGCCGCCGCGTTCGCAGTCGGCATCGCCGCGTCGCTGATCGGCGACAAGCGCGACCCCGAGGGCGCGGAGCGCCGGCGCGAAGAGGCCGAGGAATTGAGGCGCTGATGGCTGACTGGAAGGTTGAGATCCAGCCGGAGCTGTGGGTGAGCGACGGTGATGTCCATCGCGCACCGGCGCGCTGACCGTTCCGCGGAAACTCATCGCCGCGACCGAGTAGGTCAACTCGAGTCGTCGCACAGAGCGGCTCCGCACGACGAGCGGCAGCGTTTTGACGGCTGGCATCGGCGATCAGCGCAGCCTGGCGGCGGAGGAGCTGGCGGTCGAGCCGTGAGCGCCGTCGCGGCTGTCGTTAGGGTCACACGTGATGGCCAGCGGGGCCGAGGAGTTCAAGGCGTTCGAGGCGACCGGGTGGTCGCGGCGGGCGAACACGTATGGGCGCGTGAGCGGCGCGATCACCGCGCGGTTCGTCGACTGCCTTCTGGATGGGGCGGGTGTCGGGGCGGGGATGTGGGTGCTCGATGTCGCCACCGGGCCGGGGCACGTCGCCGCGGCGGCGGCCGCGCGTGGCGCGGTGCCCGTGGGCGTTGATATCGCCGAGGGAATGCTGGCGGTGGCGCGGCGCGATCACCCGCGGCTTGACTTCCGGACCGGCGATGCGGAGGCGTTGCCGTTCGCGGACTGCTCTTTTGACGCGGTCGTTGGGGGGTTCGTCCTCAACCATCTGGCGCGCCCTGACGTCGCGGCGGCGGAGTTTGCCCGTGTACTTGCGAGCGGTGGCAGGCTGGCGCTGTCGGTGTGGGATGTGCCCGAGCGCACGCGCTTCATCGGCCTGGTCCGAGACGCCGTCGCCCGCGCCGGAGACGCCCCTTCCGCGGAGCCCTCAGCGGGCCCGGACCCGTTTCGCTTCGCCGACGACGCGCAGCTGCGCGCGCTGCTGGAGCGCGCCGGGCTGCACGACGTAGTGGTCGAGACGGTCGCGGTCCGCCATCGCGTGGACGGCGACGCGATGGCGCTCTGGGACGGACTGCTGGCTGGCAGCGTGCGGTCGGCGGCGTCGGTCGAGGCGCTGACTCCACGGGCGCGCGAGCGCGCCCGTGGAGCGTTCGCCGAGCTCGTCGCGCCGCACCGCGTCACGGGCGGTCACGAGCTGCCGGCGGTGGCGAAGGTCGGGTCCGGGCGGCGGTCATGAGCGTCGCCGACGCCCTGCGGGCCGGGCTGCAGTCCGGGAGCCTCGAGGCGCTGGGCGAGTGCTATGCCGATGACGCGATCCTCGACGTCAACGTCCGCGGCGGGCGCGAGCGCGTCGCCGGGCCGGCCGCGATCGTGGCCCGCCTCGAGGGTCTGTTCCCGGGGCCCGGCCGGCTCGTGGAGTGGACCGTGGCTCTCCATGACGCGGGCATCGCGGTGTGGCTGGAGCGGGTGTCCGACGCCGACGGCACGGCCGTGCGACAGCGCCAGTACCTGCTGCTGCGCGACGGCCGAGTGAGCCGTCACTACGCCTATGTTGCGCCGCATCGGACCGGGGTCGCAGGGGCAGGCGGGCGCCCCGCGCTGGACCCGGCGCTCATCAGCGGGTTGGGCGACATCGCCGAGCACACCGTGCTCGTGTCGCGCGGCTGGTCGGGCAACGCGCTCGAGCGCGTCGTGCTCACCGACGGCCGCGTGCTGATCGCCAAGCGGATCGTGCCCGGCGCCGACTGGCTCGGCCGTGCGTCCGCCGACCCGGGCCGCGAGGGCCTGCTGTTCACCGGCGGCGTGCTCGATCGGCTCCCGCCGACCGTCGATCACGCCATGGTCGCCGCTGCGCGGGACGGCGAGGCCTGGTGGCTGGTGATGCGCGACGTCTCCGACGAACTGCTCGACGAACGCAGCGTCCTGCCGCGCGAGGCCAATCGGCGCCTGCTGGCTGCGGTCAACGAGATGTGGGAGGGCTTCTGGGGGGAGCGGGTCGAATGCCTGACCGCCCAGACCACGCGCCTGCAGGCGACCGCCCCGTTGCACGCCAGGCGCGAGCGCGACGGGATCGACCTGCTCCCCAAGCAGTTCGAGGTGATGTGGGAGGTGTTCGCCGAGGCGGTCGACCCGGACGTTGCCAGCGTCGTGCTCGCGCTCGTCGACGACCCCGCTCCGCTCGCCGCCGCGCTCGATGCGCACGGCACGACCCTCCTGCACGGCGACATCCGCGACGAGCAGATCGGGCTCGCGGGCCGCCGGCTCATCCTGCTCGACTGGGGGATCGCGACCCAGGGCCACCCGGTCGTCGACTACGCCTGGCACCTGATGCACTGCGCCTGGCGGATCGACGCCACCCACGACCAGCTGTGGGACGACTTCCGCGCCGCGCGCGGCGAGCACGACGACCCGCGCGCGGTCGAGCTGGGCATGATCGCCGGACTCGTGATGTACGGCTGGATCCTCGGCCACAGCGCGGTCATCCACCCCGATCCGGCCGAGCGCGCCTGGGCCCGCGCCGAGCTCGACTGGTGGGTGCCGCACGCGCGTCATGCCCTGGAGAACTGGACACCGCCCCCAATCGTGCCATCTGGCTCGAGCGCTGTGGCGCGAAGGCCGTAGGCCGTACGGAGACCAGCTCTCTCCGCAGCCCGCGCGCGGAACCCGGCCGCGAGCCGGGCCGGCAGCTACTCCTCCTCGAGCACGTCGGCCGGCGGCGGGGCGTTCTCATCCTCGTCGACGATGTCGTCCCCGGCGCTCAGGCCGCCGCCGAGGGCGGCTCCGTGGCGGACCTGGAAGGCCTGCATGAGCTCGTCGCGCACGTGCTCGTCGACCGGCAGCTCGTCGGAGATGAGGACCCAGTCGGCCCCCTCGAACTCCTCCATGTTGAAGATCTCCGTGTCGACGTCCGGTGAGTCATCGACGACGATGATCACCTCGGTCTGCGGGTTGAAGTACGTCCCGGGGCGGACGGCGATGTCATCGAGGTCGAACTGGCGAAGGTTGGCCATGGCGAATCTCTATCAGGTCAGCTCGCGCAGCTGGCGCTCGACCTCGCGCTCGACGTCGAGCGGCGGCTCGCCCTTGCGCTCGCGGCGGCGGTTGCGGGCCACGACGAGCTGGCGGACCTCGTCGCGCAGGCCCGCGTCGACGGCCTGCCCGCTGAGCGCGGCGAGCTCGGCATCGACGTCCAGCGGCGCCTCGCCGCGGCGCGCACGGCGCGCGTTGCGCGCCTCGAAGAGCTGGCGGATGTCCTCGTCGCGCTCCCCGGCCGTCTCGGGCGCATCGTCCTCGCCGGAGCCCATGCCGCCGGCGCCGATCTGCCCGTACGTCTTGCCGGTGCCCGCCAGCGTGAACAGCGCGATGAGCGCGCACACGACGGTGACGGCGATCACGACGACGAGAAGCGCGCCTTCCACGACCTGATCATCCCACCGGGCTTCGCGCCTCTTTGTTGAACGCTCTCGTATCTCGGAGTGACCTTCGATACTCTCCGGGGTAGTGATTGACTGACGAGTCAATCTACCCTCTTTCATACCCCCTTCTACCCAGGCATCAGGAGCCAGCAATGGTCGATTTCAGCCTCACCGACGAGCAGAAGAACCTTCGCGAGTTGGCCCATGACTTCGCGGAGAAGGAGATCCGTCCCGTCGCTGCCGAGCTCGACCGCGACGGCAGCTGGCCCCAGGCGATCATCGACAAGGCCCACGAGGTCGGCCTCATGAACACGCACATCCCCGAGGAGTACGGCGGGCCGGGGCTCAACTACTTCGAGGGCTGCCTCATCGAGGAGGAGCTGTCGTGGGGCTGCTCGGGCGTCCAGACGTCGCTCGGCGCCAACGGCCTCGCCGCCGCGCCCGTCATGCTCGGCGGCACCGAAGAGGTCAAGCGTGAGTTCGCCGAGGACCTCATCGGCTCGCCGAAGCTCGCCTCGTTCTGTCTCACCGAGCCCGACGCCGGCTCCGATGTCTCCGGGATGCGCACGCGCGCCGTCCGCAAGGGCGACACGTACGTCCTGAACGGTTCGAAGTGCTTCATCACGAACGGCTCCTACGCCGACTGGTACGTCGTCTACGCCAAGACCGATCCCGAGGCCGGCCACCGCGGCATCTCCGCCTTCCTGGTTCCGCGCGACGACACCGTCGTGGTCGACAAGAAGGAAGACAAGATGGGCCAGCGGGCGTCGAACACCGCGACGATCACGTTCAACGACACGGCGATCGACGCGCGCTACCTCCTCGGCGAGGAGAACAAGGGCTTCAAGCTCGCCATGATGGTGCTCGACCGCACGCGGCCGGGCGTCGCCGCGATGGCGACGGGCATCGCCCGCGCCGCCTTCGAGCACGCCACGGCGTACTCCAAGGAGCGCGTGCAGTTCGGGGTGCCGATCGCGATGCACCAGGCGATCCAGTTCATGATCGCCGACATGGCGACCAAGGTTCATCTCTCGCGCCTGGCCACGTGGAACAGCGCCGTTCTGCTCGACCAGGGGCGCCGTAACACGCTCGAGTCCTCGCACGCCAAGCGCTTCGCCGCGGACTCCGCCATGGAGGTCGCCACGGACGCCGTGCAGATCTACGGCGGCTACGGTTTCATCAAGGACTACCCCGTCGAGAAGCTCATGCGCGACGCGAAGATCATGCAGCTCTACGAGGGCACCTCGCAGATCCAGCGGCTGGTCATCGCGCGCGAGACGCTCCTGCCCCGGCGCATCGAGGAGCCCGCCACGGCGACTGCCTGACCGACGGGAACCGGATCGTCCGCGGGCGGCCTCGTGGCCGCCCGCAGTCGTTCATCCCCGTGGTCGATGAGTTCGCCACCGAGACGATGCGCCCGCACCGCTGGGCATACTGGACCGATGCCGACCCGCCCGTCCTCGACGGAGGCGGCCGTCGCCGCGACGGTCTCGAGCAGCGACGCCCGCGCCGCCGCGGGTGTGCGCAGCGCAAGCGGGGCGGCGGGGGTGGGGGGTGGGCCGGGATCGAGCGACCCGCTCGTCGCGGGCCTGCGCAAGGCCGGGCTGCTGCGGCTGCTCGTCCTGCACTTCCTGCGCGCGGGCCCGTCCTACGGCAACCAGCTCATGGACCGGGTGGGGGAGCTGAGCGGCGGCTTGATCTCCGTCAACCCGAACACGATGTACCCCCTCCTGCGGGCGCTCGAGGCGGACGGCCTGGCCGCCGGCGAGTGGGAGCACCCCGAGCGCCGCTCGCGACGCTTCTACCGGCTCACCGAGGCCGGGGCGACCGAGTGCGACCGGCTGACCTCGGAGCTCGGCCCGAAGCTCGACGAGCTCGCCGCGGCACTCGACCTCATCCGCGGCGAGCTGCTCGGCTAGCGGCGATGAGCACGGTCTCCGCGCGGCGCCTGCTCGCGGATGCGAGCGTCGCCGAGGCCGAGGCGCTGTGGTACGCGCTCGAGCGCCGGCCGACGTTCATCGACGGCTTCGCGCGCCTGGACGTCGCCGAGGGCGGCTGGCCGCAGCCGGCCGGCCGCATCGTCTGGAGCTCGCCGCCGTCCGGGCGCGGGCGCGTCGTCGAGCGCGTGACGGGGCACGAGCCCGGCGCCTCGCAGGCGGCTTCCGTCGAGGACGGCGGGATGTGGGCCACCCAGACCGTGCGCTTCGCGGCGCGCGGCGAGGCCTGCGAGATCACGCTCGAGCTCGATTACCGGCTCAAGCGCGAGGGCGTCGCGGGCGTGCTCGCGGACGTCATCTACTTCCGGCGCCGGCTGCGCGCATCGATCGAGCGCACGCTCACGCGCTTTGCGATCGAGCTCGCCGCCGAGCGAGAGCTTCATTCATAGACTGAAGCGGCCTCCGGCCGCGCACCCAACAGCGAAGGAGTTCGTACAGCGTGTTCGTGTTCAAGGCCGCCGTCGTCGGCGCAGGAACGATGGGAGGGGAGATCGCTCAGGTCATCGCCTCCTCCGGAACGCCGGTGGTCCTCAAGGACGTCAAGCAGGAGTTCGTCGATCTCGGCCTCAAGAAGGCCGAGGAGGTCACGCGGGCGCAGCTCGGGAACCTCGTGCGCAAGGAGAAGATCACCGAGGAGCAGGCCGACGCCCAGGCCGCGGAGATCCTCGGCCGCATCACCGGGACAACGGAGTACGAGGGCTTCGGCGACGTCGACTTCGTCATCGAGGCCGTGCCCGAGCGCATGCAGATCAAGCAGGCGGTGCTCGCCGAGCTCGACTCGCTGACGCCCGGCCACACGATCCTCGCATCGAACACCTCGGCGCTGGCGATCTCCGAGATGGCCGATGCGACGAGCCGTCCCGACAAGGTCGTCGGCTTTCACTTCTTCTACCCCGCGTCGATGATGCGCCTCGTCGAGATCGTCGAGGGCGCCGACACGTCGCCGGAGACGATGCAGGTCGCGACGACGTTCGCGCAGTCGATCCGCAAGCTGCCGATCGCCTGCGGCGAGGAGCCGGGCTTCGTCGTCAACCGCATCCTGAACTCGGCGATCTCGGAGATCTGGCGCCAGCAGGAGGCGCTCGGGCTGTCGATCAAGGCGATCGACGATGCCGTCGCCGCCTCGCGCGTCGCGCCGATGGGGCCGTTCTTCCTCACCGACCTGCTCGGCCTGGACACCGTGCTGCACGTCGCCGAGCACCTGCACGACTCCTACGGCGACTCCTTCTACGTCCACGAGGGCATGCAGGCCCTCGTCGAGGCCGGCGAGCTCGGGGCGAAGTCCGGCGGCAGGGGCTTTTATGAGAACGGCGAGCCGCGCAGCGAGGGCGAGACGGAGTTCGACGCCGGCGAGCTCACGCAGCGCTTCGTGCTCAAGGCGTTCGTCGAGGCCTGCCTGCTCGTCGAGGAAGGCATGGCGACCACGCGCGACGTCGACCTCGGGATGATGGCCGGCGCCGGGCTCATCCCGCCGCCGTTCGCGCGCGCCGATCAGACGGGACTGGACGAGGTGCTCGCGCAGCTCGAGCGCGCCGAGGACGAATGGGGCGAGCGCTTCGCGCCGCCGCTCATCCTGCGCCGGCTCGTCGCGCAGGGACGCCTGGGCGCGAAGAGCGGCCAGGGCTTCTTCCCGTACGCGCGGCCCGACGAGGGCTTCGAGCAGGGCGAGAAGGTCACGCTCGAGACGCGCGGCGCGACCGCGATCGCCTGGATCGACAACCCGCCTGCCAACTCGCTCTCGCCGCAGGTCATCGAGGACCTCGCACGGATCTGCGAGCACGTGAACGTCACCGAGGAGATCCGGGCGCTCGTCATCGCGTCGGCGAACCCGATGCTGTTCTGTGCGGGCGCCGACATCAAGGCGTTCACGCAGATGAACGCCGCGACCGGCGGAGCGCTGCTCGAGCGCTGCCACAAGATGATTCGCGACATGGAGCAGTCCTCGACGGTCACGATCGCCGCGGTCAACGCGGTCGCGTTCGGCGGCGGGTGCGAGCTGGCGATGGGCTGCGACGTGCGCATCGCCGCACAGTCGGCGAGCTTCGGCCAGCCCGAGATCAACCTCGGGATCATCCCCGGCTTCGGCGGGACGCAGCGCCTGCCGCGCCTCGTCGGGCCGGCGAAGGCACTGGAGATGAACCTCACCGGCGATCCGATCTCCGCCGAGGAGGCCTACGAGATCGGCCTGGTCAACCGCGTCGTGCCCGACCACGAGCTGCTCGACGTGGCGCTCGCATGGGCCCGCAAGCTGGGCGGCCAGGCGCCGCTGGCGGTCACGGGGATCAAGCGCGCGAGCACGCCCGCGGGGCTGGACGATGGCATTGCGCGCGAGCAGGAGGAGTTCGCGGCGGTGTTCTCAAGCGACGACGCGAAGGAGGGCATCGGCGCCTTCCTCGGCAAGCGCCAGGCGCAGTGGAAGGGCAAGTAGGCGCCTCGGATGTGGCGGCGCTGGCGGAGCTCGTGCGCTCCGCCGGCACCGTCGTCGCGCTGACCGGAGCCGGGATCTCGGTGCCGTCGGGGATCCCCGACTTCCGCACGCCCGGTACGGGCATCTGGGAGAACGTCGACCCGATGGAGGTCGCGCACATCGACGCGTGGCGCGCGGACCCGCAGCGCTTCTGGAGCTTCTTCGGCGACCGCTTCCAGACGCTCGGCGACAAGCGGCCCAACGGCGCCCACGAGGCACTCGTCGAACTCGAGCGTCGCGGCCTGCTCGTCGCGGTCATCACGCAGAACATCGACATGCTGCACCGCAAGGCCGGGTCGAGCACGATCGTCGAGGTCCACGGCTCGATCGCGGCCTCCGTATGCCTGGACTGCCACGCTCGCTTTGAGCTCGATGGCGTCATCGGCCGGCTGCGCGAGGCGAGCGACGGCGTCCCGCTGTGCGACTGCGGGCAGCCGCTGAAGCCCGACGTCGTGCTCTTCGGCGAGTTCCTGGATCCCACGGCCCTGGGCGCGGCGATGCGTTATGCCGAGGAGGCCGACCTGCTGCTATGCATCGGCTCCTCGCTCGAGGTGTTCCCGGTCGCGCAGCTGCCCGGCGTGACGCAGTCGGGCGGCGGCACCGTCGCGCTCGTCACGCAGGGCCCGACGCCGTGGGACGACCGCGCGGCCGTGAAGCTCTCGGGCGACGTCGCGGACGAGCTGCGGGCGCTCGTGGCGGCGCTGTAGCCAGCGGCTGCGGCACGGCCACGCTCACCCGACGCCACCCACGGTGCGCGCCCGTAGCGCCGCCTCGACGCGGCCGAGCACGGTCCCGACGGTCTCGATGTGCTCGGGATCGAGGCCTCCGCGCAGCGCCGCGTTGGCGGCGGCGCCGACGTCATCGCGACGCGTCCGCAGGTCATCCAGCCGCTCGGGCAGCGACGCCCGCTCGCGCCACGGCTCGAGTTCGGCGATCGCGGCCTCGAAGGCGACGCGCAGCTGGAGGGCGGCCTCGCGGTAGCGGCCCGCGTCGAGATCGCTGCGCGCGCGCAGCGTGAGCTCCTCGCAGGCGAGCAGGGCGTCGCGACCGGCGAGCACGGCGGCGAGTCGTTCCTGCGGGCGCAGCATGGCCTGCTCGGGCTTGAGGACGCCCGCGCGGCTGCCCGGCGGCGCGAGCTCGCGGGCGCTCTCCCACCGCCCGTCGGCGACCTTCTCGCCGTCGCCGTACCCGATCCGGGTCGTGAGCGCCTGCTCGCGGCTGATCTCGCGGGCGTAGGGGTCCGCGGTGGCGACCCGATGGGCGTACACGATGCGGTTCAGCCGCGCGGTCGCGTCGTCGGCGAGGGCGTCGAGAGCGTCGAGGTTGGCCTCGCGCAGCCAGTCCTCCGCGGCGTCCGGGCCGGGCAGCGGGGCGGTGTCCACGAGCGTCGCGCGCGAGGTGAGCACCGGCTCGGGCGGCGGCTCGGGCGGAGCGTCGCGGACGCGACGTCGCCCGGACAGCAGTCGCCGCTCAGGCGCGCCGAGCGTGCTGAGGACGAGGACGTACTCGGGCGCCTCGCCCATCCGCTCCCGGATCGGGTAGCGGCCCGGCTCCGGGCCCAGCGGCCAGGCGAACTCGAACTGGACAAAGCGAAACCGCCGCGACGAGGTCACGGCGGTCTCGGAATGTCGGAGGTGGCCGCTACGCGACCCGCCGGGCTATTCGCCCTGGTGGGACTTGCTCGCGCGAGCGCCGTCCGAGACGCGGATCGCGGCCTTCGACGGAGCGGTCTTCACCGTCGGGTTCGCGATGTCGTTGAGCCGCTGGATGAGCTTGAGCCACTGCGCCGGCTTCAGCACGGCGTCGGCCTGGCGACCTGCTGCCGTCGTCGGGTCGAAGTTCGGCCGGAAGCCCACATGGATGTGGTCGTAGTGGTCTGCCATCGCGAGCGTGTTGTCGGTGCCGTCGTACTTCATGAGGGTGATGATCTGGTGCGGCTTCATCGTCCCCTGGAGCGTCAACAGCCTCCGCACTGTGATGTCGGTGATCGAGCCCGGACCCTGGTTGCCCACGATCGGGATCCCGTTTATCTTCGCGATGTCGACCGCGTTGCCGGAGCTGTGCTCCGAGACGTTGCCGCTCGTCGTGTAGAGGCTGTGGCCGCACTTGAGCGTCGACACGGTCGGCTTCAGGCCGGATGCGGCGAGGAACTCGAGCGTCGCGAGGACGCGGCGGTCGATCTGACCCGACGCGACGTCGCGGCGACCGCAGGAGTACATGTCGATCCGCGGGTTGGCCAGCACACGCTGGATCAGCGTCTGCTTGCTCATCAGCAGGATCTGGCCGATCGAGGCGGTCTGTGCGTCGGGGCCGAAGAACGCGTTCTTGCCCTGGGCGCGGTAGATCGCCGTCGACTCGAGCAGCTTCCAGCCGTCGAGGATCGGCTTCGGGTCGATGCGCGGCGCGCCGCGACCCGCGGGCCGGATCTCGAACAGCGTGTGCGGCGCGATCTTCGCCGAGGTCGTCCCGATCGTCCCAAGCACGGTGCCGCCGATGACCTTGCGGCCTTCGGTGAGCGGCTTGAGGACGACGTCCTTCTTGTCGAG
>JAWVGM010000156.1:0-8276 GCA_033855075.1 Solirubrobacteraceae bacterium | reverse complement strand
CTCGTCCTGGGCGCCTGCGGCGGTGGTGCCGGCAATCACTTCGCAGCGGGCGACATGCAGACGGTCACCGGCGACGGGTTCACCGTGCAGATGCCCGGCAAGCCCGCGCGCGAGACCGTGCCCATCCCCACGGGCGCGGGCACGGTCCAGGCGAGCGTCTACACGGTCAAGAACGACCACGAGGCGTTCCTCGTCAGCGCCAGCCCGCTGCCCGCCGGCGCGAGGGCCGACCTGAAGGCGGTCCTGAGCGGCGGGGCATCCGCGGTGAGCGGAAACGTGCGCGACGACGCGGCGACGACCTATCAGGGCTACCCGGCGCGGGAAGGGCGGGTGCCGGACGCGCAGAACAACGGCGGCAAGGGCACGGTCTTCGTGCGCGTCATCCTCGTCGCGAAGGGTGGCAAGCAGGTCCTCTACCACTTGCAGTACGTCCGCAAGGGCGCCGACGCGACGGCGCCGGCGCTCTACAAGCAGTTCCTCGCGTCGCTGAAGATCCAGTAGCGAGCGTGACGGGCTGGACATCCGGGTTCGCTGCCCTCGCGCTGGCCTCGGCGCTCGCGCTGTCCGCGTGCGGAAGCGGCGGTCACGCCTTCACGTCGGGCGATATGCGGACGGTGAGGGGCGATGGGTTCACCGTGGAGATGCCCGGCAAGCCACAGCGCGAGCGGAGCCCCGTCTCGACGGGCGCCGGCACGGTGCAGGCGAGCGTGCTCGCGGTCAAGAACCACGACGAGGCGTTCCTCGTCAGCGCCAGCCCGCTGCCCCCGGGCGCGAATGTCGACCTCAAGGAGATCATCTACGTCGGCGCCGCGACGGTCGGCGGCCTCGCGCTCCACGTCACGGCCACGACGTACCAGGGCTACCCGACGCGCGACGCGCGCGTCCCGGACGTAGCGGCGCGTGGTGGCGAGAGCACGGTGTTCTTCCGCGCCATCCTCGTCAAGAAGGGGGGCCAGCGGTTCGTGTACCGCATGCAGTACGTCCACAACGGCGCCAACGCGCAGCCCACGGCCCTGTACAGACGGTTCCTCGCCTCGTTGAGGTTCCGGTGAGCTCGTGCTCCTGCGTCCTCGCCGGCCGCCGCCCCCGACCGCCCAGCGCACAACGACGTACAGGAGGAAACACTACGCCCGCGTCGCGGCGAGCTGACCGCACGCCGCCGCGATGTCGCGCCCGCGGGTGAGGCGAACGGTCACGCGCAGCCCGCGCTCCTCGAGCACGGCGCGGAAGGCGTCGATCGCCTCGGTGCCGGACCCGTCGTAGGGCGAGTCGGTCGGGTTGTACGGGATGAGGTTGACCTTGAAGACCTTGGGGTCGAGCACCCGCGCGAGTTCGAGCGCCTGCTCGTAGCGGTCGTTGACGCCCGCGAGCATGACGTACTCGACGAACACGAGCCGGCGCTTGGCGGCGTGAAAGCGCCGGCACGCAGCCAGCACATCGGCGAGCGGGTAGCGGTCGTTGACCGGCATGAGCTGCGAGCGCAGCGCGTCGTCGGCCGCGTGCAGCGACAGCGCGAGGCGGACCGGCATGTCTGTCTCGGTGAGGCGGTCGATGCCGGGAATCCAGCCGACCGTGGAGATCGCCGTGCGCCGGTTCGTGATGCCGATGTCCGGCAGCCGGCGGCAGGCTTCGAGGACGTGGTCGAGGTTCATCATCGGCTCGCCCATGCCCATGAACACGGCGTGGTCGACGTCCTCCGTCCGCCGGAAATGCAGCGCCTGGTCGACGATCTCGGCCGCGGTCAGGTTGCGGCCGAACTTCATCGCGCCGGTCGCACAGAACGTGCACGTCAGCGGGCAGCCCGACTGGGAGGACAGGCACAGCGAGCGTCGCCCCACCACCCGGCCCTCGCGTTTCGCGCGCGCACCGGGCGCTGCCGGGTAGCGCATGAGCACGGCCTCGACCGCGCGCCCGTCGTGGGTCTGAAACAGGGCCTTCACGGTGCCGTCGCGCGCGTGGGCCTCGTCGACGAGGGTGAGGGTCGACAGCGGGACGTGCTCCTCGAGCTGCGCGCGCAGCGCGGCCGGGACATCCGTCATGTGCTCGTAGCCGGTTGCCCCGCGCGCGGCCCACGCCCACACCTGGCGGGCGCGGAAGGGTGGCTCGCCGGCGTCGGCGAGCACGGTCTCGAGTAGCTCGAAGTCCATCACCCCATCGTAGGGGCGCCTGGCCGGTCCGCCGTCAAGTCAACCGAGGTCGTCGAACTCGAAGTACGTCTTGCCGGCGCAGGCGAGCATCTGGACGCCGTCAGCGGCGAGCTGGTGCGCGCCCGGCGTATGGCGGTGCTCGGGCGCGGGCACGCGGGCTCCGGTCAGCGGGTCGACCGCGATGGCGCCGCGGTGCATCACGGCCTCGAGCTCGAGCACGAGCTTGATCCAGTGCTCGAGGACGCGCTCGTCGGAGGCGAAGGTGGCCAGCGCCGTCTCGCGCAGCCCGTCCTCGTTGACGGGCTCGAGCGCGATCGCCAGGCACTCGCGGTTGATGGCGAGGAAGTCCTGCGGGGTGATGAACCCGCCGTCGACGTTGAGCGGCGTGCGCCCGACGCAGATGCGCTTGACCGGCGCGGCCTCGGCGACCGCGGCGCGCAGGTCCATCGTCCTCGGGACCCCGATCGGCATGTACTCCGGATAGAACTGCTCGAGCGCGACGCTGAGCTCGTCGCGTTCGATCCAGGCCTGCGCAATGTCGAGCAGCTCGTCGTGCTCTGCGTGGAACTGGAGCTCGTAGCAGACCATCGGCTTGCTGTAGCCCGCGAACGGCCCCGGGGTCATGGTGCGACCATCGTAGGGATGCGCCTCGCCAAGTTTCTCGCCCACGCCGGTGTCGCCTCCCGCCGTGCGGCGGAGGAGATCGTCCGCGCCGGGCGCGTGTCGGTCGCGGGGGAGACGGTCACCGATCCTGCCCGCGACGTGGACGCCGACAGCGGCGTCGCGGTCGACGGCCGGTTCCTCGAGGGCCCGGAGGAGCGCATGGTCTTCGTCGTCAACAAGCCGTCCGGCGTGCTCTCCACCGCCCATGACACGCATGGTCGGCGCACGGTCGTCGACCTCGTGCCCGGGCGCGGCGCGCGGCTGTACCCGGTCGGGCGCCTGGATGCCGACAGCACCGGGATCATCCTCGTCACGAACGACGGCGACCTCGCCCAGCGGCTCACGCACCCCTCGTTCGAGGTCCCGCGGACGTATCGCGTGACGGTGCGCCCGTCGCCGGTCCCCGAACGCGCGCTGCGCGCGCTGCGCGAGGGCGTCGACCTCGACGACGGGCGGACCGCGCCGGCGAGGGTGCGCCAGATCCGCGCCGGCGTCATCGAGCTGACGATCCACGAGGGCCGCAACCACCAGGTCAAGCGCATGTGCGAGGCCGTCGGGCACCGCGTCCGGACGCTCGAGCGCGTGCGCTTCGGCCCGCTGCGCCTGGATGACCTGCCCGAGGGCGGCCACCGCCGGCTGAAGGCCGCGGAGGTCGAGGCGCTGCGCCGCCCCGTCACGGGCTGACCGCGGGCCGCGCCCTCGGGTGTTCTAAAGTCGCGGCGCTATGCGGCTCTTCGCCCTGCGCGGGGCCTCGTCGGTTGACCTCAACGAAGCCCAGGCGATCCTCGGCGCGACGGAGTGGCTGCTGCGCGAGATCCTCAAGCGCAACGACCTTCACCCCTCTGACGTCGTCAGCTGCATCTTCACGCTGACCGACGACCTCGACGCGGAGTTCCCGGCCGTCGCGGCGCGCAACATGGGCTTCTCGCAGGTGCCGCTCCTATGCGCGCGCGAGGTGCCCGTACCGGGCTCGCTGCCGCGGATCATCCGCGTGCTCATGCACTACTACGCGCCCGACGCGCACGTCCCGCGTCACACGTACCTCGGGGAGGCGCGCGTGCTGCGCGAGGACCTCGAGGGGGCGCAGTAACTTCGGGCGCCGGCGCCCGTTTCAACGAGCGTGCACGTGTGGCGACGGATCGCTGCGGTCGGCTTCGCGCTCGTCGCGGCGCCTCCCCGGCGCGCTGAGGCTCAGCCGCTGACGCCCGCCGGGCGACTGCGCCACACTTCCCGTCATGGCGATCGAGTTCTCCGAGCGCATCCGGCGGATCCCCGTCTATCCCGTCGCCGACGGCTACTCGCTCGGCGACGACGTCGCGATGCTCGCGTCCAACGAGTCCCCCGACCCGCCGCTTGACTCGGTCGTCCAGGCCGCACAGCGTGCGCTCGGCGGGGTCAACCGCTATCCCGATCCCTCCAACTCGATCCTGCGGCGCGCGCTCGGCGACCGCTACGGCGTGGCGCCGAAGCGGATCGCCATCGGCAACGGCTCGTGCGACATCCTGCTCGCGGCCGGCGAGGCGCTGCTCGAGCCGGGCGCCGAGCTCGTCTACGCGTGGCCGTCGTTCAGCGTGTACCCGCACCTCGCCGCGGCCTCGGGCGCTCGCGCCATCACGGTGCCGCTGGACGAGCAGCACCGCCACGATCTTGACGCGATGGCGCAGGAGATCACGGCCGCCACGCGCCTCGTCATCGTCTGTAACCCGAACAACCCGACGTCGACCGCGCTGCCGTTCGCCGAGATCGCGGCGTTCGCCGGCGAGGTGCCGCGCCACGTCGCGCTCATCGTCGACGAGGCCTACTGCGAGTTCAACATGCTCGACGACCCCGACACGACGCTCGACCTGCTTCGCGTGCACCCGAACCTCGTGCTGCTGCGGACGTTCTCGAAGGTCTACGGCCTGTGCGGGCTGCGGGTCGGTTTCGCGCTGTGCGGCAGCGCGGACTTCCCGACGGCGGTCGATCAGGTGCGCCAGCCGTTCTTCTGCAACGCGGCTGCGCAGGCTGCCGCCGTCGAGGCGCTCAAGCACCAGGACGCGGTCGCCGACCGCGTGGAGCGGGTGGTCATGGCGCGCATCGAGGTCGAGTCTGGCCTGAGCGAGCTGGGAATCGAGCCCGCCGCGTCGCAGGCGAACTTCTGCTGGTTCGATCTGCCCGAGGACGCCGACGAGGCCGAGGTCGTGCGCGGGCTCGCCGATCGCGGCGTGCTCGTGCGCGCAGGCAAGGCGCTCGGGCGCGAGGGCGCGCTACGGGTCACCTACGGCACGCCGCAACAAAACGTCCGTTTCCTCGACGCGTTGCGGGAAGTCCTCTAGAGTCCGATGCCGATGAGCCGTTGGAGCGACAGCACCCGTACCACCTTTACGTACGCCTATCGCTCCTTCGCCTGGCGATTTATCTAGGCGCTCGGCTCTCTACACCCTCTTCTCCGCTTTCGCCGAGCGCCCGCAGCAGCACCCGTCCCAGGCGTCTCTTCGAAAGGATCTGAACGTGATTGTGATGAACCAGGTAGGCGGCCACAGATGGTGTCCGTGACCGAATCGCGGCTCTCCGCTGCCGGCATTCGCGATACCCGCATCGCGAAGGTCTCGCCGCTGACGACGCCGACCGACCTGCTCGAGCGCCTGCCGCTCGAGCCCGACTCCGCTGCGCTCGTGGTCCGCGGCCGTGAGGAGACCACCGCGATCCTCGACGGCACCGACGACCGGCTGCTCGTCGTCGTCGGTCCGTGCAGCGTGCACGACGCCGACGCGGCGATCGACTACGCGCGCCGGCTGAGCGCCGAGGCGGCGCGCCACAGCGCCGACCTGTTCGTCGCGATGCGGGTGTACTTCGAGAAGCCGCGCACGACGACCGGCTGGAAGGGCCTCATCAACGATCCGGGCCTCGACGGCTCCCTGGACGTCGACACAGGGCTGCGCACGGCGCGCGAGCTCCTGCTCGAGGTGCTGGCCCTCGGCCTGCCGGTTGGCTGCGAGTTCCTTGACCCGATCACACCGCAGTACATCTCCGACACCGTCGTGTGGGCGGCGATCGGCGCGCGCACGACCGAGAGCCAGGTGCACCGCCAGCTCGGCTCGGGTCTGTCGATGCCGGTCGGCTTCAAGAACCGCACGGACGGCAACGTGCAGGTGGCGGTCGACGCGGTGCGTGCCGCCGCGGCCAAGCACGCCTTCGCGGGCGTCGACGTGAGCGGCATCCCGGCGATCCTGCACACGAGCGGCAACCCCGACGGCCATGTGATCCTGCGCGGCGGCAGCAGCACCCCCAACCACGGGCCCGACGGCGTGGCCCACGCGCTGGCGAAGCTGCGCGGTGCGGGACTTGCCGAGCGGCTCATCGTCGACGCGTCGCACGGCAACAGCGGCAAGGACCACGAGCGCCAGCCGCAGGTGGCCGCGGAGATCGGCGAGCAGGTCGCCGCCGGCAGCCACGCGATCGTCGGCGTGATGCTCGAGTCGTTCCTCGTCGCCGGCAACCAGGACGTCGACGGCAACAAGCCGCTGACGTACGGTCAGTCGATCACGGACAAGTGCATGGACTGGGAGACGACCGTCGACGTGCTCGACGGGCTCGCCGCCTCGGTGCGCGCGCGGCGCGCGGCGTCGTGAGCGATGCGGGTCGCCCTCGCCGGCATCGGGCTCATCGGCGGGTCGGTCGGCCTGGCTGCCCGGCGGCGGCTCGGCGCGCACGTCGTCGGCTGGAACCGTAGTCCCGCCGCGCTGCACACGGCGCTCGAGCTCGGCGCGATCGACGAGGCCGTCGACCGCGTCGCTGACCTCGGCGCGGCGGACATCGCCATCGCGTCGGTCTCCGTGGACGCGCTGGAGGGCGTGGTGCGCGAGCTGTGCGAGGTGCTGCCCGGCGCGGTCGTCACCGACGTCGGCTCGACGAAGGGGCCGCTCGTCGACGCGATCGACTGCGAGAACTTCATCGGCGGGCATCCGCTGGCCGGCGCGGAGTCGACCGGCGTGCAGCACGCGCGCGAGGACGTCTTCGACGGCGCGGTCTGGTACCTGACGCCGCGGGCGCAGACGCAGGGCGTCCTCTACGAGCGCCTGGCCCGCTTCGTCGCCGGGATCGGCGCGGTGCCCACGGCGATCGCGCCTCAAGAGCACGACCGGCTCATGGCCGCGGTCTCCCACCTGCCGCACGTCGTCGCGAACCTGCTCGTCGCGCAGGCCGGGGCGGCACTCGGCGGCGAGACGCTGCCGCCGACCGGACCGAGCTTTCGCGACGCGACGCGCGTCGCCGGCTCCAACCCGGCGTTGTGGGCGCAGATCTACCGCGCCAACCGGACTGCGCTCGGCGGCGAGATCGACGACCTCGTACGCCGGCTGGGCGAGGCGCGCGAGCTGCTGACCGACCCCGGCGGCGACCTCGAGACCTGGCAGCAGGCGGCTGCCGCGCAGCGTCGCGCGCTGCTCGAGGTCGGGCTCGTCGGCGGTCCGGTGCAGGAGGTGCGCGCGTCGGTGCCCAACAAGCCTGGTGTGGTCGCGGAGGTCGCGCTCGCCCTGGGCCGCGCCGGCATCAACATCTCTGACCTGTCGCTTGCGCCCGAGGCCGACAACAGCACCGGCGTCATCGCGCTGTGGGTGCCCGCCGCCGATGCGGCCCGCGCGATCGGGCTCGTGTCCGAGCTCGGCTACCCGGCGGCGTGAGCACCGTCAGGTTCGATCCGGCGCAGCGCCTGCGCGGCGAGGTCGTCGCGCCGCCGGACAAGTCGATCTCACACCGCGCGGCGCTGCTCGGCGCGATGTCGGCGGAGCCGGTGCACATCTCCGGCTATCTGCACGCCGCGGACACGACGTCGACGCTGGATGCACTGCGGGCGCTCGGCGCGCTCGTCGAGGTGCGCCCCGACGAGGTCGTCGTGCGCGGTGTCGGCCTGCGCGAGGCGCGCGAGGCCGACGGCCCGATCGACGTCGGGAACGCCGGTACGCTCATGCGCCTGCTCCCGGGGTGGCTTGCCGCGCAGGAGGGCAAGGTCTTCGAGCTCGACGGCGACGCCTCGATCCGCGGCCGGCCGGTGGACCGCATCGCCGCGCCGCTGCGCGAGATGGGCGCGGTGATCGAGCCGACCAACGGGCGCTACCCACCGTTCACCGTGCGCGGCGCGCGGCTGCATGCGATCGACTACGTGCTCCCGGTGGCGAGCGCGCAGGTGAAGTCCTGCGTCCTGCTCGCGGGCCTCGCCGCCGACGGCACGACGACCGTGAGCGAGCCGGCGCCCAGCCGCGACCACACCGAGCGGATGCTCGCCGGCGCCGGCGTCCCGATCCGCCGTGTCGGCCTCGAGGTGTCGGTGACGAACACCGACGAGCTCGACGCCCAGCGCATCGTCGTGCCCGGCGACCTGTCCTCGGCGGCGTTCATGATCGCCGCCGGGGTGCTCGTGCCCAAGTCGCGCCTGCTCGTGCGCGATGTCGGCGTCAACTGGACGCGCACCGGCTTTCTGCGGATCCT
>JAWVGM010000155.1:0-2906 GCA_033855075.1 Solirubrobacteraceae bacterium | reverse complement strand
GTTGGCATTGAGGGGTTGTGGTTGGTGCTGTGCCTCCGCTGGCGGGTCGCCGCGCGCGTCAGGGCGAGCGGGGCGCCGGTGTGGTGGGCCTGCCGGGGTGTGGCGAAAAAGCCTCGCGGAGCGATCGGTATTCGCCACACCCTCGCGATGGCGCCGCGGCGGCATGGGGTGTGGCGAAAAAGCCTCGCGGGGCGATCGGTATTCGCCCACCCCCACGGCATCGCGCGGATCGCACCGTCGTGTCGAATGTGCTGCGTATCGCGTTGCATACGCGCCACGACCGCCACGGCCGCCCGATCAACCCAATCTCTCAATGCAAGAAATGAGCGCACCACACGCCCGCGCCGCCCACGCATCGCGCTCGTCTGCCGCAACGCCACGCACGCCACGCCACGCCGCGACGAGCAACCCACGAACGACCGCGGGCCCTCCGAAGAGGGCCCGCGGCCGATGCTCAGTGGTGCAGTGCGCTTAGCGGCCGCGGACGACCGTGATGACCTTGCGCACGTTCTGGCGGTTGTTCTCGGCGTCGATGACCGTGACGATCGCCGTCGCGCGAACCGGGCTCTCGCGCTTGAGCACCGAGCGGCGCTGGGCGTCGAAGTTCAGGATCGCGAAGCCGACCTTCCTGACGTCGAGCTGCACCGTGTCCGTTGCGAACGTCACGCGGCGCTTCGCCTTGACCGGGAAGCCGAAGCTCTGCGGGCGGATCGGGCTCAGCGAGCGGATCTTCAGGCTGCCCGAGCACGTCCGCACGGCGACCGGCCGGCAGAAGATCTTCACTCGGACGCGGCCGATGTTGCGGCCCCTGCTCGGCACGCTGATGCGCGTCGCGTCGATGCGGACCATCGCGCGGACGTCGCCCGCGTTGAGGTCGAGCGTCGACGAGCCGGTGGTGCCCTTCGCACCAGCCGGACCGCGTGCGCCTGCCGGCCCCGCGGGGCCCTGGGCGCCGGGAGCACCGTTCGTGCCGTTGGTCCCGTTGGTGCCGTTGGTCCCGTTCGTGCCGGCCGGGCCGGTCGACCCCACCGGGCCGGTCGCGCCCACCGGACCGGTCGGACCGGTCGCACCGTCGCCCGCCGTCTTGAACTCGACGATGTTGCCGGTCGTCGTGCCGACCGAGTTGACTGCGATCGCGCGCACCTCATAGGTCGTGTCCTTCAGCAGACCGCCGATCGCGATGCTGTTGGGCGCCACGTTGGAGGTGCCGGCCGGGATCGTCGGGCCGTTGGCCGTCGGCGTCCACGGCTGCGGCGTGACGATGTTCTTCACGCGGTACTCGTAGTGGTACGTCGTCGCCGGCCCGTTCGGGTTGATCGTCGAGTTCAGCGTCGCGGCGTTCATCGAGTTGCCGGTGACGGTGTCCGTGACGACCGTCGGCTCACACCAGGTCTTGAACGAGAGGATGGCGCCTGTCGCCGACCCGGATCCCGGGAAGGACGGGCTGAAGTTCGACGCCTCGATGCGGAAGTAGTACGTCTTGCACTTCGTCAGGCCCGTGATGTCTCGGGCACGCGGCTGGTCGTCGGTCCTCGAGCCGGCGTCGTGCGTGCCGGTCGTCGTGACCGTCGGGCCGGTGAGGTCCGCCGTCTCGCCGTAGCGGAACGTGTACGTCGACGGCAGGCCCTTGGCGTTCGTCGTGCCGTGCAGCGTCGCGCCCGTCTGCGAGATGTCCGTCGCGGGCTCGGTCACGGCCTTCGGCGGCGACTCGAACGTGTCGGTGTTGTCGTTGACGCGCAGGCGGATGTTGTCGAAGCGGTACGTGAACGTGCTCAGCGCCGCGACGACGAGCTGCGTCGTGAAGCGGGTGCGGATCTCCAGGTGGTAGGTCTTGCCGCCCGTGACCGACACGTTGACCGGGTTCTGCAGCGTCTGCCAGCCCGTGTCGACGTCGTTGATGAGGACGTTGCGCGTCAGGCTCTCGAAGCCGACGGCCTGTTCGGTCGCGTCGGTCTCGTTGACGAGGACGAACGTGTACTCGCCGGTGTCGCCGATCGCGGCGATCGCGTTGATGATCGCGCGCCGGTCCCACGTCATCGTGGCGTTGCCGCCACCGGCTGCGGGAACCGCGAAGGCCCCGGAGCGGAACGTGCCGCGGCCCTCGAGCAGCGTCAGCGGCGGGATCAGCCCGAGGCCGTTGACGACCGACTGGAACTTGCTCTCGATCGAGCCGGGAGGCGCCGGCGGAACGCCCGCGCCGTCGGTCGGGGCGGTGCTGTTCGTCACCGCGCAGACGATGTCCGGGATGTCGATCGGCAGAAGATTGGGCAGGAGCGTGCAGTCCTGCGTCGCCGAAGAAAAGCCGTCAGCCGAGCCGTTGTCGAACGTCGTCCCGCTCAGCTGGTTATGCGGATAGATGGTGTCCGCCTGCGCGACTGAGGCCGTCGCGAGGAGGACGAGGGTCAGCGCAAGCATGGCCGCGCGGACGCCGCGAGATACGCGACGGGCCTCGATCGTCATTGGTTTTTCCCCCTGCTGCTGTCGTTGGACCGGTCCTGGCACGCCCCCGCGTAACGCCGGCACCAAAGAAACTAGCTCAAATCGCGGCAGAATTCACCCACGAACTCTCGGACTGACCCATCGGGTCCGACCCGATCGCCGCGCAACGACGTGGGCTCGTAGGCTTGGTTGCCATATGGCCGAGACCACGAACCAGACACCGCACACCCGCACAGCCTCCTATCTGGCCGCACCCGGCGAGGTCGGCCGGGTGCTGCTGCTGTACTCCGGCGGCCTCGACACGAGCGTCATGCTCAAGTGGATCGCCGACGAGTACGAGGCCGAGGTCGTGACGCTGACCGTCAACCTCGGCCAGCCGGGCGAGGACTACGAGGCCGTCGAGAACAAGGCGCGCCAGATCGGGGCCGTCGAATGCCACACGGTCGACGCGCGCGAGGAGTTCGCCC
>JAWVGM010000154.1:0-4377 GCA_033855075.1 Solirubrobacteraceae bacterium | reverse complement strand
GCGGTCGCGTCGCGCGTGTCGACGACCATGCCGTCGCGGCACGGCGTCGTGCAGGCGGCCACCGGGCCGGGCGTGCCCGCGACGCCCACCATGCAGACGCGGCACGCGCCGAACGGTTCCTGGCGCGGGTCAAAGCACAGCGTCGGCACGTCGCCGCCGAGCGCGCGGACGGCCTCGAGCACCGTTGTGCCCGGTTCTACATGGGTCGCCGTCCCGTCGATCTGGATGCGCAGCGTCATGTTCGAAGCCCCAGCTCCTCAGGGAAGTGTGCCAGCAGGCTGCGGATCGGTGCCGGCATGCCGCCGCCGTGTGCGCACAGGCTGCCGAGCTCGAGCGTCTCGAGCAGCGCCTCGAGGTTGGCGCGATCGACCGGCGCGTCGCTGACGAACATTTCGTGCGCGCGACGCAGCCCGATCCGGCAGGGAAAGCACTTGCCGCAGCTCTCGGCGGCGCCGAAGTGCAGCAGGTGCGTGGCGAGCGCGCGCATGTCGGTCGTCTCGTCGAAGGCGATGATCCCGCCGTGGCCGAGCATGCAGCCCTCGGCGGCTAGGTCGTCGAAGTCGAAGCGCGTGTCGAGCCTCCAGCCGGGCAGGATCCCGCCGAGCGGTCCGCCGATCTGCACCGCCTTGAGTTCGTGGCCGTCGACGAGCCCGCCGGCGAGGTCCTCGCACAGCTCGCGCATCGATGTGCCGAAGCGGATCTCGTAGACGCCGGGCCGCTCGAAGCGCTCGTTGAAGCAGACGAGCTTCGTGCCCGACGTCGGGCTGTCGGGGCTGAGGGCGCGATAGGCGTCCGCGCCGTCGCGGGCGATCAGCGGGATGTTGGCCAGCGTCTCAACGTTGTTGACGACCGTCGGCAGGCCGTGCAGCCCGCGCTGGGCGGGGAACGGCGGCCGCGCCGAGACGGTGCCGCGGAGCCCCTGCAGACAGGCGAGCAGCGCGGTCTCCTCCCCGACGACGTACGAGCCCGCGCCCTCGACGATCGTCACGTCAAAGGAGAAGTCGCTGCCGAGCACCGCCGGCCCGAGGATTCCCGCGGCGCGCGCGGTGGCGGCGGCGACCTCGAGCTCGGGCTTGGAGCGCGGGTACTCCGAGCGGGTGAGCACGAACCCGTGGTCAGCGCCGACCGCGAAGCCGGCGAGCGCCATGCCTTCGAGCAGCAGCGCCGGATGCTCCTCCATGAGGACCTTGTCGATGTAGGAGCCGGGATCGCCCTCGTCGCCGTTGGCGACGATGAACTTGCGCTCGCCCTCGGCGTTACGGGCGAACTCCCACTTCGCTCCGGCGGGAAAGCCGGCGCCGCCGCGGCCGCGCACCTCGGCGGCCTTCACCTGCTCGAGGAGCGTCTCCGGATCGCTCGTGGAGATGGCGCGCCGCAGCCCGACCCAGTCGTGGGCGGGGGCGAGCAGGACCGGCTGCTCGATGACACTGCGCGTGACGGGCTCGGCGGCCTGCTGGGCGGCGTCGCTCAGGATGCGCTCCACGACGCCCGGCCCGGCATCGATCGTGTCGCCGTCGCGGACCGCGGGCGAGCTGTGGCAGAACCCGAGGCACACGGTCTCCGCCAGCGACACCTCGCCGTCGGGCCGGCGCTCGCCGAGCGCGCACCCGAGCCCTGCGGTCAGCTTGTCGATGTGCGCGTCGGCGGTCGCGGCGAAGCACGCTGTTCCGGTGCACACGCGCACGTGGCGGGTGCCGCGCGGCTGGAGCAGGTCGTCGTAGAACGTCGACACGCCGTAGACCGCGGCCTCCGGCAGGCCGGATCGCTCGGCGGCGACGCGCCGGTCGTCGTCGGTGATCTCGCCGTGGTCTTCGAGGGCGCCCTTCAGCACCTCGAGCGCGGTCGGCGCGCCCTGCTCGTGGTGGCGACGGATGATCTCGACGAGGTTGCGCGACATGCACCGCTAACTGTGACTCATCACCCGGGCGGCCCGGTCATCGGCGCCCGCCCGGAGCGGCCTACTCCTAGCCCGCGAGCGCCCGTTCGACGAACAGCATCGATAAAGGATGAGGGTGCGGTTCGCCGTGCTGGAACCGCGTGCACAAGTGACCACTCGTGCAACCGCGATCCGCGAGAGGTCACTAATGCTCGTATGACGCGCACAACTGACCACCCGTCGGCGCGCGCTGCACGATCGGGCACTTATGCACCTTCCCGCGGGCCGCGACGGCTCGTCCCGCGGGCCGCGACGGCTCGTCCCGCGGGCCGTGACGGGCGTCCCGCGGGCCGCGACGGGCGTCCCGCGGGCCGGCACGGCGCGGCTTCCCTCGCTCCTTTATCGATGCTGTTTCGTCAACCGCGCGAACCCAAAGCTCACACGACCCGCACGGACTCCCCGCCCACCGCCACGACATCCCCCCGCCGCAGCTGGCGCCCGCGCCGTGTGTCCACCTCGCCGTTCACGGTGACGTCACCGGACTGCACCAGCGCGCGTGCGTCGCTGCCCGACTCCGCCAGACCGGCGAGCTTGAGCAGCTGACCGAGGCGGATCGTCTCCTCGCGGATCGGCACGTCGCTCGGCTCGCTCGCCACACGGGAAACCCAAGCAGATCGCCGACCGCCTGCGCCCGTGAGATCGTTTCGCGCGTGGCTCACCGCGAGCACCTTCCGGGGGTCGAGCTCGTCGAGCCGAGTCGGCTGCGCCCGCGGCTGCACTACGAGCTCCTCGTGTGCGGCCTCGCCGGGCACGAGCTCATCGGCATCGACGCGCGAACCCTGAGCGCCGCCGACGCGCTCGTCGCGCGCGAGATCGACGGCGTCCGCTGGCATCGCTGCCTGCGCTGTGACTCGTGGCTGCCGGTGAAGGCGCCCGACCAGCCGGCCCACGACACCCCGCCGGCCCGCGACGAGATCGAGCTTCCCCTGCGCGGGAAGCCACTGCGCGACAAGATCGTCCTGCGGCTCATCGCGGTCAACCGCGCGCTGCACTTCGTCGTGCTCGGCGCGATCGCCGCGGCGATCTTCGTCTTCGCCTCGCACCGGGAGGACCTGCGCGGGCGCTTCTACAAGGTGCTCGCCGACCTGCAGACGGGCACGGTCGGGGGCAAGAAGTCAGACCACGGGATCCTGCACGAGATCGAGCGCGCCTTCTCGCTCGGGTCGGGCACGCTGCGGGTCGTCGGCGTCGTCTTTCTCGTCTACGCGCTCATCGAGGGCATCGAGGCCTTCGGGCTGTGGTACCAGCACCGGTGGGCCGAGTACCTGACGCTGCTCGTCACCGCGTCGCTGCTGCCGCTGGAGATCTACGAGCTCGTGCAGCGCCTGTCGGTGCTGAAGATGATCACGCTCGTCATCAACCTCGCGATCGTGGCCTACCTGCTGTACGCCAAACGGCTCTTTGGCATTCGTGGCGGCGTCGAAGCCGACGAGCGCGAGAAGGAGATCGACGTGGGCTGGCCGGCGCTCGAGCGCAGCGCGCCCGAGGCCGTCGGGGTCAGCGGGCCTGGCTGAGGACCGCGATCGCGGCCTTCAGCCGGCCGAGTCCCTCGACGATCTGCGGCGCGGGGTGGGCCGTGAACGACAGCCGCAGCGTACGCGGGTCGTGCGCGGCGGCGAAGAACGGTGCGCCCGGCACGAACGCGACATCGTGGCGCAGCGCCTCGACGAGGAGGTCATCGGCGTCCCAGCCCTCGGGCAGCCGCGCCCAGACGAACATCCCGCCGGAGGGGCGGTTGAACGACGAGCCGGGCGGCAGCGTGTCCTGGAGGCCGCCGAGCAGCGCGTCGCGGCGGCGGCAGTACTCCGCGCACATGAACACGATGTGGTCGTCGAGATCGGCCGCGCCCAGGGCGTGCACCGCGGCGCGCTGATCGACCGTGGACGTGTGCAGGTCGGCGGCCTGCTTGGCGATGGCGAGCGGGCGCAGCAGGGCGCCCGGCGCCCGCAGCCAGCCGAGGCGCAGGCCCGGCGCGAGCACCTTGGAGAGCGATGAGATCGTGACCGTCCGGTCTGCCGCGCCGGGGTAGGAGCCGATCGGGGCGAGCGGCTCGCCGTCGTAGCGCAGCTCGCCGTAGGGGTCGTCCTCGACGATCCACGGGCCGTGGTTCGCGGCGATCTGTGCCAGTCGGGCCCGGCGCGCGTCGGGGATCGTGCGGCCGGTCGGGTTCTGGAACGTGGGGATGACGTAGAGGAACTTCGGCTGATGCTCGGCGATCAGCTCGGGCAGCGACTCGGGGTCAAGGCCGTCCGCGTCGCACGCGACCGGGATCATGCGCGCGCCCGCGAAGCCGAAGCACTGCAGCGCAGCCAGATAGGACGGGTTCTCGACGAGCACCGTGTCGCCGGGATCGAGGAGCACGCTCGTCACGAGCCCGAGCGCCTGCTGGGAGCCGGTCGTCACGAGGATGTCCTCGGCGGTCGCATCGAGGCCGCGTAGCA
>JAWVGM010000153.1:0-4900 GCA_033855075.1 Solirubrobacteraceae bacterium | reverse complement strand
ATGGGCGAGCCCGGAACGAAGGAACTCCTCAGCCTCGAAGAGCTCGAGGCGGCCGGCAGCATGCACACCGGCCGCAAGCACGTCCTGTCGATCCTCGTCGAGAACCAGGCCGGTGTCCTGACCCGGGTCGCCGGGCTCTTCGCGCGGCGCGGGTTCAACATCGAGACGCTCACGGTCGGGCCGACCGAGGACCACAACGTCTCGCGCATCACGTTGACGGTCGACGGCGCGCTGCACCCGATCGATCAGGTCACCAAGCAGCTGCACAAGCTCATCAACGTCCTGAAGATCCGCGACCTCGAGCCCGACGACACGGTGTCGCGCGAGCTCGCGCTGTTCAAGATCTCGGTCGAGGGCCCGCAACGCGCGGAGGTCATGCAGATCTGCGAGATCTTCCGCGGCAAGGTCGTCGACGTGACGCGCCGGTCGGTCATCGTCGAGATCACGGGAACGACCGACAAGATCGAGGGGTTCGAGCGGATGGTCCGTCCGTTCGGCCTGATCGAGATGATGCGGACGGGCGAGATCGCCATCTCCCGCGGCCGCGGCGAGACCTGACGGCGCAGCGTCGCGCCGGCATCGACGATGCACCGTCAGCGGGCTGCGGCGCTGCTTCAGTCGAGGAAGGTGACGGTGACCCGGATGCCGTCCTCGGTTGGGGCGGTGAGGAAGCTCAGCAGCGCCATGCCCTCCTCCGCGAGCGCGACACGGTCGTCGCGGGCGATCGACTGAAACGGCGTGAGCTCGAGTGTCACGAGCCGGCGACCGCGGATGAGCCGCCAGGTGCCGGCGACGAAGCCGTCGAGGAGGAACGTCCGCGGTGACGTGAGCCGGCGCCGCGGGGTGGCCATGACCCGCGACCGGTCGGCGTGCGCGAGCACGGCGTTGTCACAGTCGAGGAAGCGCGGGGGAGCCGGCGTCCCGGGATCGGGCAGGCGACCGTCGACGACGTCGAGCAACTCGCGTCCCTCGACGTCGCGGAAGCTGCGCAGCTGCGGCCGCAGCCGGGCGATGGCGGGCGCGAGCCCCGTGAGTCCCGACCACGTGCGGATGTCGGCCACGCTCGCCGGCCCGAACGCGGCCAGGTAGCGAAGGATCAGCTCGTCGGGCTGCGCCGAGCGCTCCAGCGGCCGGCCGAGCCAGCGCTCGGCCGTGGTCTGGATCGCGCGGCCGTTGCGTCCCCACAGGCCGCGCGGCGGCACATGGACGAGCGCGACGCGCGCCGACACCACGTTGGCGAGCACCCGCGGCTCGTGGCCGGTCCACTCCGTCGCGAGGACCCGCCCGATGTCGCCGAACGTGTGCGGCTGGTGCTCGACGACCGTACGTGCGCGCTGCACGAGCGCGTCGATGTCGAGATCGGCCAGGTGGCGTCCGAAGCCGGCCTTCATACGGCGGTCGATGACCGGTTGCACGACGGGCCGCAGCGCGCGGCAGTCGCGCGCCGTCACGGCGTGCAGCGTCCAGCGCATCAGCGCGACGCGCACGACCTTGCGGGCCACGACGAGCTCGGAGAAGTCCTCGGGATCGAAGTCTGCAAGGCGCGACCACAGCGCGACATACGGAGCGTTGGGATTCTGCGCCTGCAGGCCGACGAGGTGTGCGAGCACCTCGGCGACCGAGAGGTCCTCGCGGCGTAGCAGGAACTGGCGCTCGAGCAGCGCCCGGTTGAGGGCGCGCGGGCTGAGGACGGCGTCGCCGGCGGCGGCGCGCCCGGACGCTGCCGTGCGGCGGGTCAGCACATCGGACACTGCAGCTACCCAGCCTAGCCGTCGCAGGCGCGAGCTCGCGCCAAGATCGCGCCGCGCGGCGCGTTCAGCGCACGAGCACGGCGACGAGACCGGGAAAGCGCTCGTCGAGATCCTCGCGACGCAGCGAGATGTGGCGCAGCGTGCCGTCGGCGCGGGTGCGCGTCACGCCGGCCTCGCGCAGCAGGCGCAGGTGGTAGGAGCCGGTCGAGGGCGGGAGGTCCAGCGCCGTCGACAGCTCGCCGCAGACCCGCGGGCGACCGTCGGCGAGCAGGCGCACGATCTCGAGGCGGACGGGGTCACCGAGCGTGCGCATGATCGTGGCGAGATCGAGGGCGGAGGTGGCCGGGTGGGAGATCTTCTCGCGCGGGTTCGTGGCGGTTGGCATGCGGACATGATACAACTCCTCCTAAGTTTCCACAATCTTGGAAGTATCGAAGGAGAACACGATCCTGATGAACGCCGCCGCGACGATAGCCGCCACCTCGCGCCCCCGCACGCTCTCGCCGCGCATGGCCTACGTCCTCGTCGCGGCCGTCATCGGGCTCGCCCTGTTCGCCTCCGGAACGCCATCGCCGCTGTACGGGACATACGCCGAGCTCTGGGGCTTCTCGCCGCTCGTGCTCACGCTCGTCTACGCGACGTACGCCTTCGGCGTCCTTACCACGCTGATTCTCGCCGGCCGTATCTCCGACGAGGTCGGGCGACGCCCGGTGCTCATCGCGTCGCTCGGTGCGCTCATGGCCTCGACCATCGTGTTCGCGGTCGCCGACTCGGTCGCCTGGCTGTTCATGGCGCGCGCCATCCAGGGCCTGGCGACCGGGCTGGCGCTCGGCGCCGCGAGCGCAGCGCTGCTCGACCTGCACCCGCGGCGCGACCCGGCGGGCGTCGGCCTGACGAACGGCGTCGTGAGCGCCGGCGGGATGGGGCTCGGAGTGCTCGTCTCCTCGCTGCTGGTCGAGTTGCTGCCGGCGCCGCGGGTCGTTCCGTACGTGGCGCTGTTCGTGCTCTTCGCGATTGCCTTCGCCGGCGCGCTGCGGATGCCCGAGCCCATCGTGCGCCGCGCCGCGCGGCTGCGGCTCACGCCGCAGCGGCCGAGCGTGCCGCGGTCGACGCGGCCTGCGTTCCTCCTGGCGGCGCTCGGCGTCATCTCCTCGTGGTCGATCGGCGGGCTGTTTCTGTCGCTCGGCCCGCAGCTCGCCGCCGGCCTGTTTGACTCGTCGGACCATCTCGTCGCGGGCATCAGCGTCTTCGCGCTGGCGGGCTCGGCCGCGGTCGCGCAACTCGTGTTCGCCCGCACCGCGCCCTGGATGGGCGCCGCAACCGGCTCGGTCGCGCTGGCGACCGGCATGGTGATGATCGTCGCCGCGACCTCGATCGGGTCGAGCACCCTGTTCCTCGCCGGCGCGATCGTCGGGGGCGCAGGGTTCGGCGTCTCCTTCCTGGGCGCGCTGCGGGCGCTGTCGGGCGCGATCCCGCCCGAGCATCGCGGCGCCGTGATGTCGGCGTTCTACGTCGTCGCCTACGCGTCGCTGTCGGTGCCGGCGATCCTCGCCGGCGTCCTCGTCACGCCGGTTGGCCTGCAGCCGACGTTCGAGATCTTCGGCAGCGTCATCGCCGCGCTTGCGCTCGTCGTCGCCGTCCTGGCCTGGCGCACACGCCCGCGTGTGGCGACCGTTGCTGCGCGCCTGGAGTACGAAATGGCGGCGTAGAGACGTAACAGCATCGGTAAAGGATGCGGGAGCGTCGTGCCGTGCCGGGCCGGTGAGATCCGCGACGTCTCTCTGCGACGAACCTGTAGTTGAGCCGGTATAGGCGGCTCAACGTCAGGTTCGTGGCTCACCCACCGCCGTCCCGCACCCTTATCTCTTTACCGATGCTGTTCGTGGGCATTGCCGCAGAGGCCGGGGTCCACACCAGGCGTCACCCCGCCCCGAGCAGCTTGTCCGGCGTGATCGGCAGGTCGCGGACCCGCAGGCCGGTTGCGTGGAACACCGCGTTGGCGATCGCGGCGGCGGCGCCGACGATCCCGATCTCGCCGATGCCCTTTGTGCCCATCGGGTTGACGTGCGGATCGACCTCGTCGATCCACTGGGCGTCGAGGTCGCCGACGTCCGCGTTGGCGGCGAAGTGGTAGTCGGCGAGGTCGGCGGTGACGACCGTCCCGATGTGCGGGTCCATGACGCCCGCTTCGTGCAGGGCCATCGACAGGCCCATGGTCATGCCGCCGATGAACTGCGAGCGGGCGGTGCGCGGGTTGACGATGCGGCCCGCGGCGAACATGCCGAGCATCCGCGGGACGCGCACCTCGCCGGTATCGGTGTCGACGCGGACCTCGGCGAAGTGCGCTCCGAACGCGTGCATCGAGTACGTGTCGTCGGCCGGGTTGTCGCCCATGCCGGACGTCACCTCGTCTCCGGGTGACGGCTCGCTGCCGTGCGCGTCGCGGAATGCCGCCGCGGCGCTGTACAGCGTGGAGCCCCACGAGGTGATCCCGGCGGAGCCGCCCGGCACGCTGGAGAACGGGGTGGACGTGTCGCCGATCTCCAGAGCGACCCGCTCGATCGGGACGTCGAGCGCCTCTGCGGCGACCTGCGTCAGCGACGTCCAGGTGCCGGTGCCCACGTCCATGGCGCCGATGCGGACGGCGTAGCGGCCGTCGGGCAGCACCTCGATCTGTGCCTGCGAGCCCTTCATCCTGTAGCGCGGATAGGTCGAGCTGGCGACGCCGGTGCCGACGAGCCAGCGGCCGTCGCGGCGGCTGCGCGGGGCGGGCGGGCGATCGGCCCAGCCGAAGCGCTCGGCGCCCTCGCGCAGGCACGCGACGAGGTTGCGCGTCGACCACGGCCTGCCGCTCTCGGGGTCGGTCTCGGGCTCGTTGCGCACGCGCAGCTCGATGGGGTCGAGGCCTGCCGCCACCGCGAGTTCGTCCATCGCGCACTCCAGCGCGTACATGCCGGGCGTCTCGCCGGGAGCGCGCATCCACGACGGCGCCGGGACGTCGAGTGGCGCGAGGCGGTGCGACGTGCTGCGGTTGGGCGTCGCGTACATCATCCGGCTCGCGGTGCCCGTCTGCTCGGCGAACTCCTTGATGCGCGCCGTGTGCTCCCACACATCGTGGGAGAGGGCGACGAGGCGCCCGTCGGCGTCGG
>JAWVGM010000152.1:0-45033 GCA_033855075.1 Solirubrobacteraceae bacterium | reverse complement strand
CCTCCGCTGCTTCCTCCTGCGCGGGCGTGTAGTCAGGCTCGGGAATGGCCTCGAGCTCCGGCTCCGGCTCGGGTTCCGGCGGCGGCGGCCCGGGCGCAGGCGGCGGCTGGGGAGCGGCGGGCTCGGGCTCGACCGCCCCCGCGTCGTAGCTCATGGTCGGATCGTGCGGGCCGGCGGGCATGCTGGCCTCCTGGTCGGTCGGTGCTGGTGCGCTGCCCTGCGCGGCCGCGAGTGCGGCCGCCTCGATGGGACCCATCGCCGCCTGGGCGGCAGCCTCGATCGGCCCGGGTGCGGCTGCCGGTGCTTCCTGTGCGGCCGGCTCGGGCTCGGGCTCCGGCTCCGGCTCCGGCTCGGGCTCCGGCTCGGGCTCCGGCGCGGGCTCCGGCGCGGGCTCTGGCTCCGGCTCCGGCTCCGGCTCGGGCTCGGGCTCCGGCGCGGGCTCTGGCTCCGGCTCCGGCTCGGGCTCATCAACCGCCTGGATCGCGGCCGCCACGTCGGCGCGAGCCGCGTCCGTCGCTTCCTCCGCTGCTTCCTCCTGCGCGGGCGTGTAGTCAGGCTCGGGAATGGCCTCGAGCTCCGGCTCCGGCTCGGGTTCCGGCGGCGGCGGCCCGGGCGCAGGCGGCGGCGGCTCGGGCGCGGGCTCAGGTTCCGGCTCCTCGGCAACCGGCGCCTCAGGCTCATCGGGCTCGCCCGCCTCGAGCGCGGCCGCGATATCGGCTCGTGCGGCCTCGGTCGCGTCCTCGCTGGACCCCTCGAGATCCTCGTCGTCCTCGGGCGGCACCACTGGCTCCGGCGACGGATCGGGCGCGGACGCGGAGCGCTCGTCGCCGTCGCTGTCCTGCGGTACTCCCGTCTCAGGATCGTCGTCGGGCGAAGACGGAGTTTCCTCAGGACGCGTCATCTGTTCCCTCCACGGGTGTTGCGGGACCGCATGAACGCTCGTGAGCATCCCGCAGCCGGTGGACAGGATGCAAGCCGCTCGCAGCGTGCACGTATCAAGACCGCGGTCCGCGGCTCCGTTCAAGAGAACCGTCGTCGGGAGCAAAGGAGCCCAGATGCAAATTCAGAGGCCGCGACTCAAGACCGCCGCGCCGTTGCTGCGGGCCGGCGGTGAGCTGCACGTGGTCGGGGACGAGGACGTCACGTCGATTCCGGATCCCGACGGCGCCGTGCACCGTTTGTTCGAGCTGGCCGACGGCTCGCGCAGCACGACCGAGCTGTACTGCGAGCTCGTGACCGACTACCCGCGGATCGGCGAGCGCGACGTCGAGGACGCGGTGTGGGAGCTCGAGTCCGTGGGTCTCTTCGAGTACTCGATCCCGAGACTGCGGATCCTCGGCTAGCTCGCCGCTCATGCCCGCGAGCGACCACGACAGCCTCCTCGCTGACCTGCGCCGGATCCTCACCGCGGGCGACGCGGTACCCGATCACGTCGTGCTCGCCGCTCGCCAGGCGTGCGCATCGCGCGGGGCGAACGGGCGCGCCGGACCGCCACCCGGCGATCAGCCCGACTGAGCCGCCAGCTCGACCGGCACTGCGGCGTCGCGGCCGTGGAGCGCCCGCCACGCCGCGAGCCCGACGAGACCCGCCAGGACCGCCCCGGCGCCCGCGACGAACAGCGTCCACCGCGCTCCCGCGACCGAGACGAGCGCGCCACCGCCGACGAGCGCGACGAGCTCGGCTCCGTTGCGCAGCCCGCTGTACGCCGCGAACGCGCGGCCGCGCAGCGACTCGGGCGCCCGCTCGTGGATGAGCGTGCGAACGAGGACGTTCTTGGCGGCATGCGCGATCCCGCCGACGACGAACGCGCCGGCGGCGAAGCCGAACACGAGCCAGAGCGAGGGCAGCGCCAGGCCGAGGCCCTGGAGCGCGACCAGCCCGAGCACGGCGGGCACGACCACTCGCGCGGGCACGCGGCGCGCGACCACGACCGCCCCGATGACCATCCCGACCGTCCACGCCGTCATGAGCGCGCCGTAGCCCAACTCGCCCGCGCCGAGCACGTCGGTCGCGAAGAACACCTCGGCGGGCGCCGACGCCGTCATGAACAGCAGCGACGCGAACGCGACGGCCATGACCAGCGCGAGCGTGCGATCGCCGAACAGGAAGAGGATCCCGTCCCGTGCGCGCTCGCGCTCGCCGGAGTCCTCCGCCGGCGCTTGCGGACGGCGCCGCGCGCGCAGGGCAACCGCCGCGACCGCGACCGCGAGAAACGACGCGGCATCGACGAGCAGTGCGGTACCGGTGCCGCCCGCGGCGACGAGGGTGCCGCCGAACAGCGGTCCCGCGGTCATCCCGAGGTAGCGCGCGGTCTCCATGTGCCCGTTGGCGATCGCGATCCGGTCCTCCCCCGCGGCCTGCGGGAGCAGCGCGAACTCGGCCGGCTGCGCGATCGCGAAGCCGATGCCCATGAGTGCGGTCAGCGCCAGGATCACCCCTACCGAATGCGTGAACGCGAGCGCCGTCACGATCGCGGCCTGGCCGAGCGCGACGGCGATGATGATCGCCCGGTTCTCAAAACGGTCCACGACGAGGCCCGCGAGGCCCGCGAACACGACGGCCGGCGCCCACAGCGCGATGAACAGCCCGGCGACGGCAAATCCGCCGCCGGACGTCTGCTTGATCGACAGCGCGAGCGCGATGATCGCCAGGAAGTCGCCAGCCGTCGAGACCCCGACGGACCCGACGAGCAGGCGCAGGTCGCGGCGCGAGCTCACGAGTCCCATGCCGCGACGGCGGCCTGACGCACGACGAGCCCGTCGGACACGTCGATGAACGTGTGGTCGTAGATCCGCCCACCGGTTGGCTGCCGGCACGCGACGGCGAGCGCGTAGCGCCCGTCACCCTCGATGACATCGACGATGCGGGTCTCGATGCCGCTCTCGGCGACGCGGCGGAACATCTCCTCCAGCGCGGCGCGGCCGCGGACGATCTGCGGCGAGCCGGGCGGCGAGGTGTGGTCGATCTGGCGAAACTCGACGTCGTCGGCGTAGTACGCCATGAGCGCGTCGACGTCCCAGGCGTGCAGGGCGTCGCGCATGCCGGAGAAGTCGAACGTGGTGGTTGTGGTGGTGGTGTGTGTTGACATGCGGCGACGGTCGCGCACGTCCGTCATGCGACCGTCATCCCAGCGTTAGCGCTCGGCATTACGCTGCGCTGATGCTGCGCGTCCGGCTGCTCGGCGAGCTGTCGCTCGAGTTCGATGGGGAGCCGATCCGTGCACCGGCCTCGCGCCCGGCGCGCTCCGTGCTCGGCTGGCTGGCGCTCAATCCCGGCATGCACCGTCGCGCGCAGCTCGCCGCGAGGCTGTGGCCCGACGTGCTCGACGCGAGCGCCCGCGCGAGCCTGCGCACGGCGCTGCACGCACTGCGGGCGGCCCTCGGCGACCGCACCGGATCCGCGCTGCGCGCGACGCGAGAGGAGGTCGGGCTCGACGCCGAGGTCTGGGTCGACGTGCGGGCGTTCGCCGCGCTCGCAGCGGACGGCAGCTACGCCGACGCGCTCGAACTGCACGGCGGCGAGTTGCTGGCCGGCCTCGATGACGACTGGGTGTGGGACGCCCGCGACCGCCATCGCGAGGCCCTCGCCGACGTCCGAGAGCGCCTCGCCGAGGCGGCGGAGCGCAGTGGCGACCTGGCTGCGGCCGTACGCCTGACGCGCGAGCAGGTCGAGCTCGATCCCCTGTCGGAGGCGCGCAGCCGCGCGCTGATCGAGCGCCTCTGGCGTGCCGGTGACCGCGCTGCGGCGGCCGCTACCTACGGGCGCCTGGCCGAGCGACTGAGGACCGAGCTGCGCGTCGCGCCCTCCGCGCAGACCCGCGCGCTGCTCGATCGCCTCCGCGAGGAGGAGCCCGGGGACGCTTCCTCCTCCCGCGCGGGAGCGCGCGACGACGGACCCCTTCCGCTGCCGGCGGTCCTCAGCCGTACGAGGCGCAGCTCGTTCATCGGGCGCGCGCCGGAGCTCGAGCGGCTGAGCGCCGCCTACGACGCCGCGCTGCGCGGCGAGCGCCGGCTTGTCGTGCTCGCCGGCGAACCGGGGATCGGCAAGACGCGCCTCCTGCGGGAGTTCAGCCGGACGGCTCACGAGCGCGGCGCGACCGTGCTCTACGGACGCTGCCTCGAGGAGCCGCTCGCGCCCTACGGACCCTTCGTCGCGGCCCTGCGGCCGTTTGCCGCGCAGCTGCCCGGCCAGCTCACCGGCTCGGCGCCCGCCGGCGCGCCCGCGGAGGGCGCGCGGTGGCGGCTGTTTGAGGCGGTCGACGCGCTGGTGACGGAGATCGCGCGCCGCGGGCCGCTGCTCATGGGACTCGACGACCTGCACTGGGCCGACCGGCCGACGCTCGCGCTGCTCGCGCACGTGCTGCGCTCGCCGGAGCCAGCCGCGCTGCTCGTCCTCGGCACGCGCCGCTCGGCGGAGCTCGAGCGGACGCATCCGCTCGTCAGCGCCCTCGCTGACCTGCGCGCCGACGAGCTCGCCGAGCGCATCGAGCTGCGCGGGCTCGATCGCGACGAGGTCGGCGCGCTCATGAACGACTGGCTCGACGACCGCGAGCCGGGCACGCTGGACCGTGCGCTGTACGACGAGACCGAGGGCAACCCGTTCTTCGTCGAGGAGCTGCTGCGCAACTACACGGAGTCGGGCACGTTCGGCGCCGTTCCCGAGACCGTCAAGGACGTCATCACGCGCCGCATCGCCCGGCTCGGCGACGAGGCCCACGGCGTGCTGTCGGCGGCCGCGGTGGCGGGCCGCGAGTTCGAGCTCGCGCTGCTCGAGGCACTGCCCGAGCTCGCCGGCGCCGACGCCCTGCGCGCGCTCGAGGCGGCGATGGCCGCGCAGATGGTTCGCGAGGACCCGTCCGTGCCGGGCCGGTATGACTTCGCCCACGCCCTGTTTCGCCAGACGCTCTATGAGGAGCTGTCGGCGGCGCGGCGCGTGCGCCTGCACTGCTCGATCGCGGCCGCGTTGCAGACGCGGCACGGCGGCGCGATCGCGCCGCACCTCGGCGAGCTCGCGCTGCATCTCCTCGAAGGCAGGGACGAGCGCGGGGCGCAGGCCGCGGTCCAAGCCGCGCGGGAGGCGTCAGCCAAGCTCGCCTACGAGGACGCCGCCGCGTGGTACGAGCGCGCGCTCGCGGCCCCGGGAGCGGACGGCGGCGACGGCGAGCTGCTCCTCGCCCTCGGCGACTCGCGCCAGCGCACAGGCGAGGCAGCCGCGGCGCGGGAGGCGTTCGCCCGCGCCGCGGCCGTCGCTCGCGATCGCGCCGACAGCGAGCTGCTCGGCCGTGCGGCGCTCGGCTTCAGCGGGCTCGGAGTGACGATCATCACCGTCGAGGAGGCGTCGGTCGCGCTGCTGCGCGAGGCGCTCGCCGCGCTGCCGGACGACGGCGCGCTCACGGCGCAGATCGTGGGCCGTCTCGCGGTCGAGACGTACTACGCGACCGCGCCGGCGGAGCGTAAGGCGCTCGGGGACCGCGCGGTGGCGCTGGCGCGCGCGAGCGGCGACGACCGCGCGCTCGCCGACGCGCTCGCCGCCCGCCACGTCGCGCTGTGGAGCGCGGCCTACCTCGACGAGCGCCTGGCCACGGCGACCGAGATGATCGCGCTCGCGCAGCGGATCGGCGACGCCGAGCGCACGTTGCAGGGACACAACTGGCGCGTGCTCGACCTCGCCGAGCTCGGCGACATCGACGAGATGCGCCGCGAGATCGAGCGCCACGAGGCGCTCGCCGACGCGCTGCGGCTGCCCGCGTACCAGTGGTGGGGACCGATGTGGCGCTCGACGCTGGCGCTGCTCGAGGGACGCATCGACGAAGCCGAGCGCCTCGTCGATGAATTCGCGGCGATCGGCCGGCGCGCGCAGGATGCCAACGCGGCGCTGTACGAGGAGATCCAGGGCCACGGCGTCTTCATCGAGCGCGACGCGTTCGACGCGATCGAGGACGAGATGCTCGAGCGCCAGATCGGTGGTCCGGCCGAGGCCGCCTACCGCTGCGGGTACGCCTGGATCTTCGCCGCGCGCGGCGATGACGACCGGGCACGCGAGATGCTCGATTGGATCGCGGCCGACGACTTCGCTCGCCTGAGCGACGACATGAACCGTCTGGCGGCCCTGTCCGAGATGGCCAACGCGATGTCGCTGCTCGGCGACGCGCGCCACGCGCCGGGCACATACGAGCGCCTGGCGCCGTATGCGGAGCGCAACGTCATCAACGCGCGGGCGGCGTACGGCTACGGCGCGGCGTCGCATCACCTCGGCGTGCTCGCCGCGCTGCTCGGCGACGACGCGCGCGCCGTGGCGCATCTCGAGGACGCAGTGCAGATGAACGAGCGCATGGGCGCCCAGCCGTGGCTCGCGCGCTCACAGCAGGAACTCGCCAAGTTGCGAACCTGACCGCAGAGGTGTCGAATCGGCCCTGCGCCGTTCGTCGGGATGTCAGACGGCCGGAATTCGCCGGCCCGAAACGAGGAGTCGCAATGCCCCAGTACCTGCTGCTGATCTACGGAGATCCGGCCGAGGCGCCCGCCGGCGACGACCCCGCCCAGTTCACGAAGTGGACGCACTACTCGCAGGCGCTCGTCGATGCCGGCGTCATGCAGGGCGGCAACGCGCTCGACAGCGCCGACACGGCGACGACCGTCCGCGTGCGCGACGACGAGACGCTCATCAGCGACGGGCCGTTCGCCGAAACGAAGGAGATCCTCGGCGGGTACTACCTCATCGACGTGCCCGATCTCGATGCCGCGCTCGCGTGGGCGGCGAAGATGCCGAACATCACGTACGGCTCGGTCGAGGTCCGCCCGATCTGGGCGATCCCGGACGCGCCGCCCCAGTGAGCCGGACGAGCGCCGCGGCCGCCGAAGCGGCCTTTCGCGAGGAGCGCGCCGCGGTGCTCGCCACGCTCATCCGCCAGCTCGGCGACTTCCAGCTCGCCGAGGACGCGCTCCAGGACGCGTTCGCCGCCGCGATCGTGGCCTGGGAGCGCGATGGCGTTCCGGAGCGCCCGGGCGCGTGGATCACGGTCACCGCGCGCCGTCGCGCCATCGACCGGCTGCGGCGAGACCGTGTCCTCGCCGACCGCATCCAACGTCTCGGCGCCCTGGCCGAACTCGACGCGACCGAGCACGAGGCGGCTGACGATGGCGCCGAGCCGTCCGCCGTCGCCGACGACCGCCTGCGCCTCATCTTCACCTGCTGCCATCCGGCGCTCGCGATCGAGGCGCGCGTCGCGCTGACGCTGCGCTCGCTCGGCGGGCTGACGACGGGAGAGATCGCGCGCGCGTTCCTCGTCGCCGAGACGACGATGGGTCAGCGGATCGTGCGCGCGAAGCGCAAGATCGCGCGCGCCCGGATCCCGTACCGCATCCCGCCCGACGAGGAACTGCCCGACCGGCTCGCCGGCGTGCTCGCGGTCGTCTACCTCATCTTCAACGAGGGCTGGAGCGCATCGTCCGGCGACCGGCTCGTGCGCGGCGAGCTGTGCGCCGAGGCGATCCGGCTCGGCCGGCTCCTCGCGCGGCTCATGCCAGACGACGCCGAGGTCGCGGGGCTGCTCGCGCTCATGCTGCTGCACGACTCGCGCCGGGAGGCACGCGTCGACGAGCACGGCGAGCTCGTCGCACTCGACGACCAGGACCGCCTGCTCTGGGACCGCGGGCGCATCCGGGAGGGCGAGCGGCTGCTCGATGGCGCGCTGCGCCGCCGCCGTCCTGGCCCCTACCAGCTGCAGGCCGCGATCGCCGCACTGCACGCGACCGCGCCGTCGGCCGCGCAGACCGACCACGCGCAGATCGCGGGCCTCTACGCGGCGCTTGCCCAGATCGCGCCGTCGCCAGTGATCGACGTCAACCACGCGGTCGCGCTCGGCCGCGCCGGCGACCCGGCAGCCGGCCTCGCGCTCGTGACCCCGCTGCTCGGCGATCCCGCCTTGGCGCGCTACGCCCCGATGCACGCTGCGCACGCCGACCTGCTCGAGCGCAGCGCGGACGCCGCGGGCGCGGCGCGGGCGTACGCCAAGGCGGCGCAGTGCGCGGACAACGCCGTCGCCCGCGCGGAGTTCGAGCGGCGGGCGCGGCGCGTCGCCCGGTAGCGTGCCGGCCCATGGCCGACGATCTCTTCCGCCTCGTGTGCGCGCCGAGCATCCTCGACGGCGCGCCTGAAGGCTGGCTTGGCACGCTGCTCGAGGTCGGCGAGCTCGCGCTGCTCACCGACGGCGGCGGCCTGGATGCGGTCACCGCGGTCGCCCACGAGCTCGACCTCGTGACGGTCCCGCTGCTGCGCGCGGAGGCGACGGCAGCGGAGCAGGAGCGCACGGTCATGACCTACGCCGGATCCAAGCCGCTCATCTGGGTGGCCGAGTCCTTTGGCGACGAGGCCAGCACGTGGGCGCACAAGCGCGGGCCCATGACGCTGCTCGTCGACGCCACGGGGCCGCTGTCGGAGGACGAGCGGCGCCGCGTCGAGCGCTTCGTCGTGATCCTCGGCCGTCAGGCCGAGTAGAGGCGAGGACGCCGCGCGCTCGGCGGCGCCCCCGCCACGTGTCGGCTACGAGGCGCTGACGAGCTCGCGCTCGGTGGCCTTCAGCACGCTGGCACGGGACTTGTGCGCGCGCTCATACGCGCGCACCTGCCGGACGAGGTCCTCGTCGGCATCCCGCAGGGTGGAGACGATCTCGTCGACCGTCTGGTCGTCGTAGCCAGTCCAGGGCTCGTCGCCGCGCAGCGAGTCGATCCGGTCGACCACGGTGCTGCGATTGTCGTGAGCGCGCTCGTACGCCTCGATCTTGGCGAGGCCGGACTGGGACAGCCCGGGCAGCTTCGCGTTGATCTCCTCGACCGTCAGGGAGTCGTAGCGCGCGATCGGCAGATCGTCCGCCGACACGACGGCGCCCTGCGCCTTGCGCGCGGCGCCCTCCGCCTTCCGTACGGCGCCCTGCGCCTTGCGCGCGGTGCTTCGCACCGCGTCGGCCGCACCCGTCTCGGCGATGTCGTAGGAGGACTCGCCGTCGATCTCTGCGCGCACCACCGCGTCGGTGAGCTTGGGCAGCTCGTCGAGCACGGCGCCGAGCATCCGCTCCTCGTCGGCGCGGATCGAGGCTGCGAGCCGGGAAGTCGTCTCGTCGCCGACCGCGCGCCCGAGCTCCTCGATCGCGATATACGTGGCGATCTCGAGTGCCTCCGTCGCACACGCGTCCTTGGCGTTCTTGAGGACCTTCTCCTCGCCGCTCCTGCCGCGGATGAGGTTCAGCGGGCCCTTGCCGAGCGAGATCGCCTGACCGACGATCTTCTCGGCCGTCCCGACCGCGAACTGGACGGGGTTCGACTCGTGGCCGAGTTCCTCGAGGCGCGTGCCCAGGCGCTCGGCGTGCTCGCGCGTCTCGCCGAGGTGACGCTCGAGCAGCGTTCGGTAGCTGCCCCGCGGCGTCATCGCGATCTGCGCCTCGAGGTCGCGGACGAGCGCGAGCTCGCTCGCCCGGGCCTCGCCGAGGTACTGCGTGACCTTCTGTTGTGCGTTCGTCATACGGCGATCTCCTTCAAGTCATGGCAGGTTCGGTGCTCGTTCATGAACCAGCGCGGTGTACTGCTGCCAGCGACCGTGCCCGCTGTGCACCCGGCTGGTGTGACCGGCGCGTTGCCGGTGGGTGAACCTTCGGCTACCCGCTCGGGACCGGGACAAACGGCTAAGGGCGCGGGCACCGCGTGCGGCAGCGTAGGGTGCCAGCCCGTGCGCCCGTTCCTGCTCACGGCGGCCCTCACCGCCGCCGCGCTGCTGGCCGTCCCCGGGGTCGGCCGGGCGGCCGACGGCGGGGAGATCGCCGCGTTCGCCGACGCTGCGGCGAAGACGTGGGTCCCCAACCAGAACGCGGCGGGAACGTTCATCGACCCGATCCTCGGTCGCGGCAGCGCCTACGGCACCGCGATGCTCGGCTATGCCCTGCTGCGCGCGGGCGTGCGCGCCGACGACCCGGAGCTCATCCACGCCGGGATCAGGGCGTTCAACTCGCGCGCGAGCCGGTCGTCCCGTGTACGCAGCTACTTCGAGATCCTGCCGTTCGCCAAGGCGTACACGTTCGCCAAGCGCGAGCTCGCCGCAGACCCGCTCTGGGTCGGCTCGCGAGCCAGATGGGAGCGCTACCTGCGCACGTTCATCCGCGGCCCGAGCGAAGGGCTCGCCGGCGGCTGCATCCGCAGCCCGTCGTGCTTTCACAATCACGAGGCCGTGCAGATCGCCGCGGAGGTCGCGCTGCTGAAGACCGGTCTGCGCTCCCGCGACCGGCGCAGCCCGCTGTACCGCCCCAGAGCGCTCGCGCGACTGCTCGTGCGCGAGGTCAACCGTGCCGTGCCGCGCTTCGTCGGGCGCAGCGGCACGCTGACGGGCACGCGGCCGTTCCGGGGCATCGGCCTGCTCTCGGACACCGGGAGCTGGCCGCTGGCCTATCACGGTCTGTCGACCGCGATGTATGCGATCAGCCTGCAGGCGCTGCCCGCACGGCTGACCCGCCCGGGCCGCAGCGCGCTGCGCCGCGCGGCGCGCGCGAGCCTCGGCCTCATGGCGCCCGACGGGGACGTCACGTGGCTCGGTCGGCGCCAGCAGGAGGCGTGGGCGCTGGCCAGCGAGATCGCCGTCGGGATGACCGCGGCCCAGGTCGTGCGCGCCTCGGCGGGCGAGCGCGCGGCGCTGCGCACGATGGCGCGCACCGGGCTGACCCGGCTGCTCACGCACCACCCGATCACCGACACGGGGCTGGCGAACACGCCCAAGTCGTTCACGGACCCGGCCTACGACTTCTCCCGCGGGATCCAGGCGGACCCCATCAACTCCAACGGCCTCGCGGTCTTCCTGCTCAGCCTCGCCGCCGACCGCGCGGGGGCCTACGCGACGACGTCCATCCCGATGGATCACGACGCCCGGATGACCGTGCCCGATCAGAGCGCCTTCGCCGCGGTGCGCACCGGCAACGTCTGGTACGCCGTGCGCCGCCTGGCGCCGCGCTCGGACCTGCGCTACGACTTCGGCCTGCTGTCGCTGAAGGTGCGCGATGCCGATGGCTGGCGCGACCTCGTCGAGCCACGGCCGGTGACCGGCAGCGGGACGGCGTCGGGCGGCCGGGCGACCGTCGGACCCGTCGTGGTCCGCGGCGCGCGGCGCTACCGGCCGGCGGGTCTGCGCTTCACGGCGCGAGGCGGCGGAACGACGGTCATCACGACGCGCTTCAGCGCCGGACGGCGCCATTTCAGGGCGCCGGTGACCTACACGCCGACCGCCGACGGCCTCGTCATCAGCGTGAAGGTCAAGCCCAGCGACACGGTCGAGTTCACGTCCTATCACCCCACCCCGGAACTCAAGATCTTCGGCGATGGGGTCGGCGACCTGGACGCGCGGATCACGGCGCCGGGGCTCGTCAGCGTCTCGCGCCGCGAGGGCTTCATCTCCTGCTGTGAGCCGCAGCTCACGGCGGTCACGCTGCGCGTCGTCCCCGACGCCGCCGACCGCGCGACGTACCGGCTCGGCCCGGCCGCCGCGGTACCGGCGGCCGGGCCGTAGAGCACTAGCTCTTGCGCGACAGGACGAACATGCCGAGCAGGCCGTACAGCACGACGAGCAGCCCGACCGCGATCAGCAGCGGCGGGAAGTACGTGACCGGCGGCCACGTGTTCGCGAGCTTGTCGAAATGCTCGCGCTGCGCCGGAAGCACCGGGATGACGTCCTCACGGAAGTAGTCGTCCAGCGCGACCATCGTCCGCACCGGCGTGCTTCCGTCGAAGCGCGTCAGCTTCTCCGTGCCCGGGATGTCGTTCCACCCGTTTGTGACCGCCCCGACGTTCTCGAGCGCCTGGGCAAGCCCCGGCGTGTTTGCGCGCAGCGCCTTGAGCAGCTCGTCACCCGAGACCTTGAGCGTCTTGGAGAGCACCGCGAGCAGGTGCGGCACCTCATTCGACACCGCCTGCAGCGGGATCGCCTGCAGGACCGCGGTCAGCTTCGGCGCGGTCTTGGTCAGCGCGGCCAGCACCTGCGCCTTCGAGAGCCCGCTCGCCTTGGAGACGAACGCGACGAGCTTGGGCACCTCGGGCGCGCCGCCGCCCCTGACCGTCGCGAGCGGGTCGCCGAAGAGCACGGTCTGGTGGACCATGTTGATCCCGGCGACGTCCCCGTCGAGACGCGCCTGCGCGAACGCCGGTTTGAGGTTGCCGATGACCTTGTCCGCGGCGTCCAGACGGTCGAAGTACGACAGCCCGAGGACGATCGCGAGGATCGCGACGCCAACGATGACGACGATCGCCCACGGCCCCTTGCCGGGCGCGGCCGACTTCGCCCGCACCGCCATGAGCAGGCCGAACAGGAGCACGACCCCGCCGACGGCGAGCAGCAGCCACGGGATGTAGCCCACGCCGCCCTTGTCGGCGACCTTCTGGAAGTCGTCCTTGTTGCTCTCGACCGCCGCGACGAGGTCCGCGCTGAAGTAGTCGCGCACTTCGGGCACGGTCTTGACCGGCGTCTTGCCGTCGAACCGCGTCATGGCGTTCATGCCGGGAACGTCGTTCCAGCCGCCCGTGACCGGCGCCAGCGCCGCCAGCGTCTGCGACAGGTGCGGGAAACTCTTCTTCAGCGCCGCCTGCAGCGCGTCGGGCTTGAGCTTCAGCGTCTTGCCCAGCAGCGACTGCAGGCCCGGGAGCTCCTTGGTGATGTCCGAGAACGGCAGTGACTGCAGGAGCGCCGTCGTGTGCGGCGCCTCCTTCTGAAGGACGGCCAGGATCTGGGCCTGCGACAGCCCCGTCTTCTGCTTGACGAGCCCGATGAGCTTCGGCACCTCTGCGGCACCGCCACCCTGCGCCGTGACCAGCGGATCAGCCGTGTCGACGTACTTCGAGATGAAGTTGATGCCGGCCCGATCGCCGGCGACTCTCGAATCCGTCAGCGCGGGCGATGCCGCGTCGATCAGTTTCTGTGCCCCGGTGAGCCGGGGTATCAGCTGCAGTGCGAACACCAGCACGACCACGATGGCGCCCACCAGCGCTACCACCAGCCACGCCCGCGATGCCGCGTTCGACAGGAGTCCCTTCATGTGACCCGTCCCCTCGCCCGTGGCGACGGGACGACCCAAGCCCCACCTCCCAGACCCCGCCGCCGATTCTCGGCGACCATAGAACGTTCACGCGCCAACTGCAACGCGCGCGGGCGGACCCTGCGCCGCGACGAGCGCAAGCTTCTGCGCGCGGGTCAGGCGCTTGATGCGCGCCTCCTCGCGCCGCGCCTCGCCGGCGTCGGCCAGCGCGCGCACGTAGACGAGCTGCACCGGCAGCCGGCTGGCGACGTAGCGGCTCCCGCGGCCACGCTCGTGCACGGCGACGCGCCGCGGCACGTCGGTGCTCCAGCCGCAGTACAGCGAGCCGTCGCGGCAGCGCAGCAGGTAGACGTACGCGGCGGGCACGTGCGGTGATTCGCCGCGGCCGGCGCGGATCATGCGCTCAATGCAGGATCGTCGCGGCGGCACCCGGATGGGCGAGGTCGAGCGGGGCGAGCGGTGCGGCGCCGTAGACGATCGCGTAGAGCGTGCCGTCGTCGGTGAACGCGACCAAGAGGTCGCCGTGTCCGTCGCCGTCGACGTCACCGGCCGGCTCGACGATCGACGGGTCCGCGGTCGCAGCGATCCAGATCGGCAGGCTCCTCGCCTGCACCCGCCCGTGCGCGCGCTTGCCGCCGAGCAGCCGCAGCGAGCCCTCCCGGCTTCCCTCGGCCGCGACGAGCATGTCGGCGCGCCCATCACCCGTGAGATCGCCGAGCCCGCCGGCGAACGGCGTCACCCAGGAGCCGCGCGCGATGACCGCACCGCGCGGGCCGGGCAGCGTGACCGGGCTGCTCCCGTGTCGTCCGAAGACGATGTCGACCCGGCTGTGGCGGGACGAACCCGGGTCCATCCACGCGATGCCCAGCTCGCCGCGGCCGTCGCCGTTCAGGTCCCCGACGGGCGCGATCTTGAACGTCTCGCAAAAACAGTCTCGACGGCGATGGAAGACCGCGAACCCTGCGGCATGATGTCGGCTGCGCACGCGCGCGCCCGATGAGCGCCGGCCCTGCGACACCATGACGCGGCGGTGGTCGCGCCTGCCACGGATGACGAAGACCATCTCCTCGACGTCGAAGCCGTCGGCGCGTCCGTTCGGATCGGTGACCGCAAGCGCGAGGTCGTCGCGCCCGTCGCCGTTCGTGTCGCCGGCCGGCAGGATCGTCGGCCGCAGGCCCCCCTCCTTCTGCACCCGTCCGCGCGAGCGGATGGGCATGCGCGCGCGCAGCGGCGCGGTCCTCGAGCCGAAGCGAACCGTCGCGAGCTGGCGTCCGTCCTCGTCGTCGTAGGTGATGTCCGCGAGCCCGTCGCCGTCGACGTCGCCCGCCCCGCGGGCGTACTCGGCGTTCTCTGCAGCGACGCCGAGCTGCCCGTCCTTGAACGCGGGGTTGACGCCGCCTTTGCCGTCGTCGAGCGCGACCGGCGCGGTGTCGGGCTTGCCGAAGACGACGAATGCCCCGATGTCGATCTGGACGAGGACGTCGGCGAGTCCGTCGCCGTTGACGTCACCGATGACCTCGGCGGTCTCGGGCGGCTGCGCATCCTCGCTCGTGATGCGAAATCCGCGCGCGCCGGGGGCCACGAGCGACGCCGGCGCGCTGCGGTCGCGCGCGCCGAAGACGACCGTCGCGCCGCCGATGTTCTGGCCGTCGACGACGCCGGGCGCCGCGACGTCCGCCAGCCCGTCGCCGTTGACGTCATGGCTGAGCCGCGTCGCTGACGCGGCCGCCGGGGCGACGAGCAGCGCGATCAGCGTGCCCGCGAGCACGACGGCCGGGGAGGTGCGCATGCCTCGTCAACGAACGTGCCCGTCAAAGGGTGCGCAACCCGTTGGACTAGACGCGGTACTCCGGGTTGGGATAGTCGGAGCGACAGCCCGCGTCCCACACCGAGCGCTGGTTGCCGTGGGCGGGAATGCCGCCGGCGTCCTTGAGCATGCGCGCGCCGTGCAGCAGGTTCCAGGTGAGAAATGCGGTGTTGCGGTTCGTGAAGTCGTTGTCCGGTCCGCCGGAGCCCGGGTCGAGGTAGCTCGGGCCGGGGCCCGCCTCGCCGAGCCAGGCGGAGTCCGCCTGCGGCGGGATCGTGTAGCCGAGGTGCTGCAGCGAGTAGAGGATGTTCATCGCGCAGTGCTTCGCGCCGTCCTCGTTGCCGGTGATGATGCAGCCGCCGACGCGGCCGTAGTACGCGTACTGCCCCGCCGCGTTGAGCAGGTGACTGTTGCCGTAGAGGCGCTCGATGATCTGGGTGCACACCGAGGACTTCTCGCCCAGCCAGATCGGTGAGAGCAGGACGAGGATGTCCGCCGCCATCACCTGCCCGGAGATCCGCGGCCAGTCGTCGCGCTCCCAGCCGTGCTCGGTCATGTCCGGGTAGATGCCGGTGGCGATGTCGTGATCGATCGCCCGGACCGTCTCGACCGTGACGCCGTTTCGCTCCATGATCGCGATCGAGCGGTCGCCGAGCGCCTGGGTGTGCGAGGTCTCCGGTGAGCGCTTCAGCGTGCAGTTGACGTAGAGCGCGCGCAGGTCTGAGAAATCCCACTGGGACTGCTCACACAGCTGCTCGTCCATGTCGGTCAGGTCGGCCATCGTCGTCCTCCTCTGGGCGGGTGAGGGTCGGTCACGCGAGCCACCGATTCGTTACGCCAGGGGTGAGCAGCTTGCGCCTGAGGGTGCCTGCCCGGCGGCGCGGTCTGCCCCGACCATCGACGCATCGGCAGTTTCCACAAACCAGAAGGGATCACCCCATGCGTCACCTCATCTCAAAGCCGTCCCCCGCCATGCTCGTCGCCTGCCTCGCCCTGTTCGTCGGTATGACTGGAGCCAGCTACGCGGCCGCCACGATCGGGTCTGCTCAGATCAAGAAGAACGCCGTCCTCAGCAAGCACATCAAGAACGGCCAGGTCAAGACCGCCGATCTGCACGCGAACGCCGTGAACAGCGCCAAGGTCGCCGACGGAAGCCTGACCGGCGCCGACGTCACCGACGGCTCGCTCGGCGGCGCGGACCTCGGGATCCACTCCGTCGGCAGCGGCAACCTCGCGCCCGACTCCGTCGACAGCTCGAAGGTCCGCGATGCCACGCTGACCGGCGGCGACGTCGCCGACGACTCGCTCAAGGGCGATGACATCGACGAGTCGACGCTCGGGCAGGTCCCGGATGCGGCCAAGGTCGGCGGCAAGACCCCGTCGGCGTTCGTGTCGAGCTCGATCTACAAGGCCGAGTCGGCCATCGCCGCGGGGACCGCGCTCGGTGATGGGACGTACACCCTGGAGAAGGCGTGCAACCCCGGCGACGTCCTTCTGTCGGGCGGCCCCGCCAACATCGCCCCCACCTCGGTCATGGTCGAGAGCTTCCCCGCTCCCGGCACCCTGAACGGGTGGAAGGTGCGGATCAACAAGAACGCGCAGGCCGACAACTTCAGCGTCGTCATCCTCTGCGCCCAGCAGTCCTAGGCAGTTCGCTCATCCAAGACCCCGATCGCCCTCGCAGCCGCGGGGGCGATCGTCGTTAACGCTCGCGCTCCATGACGAGGTAGAGCCCGGCGAGCCCGAGGAACCCGCTGCTGAGGCCGGCGACGTAGGCGTAGGTCAGCCAGTTGCCCGTGTCGAACGTGTCCCACTGGCGCGCTGCGCCGATGAGCAGCAACGCCACGGCGATGAGAAATGTCTCCACGAGCAGCTTCCACGAGCTCCAGCGCGCGTCGAGCGAGAGCAGGAAGAAGCCGATCCCGACCTGCGCGGTGAAGCATCCGATGACGCGCGCGGTCAACGGCGTCAGCGGCCAGCCCCAATTGTCGATCGCGACGTCCGGCGAGATGAGCACGACGGCCGCGACCGCGAGCGCCATCACGGCGACGGCCCGCGCGCCGAGCCGGACCGTCGGCGGCACGACGACGTCGCCCGGCGCCGGCGCCTGGGGATCCGTGCGCTGATTCAGCCACCACAGGCCGATGACGACGAACGGCGACAGGATGTACACCCCGACCCAGCCGTAGAACGCGATCGCCGCGAGCGTCGGCGCGTCCCCGTGGTTGAACTTGTCCCAGTGCAGCAGCGTCGTGATGAGCATGAGCGTCGCGAAGGCGCCGGCTGAGAAGACGCCGACCGAGCCGGTGTGCCAGTTGCGTGAGAGGAACACGCGCGTGAAGAAGTACGCCCCGGCCCCGTAGCCCGCGCCCATGAAGATGGGCGTCAGGTTGGCCTTGATCGTCCACGACCAAAGATCCGCGGTCTTGTCCGGCATTCCCCAGAGGATCACGAGCGCCGGGAGCAGGACGCACACGACGACGAGCGCGACCCATTTCGTGGCGGGCAGGACGCGGTCGTCTTTGACGGGCACGGGCTGAACCTATCCGGCATGTGCTGCGGCGTGGAGATGGATATTCGGCCGTTTCGCGATGGCGCGGACCGGACCGGCGCCTGTAGATTCGCCTCTCAGCGACCGAGGAGGGCGGCCGTGGCCGCGGAAGTGATCGCCGATGTGTCCTGCGCTGCCCTGAATCACGTTCAGCAGCCGCCCGATCCGGCTGCGGTGCACCGCTTCCTCGTCGGCTCCGATCCGGGTCCGGTGAAGCTCAGCCAGGCGGAGGCGACGGCGCAGCTCGGCGATCCGCTCGCGACGTTGCTGTTCCTCAAGGGCGTGTTCCCGCGCACGGGTACCGAGCTCGCCGGCGCGCTGCGGGCAGCCGCCGGTGACGCCGACCCGCTCGCCCGGATTCAGACCTTCGTCCTCGCCGAGGGCAGCGACATCGTCTTCTCCGCCGAGACCGCCTCGCTGGACAGAGGGGTCCGCTTCGTCGTCGCGATCGGGGGCGACAAGCCCGACGTGATCATCAGCGTGTTCGGGCCCGACGACGCCTTCATCGAGGCGATGGGCTGGGATCGCGCACGGGGCGGCTTCAACTTCTACCGCACGGTGCACGGCGCCTGGATGTTCGCGGGGAACTCACGCCACGCGCTCACGGGCCCCACCGCGGGCAAGGGCCCGTTCGAGAGCCACGTCAGCGGCGGCCCGCTCATGAAGGAACTGCGCTTCCCGTGGGTTAACTGGAACTCGCCGCGCGGCGGGATTCCCGCCAGCATCTTCGCCCCGGACGACCCGCTGCCGCGCCACCCGTGGTTCACCGGCAAGCTGAACGCGGACGTGTTCGAAAAGATCACGCGCGCGAGCATCGCTCGCTGGAACAAGGTGCGTTTCGCCGAGCGCGCCGAGTCCGCACGGGTCGTCCTGCGCCAGGTCGTGGAGTCCCAGACCGTCAACCTCATCTGCAGTTCGACCGAGAGTCGCCTTGCCCAGACCGCGCAGAGCCCGGTGGCGCTGCCGCAGACGTTCTTCGTCGACTCGGAGGCGCTGACCGAGATCCTCGGCCTTCCGGCCCCACCGGCGATCACGGTCAGCAGCGAGCTCTACCGCTCGACGCTCGAGCGCTTCGAGTTCCGGCGCGCCGCGCCCGGCTTTGAGCGCGCGGGCGACACACGGTTTGCCTTCGTGGTCCCGGAGCGCGCCTTCGAGGACACATCTGCGGTCCGCGAGGCGACGAAGTCCGGGTTGATCTCCGAGCGGCTGGCGGCCTGCCTGCTCATGGTCGACTTCCCCAACCCGGTGTTCTCCGCCCGGCGCGCCAGCCTGCTCGCGCACGCCTCCGACGTGCCGGACGCGCAGTTCAGCCAGGCGACCGCCGACGCCATCCTCGCGGCGGCGCAGCCCTCGCCGCAGGGCAGCCCCGAGCGCGAGTTCGCCGAGCGCTGGGATGCGGGCGAGGACTGGAAGAGCGCGTTCACCCCGCTGCTCGAGGACTACTACGCGACGCTGCGCCCGCGGGCCGAGACGCAGGACGGCTTCGATGACTACACGCGCCTCGCGCAGTCGCGGCGCGCGCGCCTGCGCGAGATGCCGATCTTTGAGAACAAGCTGCTGCTTCCGGAGTCAAACCTTCCCGCCCAGCAGCTCGAAATGCGGCCCGATGGGACCGTCAGGGAGGCCACGTAACGCATGTCGACACTCGACCATTTCGGCACACCCGCGGGCCTCGACGAGCTCTCGCCGGCAGGTCAGGCGGCGTGGAGCACGCTCGTCGCGGGCATCTTCGAACCGCTGACCCGCGGAAGCTTCCCGCAGTTCTACGACCCGTCGAAGACCGATACCGGGGCCGACGCCGTGCTGAAGACGGTGCGCTGGGCGGCGTTCCCGGCGACGCTCGTCGTCGATGCCACCTCCGAACGTCAGCGCTGGGAGCGCGCCGACAGCTCGCGCCGCGTCCAGGACGAGTACTGCGAGTGGAGCGTCGAGCGCGACGCCGGCGGCAAGCTCCGTCGCGTCGTCTTCACCTCCGAGGTGCCGGAGTACTGGCGCCACCTCTTCGCCTCCGACCCGGATCTGGTCGCGCAGCACTATTCGGAGTGGAGCGGCCGCGACGTGTCGGTCAGCGAGCTGACGGATGCGAACGGTGACTACGTGCCGGCCAACCCGCTCAACCGCTCGACGAGCGGCCCGATCGGGCACCTGATCCAGAACTCGAACAATCTCGGCGCGGCCGTTGCGCTCGCCGCCACCGCGACGATCCTGCGCGTCGACGGCGGGCAGCCGGTGACGAACCCCGCGCAGCTCGTGGAGTGCGGCCAGCTCGGAGAGCCCCTGCGCAACAGCGACCCGCAGATCGCGGCGGCGGTCAACGACGTGTGCGCTCAGGGCGCGCAGATCACGCTCGCGGATCCGCCCGGGCTCTACATCGACGGCATCCTCACGGGCGAGATGGAGACGCCCGACGGGACTGATCCCGCGACCTTCTGGAAGGTCGAGCGGGGTACGCCCGAGCGCACGCTCCGAGCGAGCTTCGGCGTGCCGCCGGACGTGGGCTACGTCGTCGGCGACATCCAGATCGCGGGCCGCGCGGTGGAGTACGGCGCTCAGCTCGCCGACAACGTGCAGATCAAGCTCACCGCGGTGGCGTCGGCGTTCGGCTCACACCACGAGCCGCCCCAGGCCTGCGTGGCGTAGCCGCGCGAGCACCGGGAGTTGCATTCATGTGCGGTTCCACACGACGAGCAGCGCAACGGCATGCTCGGTTCGGGCATGGCGGGGTTCACCATCGGCATGTTCGTCGCGCCGGTGGCGCTGCTGCTCGTCGCCGCGGCCTGGCTCACGCCCGGCGCAGCCCGGCCCGCGCGAAGTTCACCGAGAACGCGCGACACCAGATGACGACCCGCCGGTAGCGCCCGAGGTCAAGCCCGGCGGGGATCTCGTACTGCTGGTTGCCGACGTTGCCCTTGAGCGCCCCGAGGTCTGAGTGGTCGCCGATGTCGCCCGCGCCGGTCGCAGGCCCGGCGACGAGCAGCACCCGCAGATCCGGGCCGTTCTCGACCTGGAAGTCCGTCAGCGTCAGGACCCGCCCGCCCTGCGCGCGGTCTATTGCCGAGGCGATACCGCGGCCCGAGTGGCTCACGCCGGCGAACCGGCCGCGCCCGAGCAGCACGTTGCGCGGCGCCGCGGGACGACGGCGAGCATGTTCGCCGTCCCGCTTGCCGGCCGCGTTCGCAGCGATCGCGGCCGGCACCTCCGCGGTCACGACCCGCTCGTTGACCTCACGGTCGAAGAGCAGCGACATCGCGAGGTACCCGCCGAGCGCGACCGTCGAGAGTAGGTAGCTGCCGATGAGCCAGCCGGCGAGGCCGCGCCGCCTGCGCGCGAGCGCGAGACAGCCACCGCCGAGCGCGAGCACCCACGCCGCGGTCAGCACCATCGACAGCTTGAAGTCGTCGGTGATGAGGCCGCCGGTGACCCAGACGCCACCGAGCAGGAGGACGACCACGGCCGGGATCGCGCCCAGCCGGGCCGGCAGACCCGGTCGCTTGGATGGTGCGAAGCCGCTCACGGAAGGGTCAGTGTCGCGAGCGGTTCTGAACGTTACGTGACGCTCACATCAACACGACGAGCAGCACCGGCATGCACCCAGGAACGTGCCGACGATCCCCAGGACCTGCTGAGCGCCGAGCCTGGCGCCGGCCCGTGATCGCAGGTCGCTAGCCTCGCGTTCTGATGTCCGAGCAGCAGACGCAGACCGGCTGGCAGGAACCGGACGAGGAGACCGGCTGGCAGGAAGCGCAGGACGCGGAGCCGGCGGAGCTCGATCTCGACGCGCTGCTCGCCGCGCCGCCGCGTGCGGCGGCCGAGGAGGGCCAGGACGAGGGTGCGCTCGCGTACGCGCTGCTCGAGCTGGCGCTGACGTTCCCGAAGCTCAACGCGATCCCGGAGCGCCTCGCGCTGTGGGTGCGGGTGTTCGTCGTCACGCGCGACCCGCTGTCGTGGATCGCCGACCGCGGCCACGTCTGGACGTCGGCCAACACCGACGGGCGGGTGCTTGAGATCGGCATCTACCTCGACCTCGACGAGCTCGAGCGCGCATGCGCGCGCGACGGCGAGCTCGCGGGGGCGCTCGGCCGCTACGGCGAGACCGCGATGCGCACCGTTTTCGCGAACGAGGACGCGTTCGCCGCCGGCGGCGGCGCCCCGGCGCTGCTCACGGGCCTCGTTGACTACGAAGGGCGCTGGGGCGTCCCCGTCGTGGAGCTGCGCTCCGAGGGCTGGGAGAACGTCGGTCTGGGTGCGCTCCAGGACCTCGTGCACGACGCCTTCGGCGACGTGAGGCTCGACCGGTCGCCCGTGACGCTCGCGGCGGTCGATCCCGAGGACGATGATTGCCCGGCGTGCTTCGGCGAGCGCTTCTCGTTTCCGGCCGGGCTCGACGAAGCGCAGGAGCAGATGTGCGCCGCCCACGTGGCCGCGTCCACCGCGGTGAAGACCGAGCGGATCGCTCGCGCGCGCGAATCCAACCCGGCAGGTTGGCGCGCGATCGACAAGGCCGCGGCCAGGATCAACGGCGAGCCGGAGCCGACCTTTGCGCCCCTGCCCAGACGAAGCGTGCAGTCGATCTCCCGAAACGACCCTTGCCCGTGCGGCAGTGGACTGAAGTACAAGCGATGCCACGGCGCCTGACAAGCTTGCGCACGTGAGCATCGGGGAACGCATGACAGATCGGTGGCGCCTGCTCGCCGAGCGCAAGGGCTTCACGCTCAGTCCCGCTCCGGCCGACGGCGCGATCGCCGACGCCGAGGCCCGCCTCGGCCACCCGCTCTCCGACGCGCTGCGGTCGCTGTACGCCGAGACCGACGGCTTCCGCGACGAGTGGGGCTGTGCGTGCGTCATGCGCCTCGACGACCTCGTCGCCGAGAACGAGCAGATGCGCACCGACGCCGGCAACCGCGCGCACTACATGCCCTTCGACGCACTCCTCGTGTTCGGCCAGATGGGCAACGGGGACCTGCTCTTCCAGCCGGTGCTGACCGACGCGATCCGCGACGACGTGTTCCTCTGGGACCACGAGGACGACTCGCGCAGGTGGTACGCGCCCGACGTGCCCGCGGCGCTGAAGCGGGCGTGCTCGGACCAGCGGGACTGACCGGCCGGTGTTGCCTCGGCGCGGGAGAGCGCCGGGTACGTGCATACGTGACCGCTCGCGGATCTCGTCCTCGCGCCAGGTCACTTCCTCACGTCATATGTGGACAACCGACCGCCCTCGCGCCGCGCCTGATCGGTTGGTCACTTGTGCACGCAGAGCGGCATCCACGCCGCCCCGCACCACATCCTTCATCCTGCTGATTCGTCAACCCTGCGACCCCGAACCTCCGCCGTGGTACTCGCGCACCAGCCCCGCCGGAGCCTTGCGCCGCCACGCATCGGTGAGCAGTTCCGCGAGCTGGCGGGGATCGACCCGCCGCAGGTCCACCACGACGCACGCCAGCCGCCTGCCCCACCAGAACTCCGCGAACGTCTCGGGATCCTCGGCGGCGCACGCGCGGATCTCGGGCTCTTCGACCATGACGCGGACGTGCTCGGGATCGGGCAGCGTCGCGAAGATCTTGCCGCGCACGCGAAAGGAGGCCATGCCGTGGTGCTCCTGCTCGGTCACCTCGGGCAGCGCCAGGGCGAGGTCGCGCAGCTCGTCGACCGTCACGCCCGCTGCTCCGCGGGCCGCCACCAGCCGGCGTCGCGGGCGACGAGCTCGTCCTCGAGCACGAGGAAGTCGAGCTCGAGGCGGCGAAAGCACGCGATCGCGTCGGCGGTGCTCGAGACGATCGGCTCTCCGGGGCCGTTGAACGACGTGTTGATGAGCGCGCCGCCGGCGCGGTCGCCCCACGCGCGCAGCAGGTCGGGCAGGAGGCCGTCGGCGTCGGGATCGAGCTCCTGCGGCCGCGTCGTGCCGTCGACGTGGATCGCCGCGGGCATCCGCTCGGCGGCGAGGTCCGATACCGGCGTTCCCGCGAGCATGTAGTCCGACAGGCGCGGGCGCGGCTGCCACAGGGCGGGCGCGCTCGAGCTGAGCGCGGCCGCGCCGAACGGGCGCCACGGCTCGCGGCCCTTGATCGCGTTCAGGCGCGCGTGCATCGAGGCCGCGCTCGGGTTGGCGACGATCGAGCGGTGGCCGAGCGCGCGCGGGCCGATCTCCCCCGCCCCCTGGACGATCGCTCCGCACGAGCCCGCTTCGAGCGCCGCGCACACGCGCTCCAGCGAGAGCGGCTCGCGGTGCAGGCCGTCGAGGTCGCCGTTCGGGCTCGCGCCGAGCCCGGGCCCGAGGTGCGCCGAGATCCGGCCGTCCGCGCGCCGCGGCGGCACGATATGCCACGCCGCCCCGAGCGCCGTGCCCGCATCGTGCGGCGCGGGCGGCGCGAACACGGGCCCCGACAGCAGCCCGTTGGCCTTGCAGTTCAGCGCGACGCCGCCGGCCAAGCAGAGGTTCTCCGTGCCCGCGACCTCGCGCGCGACGGCGGCGAGGTGCAGCACGGTCCGCTCGACGGCCTCCTGGGCGCTGACGGCCACCTGCACCGCGAGGGGATCGAGATGGAGCTCCAGCTCCCCACGGCTCACGCGCCGCCCGCCCGCGAGCCGGTCGATGTCCGCGGTCCACGCGTGGATGTACCTGTTGAAGCCGTCGCCCTCGTCGACGCCGTCGGGGGGCTGCGGCTCACCGGCCGGCAACAGGTCCCACGGCGTCGCGCCCCGTGCGCGGCCGTAGGCCGACAATCCCATGAGCTTGCCGGCCTGAAGCGTCTCGAAGCCGACGAAGCGACAGGCGGCGTCGTAGAGGTAGCCCAGCGAGTGCGAGCGCGGCCACACCCGGCGGCGCACGAGCCCGCGCTCGCGGTCGGCGCTGTAGATCGAGATGCTCTCCTCGTCGCCGTTGCCGTCGATGACGAGCACTGCGGCCGTGTCGAAGTCCGAGGCGTGGAAGGCGATCGTCGCGTGCGCGAGGTGGTGACCGACGAAGCGCACCTCCGGCATGTCGCCGCGGCCGCCCGACCACCCGAGCTGCTCCTCGAGCCACCGCGGGGCCGCGTCGAGCGACCATTCGTGGCCGTACAAGCGAGCCGCGACCGGCACGTCCCAGCCCATCGTGACGAGATCGACGTCACCGAACTCGATGCCCGCCTCGTCCAGGCAGTGACGCACGGCGGCGCGCGGGCCATCGCGTCGCGCGTGCTTGCGGCGCGTCAGGCGCTCCTCCTCGCAGAAGGCCAGCAGCGTCCCGTCGGAGTCCACGAGACAGGCCGCCGGATCGTGCCACCCCGTCGGCGGGGCGTTGACGCCGAGGATCACCCGACGGACCGTACCCGGGAAGCGCTCGCTGCGCGCGTTGCCGCGCCGCTACCGTGAGCTGCATGAGCACGACGACGACCATGGAAGCGCACGGGCGCGACTACGCAGACGACGAGGCGCTGCTCGGCGGCGTCCTCGACGACGTCATCGCGGCGGTCGAGGGCCCGCAGGCGCTCGCGCTGCATCGCCGTGCCGTCGAACTCGGCGAGCGCTCGCGCAGCGGCGACAGCGGCGCCGCCCAACAGCTCGCGGAGCTCGCCGCGGGGCTCGACCTGAACGAGCTCGTCCTGCTCATCCGCATGCTCACACGCTGGTTTCAGCTCATGAACCTCGCCGAGGACAATGGCCGCATCCGGCGCATCCGCGCGCTCGACGAGGGACCCGAGCCGCGCCGCGGCGGGCTGCGCAACGCGATCGCCCAGCTCGCCGCCGACGGCACGAGCGCGGACGAGCTGCACGAGACGCTGGCCGGCGCCGAGGTGCGCCTCGTCATGACCGCGCATCCCACCGAGGCGCGGCGGCGCACGACCGTCAGCAAGCTGTCGCGCATCTTCGGTCTGCTGCGCTCGCTCGACGAGCGCCGCCCGTCGGCCGTGGAACAGGAGCAGATCCGCCGCCGGATCGCGGCCGCGGTACAGGAGATGTGGGGCTCGGATGAGCTGCGCGCGACGTCGACGAGCGTCATCGACGAGGTCCGGGCCGGGCTCGTCTATTTCACCTCCACCCTGGCCGGCGTCGTGCCGGAGGTCTACCGCGACCTCGAGGCCGCGGTGCGCGAGAGCTTCCCGGGCGCGCACGTCGACGTGCCGCCGCTCTTGACCTTCGGCTCCTGGATGGGCGGCGACCGTGACGGCAACCCATTCGTGACGCCCGCCCGTACCGCCGAGACGCTGGCGATCATGAAGGAGACGTGCCTGCTTCACCTCCAAGGGTCGGTGTTCGATCTCGCCGAGCGCGCGTCGCTGTCGTCACGGATCGCCGGCGAACCAGAGGAGCTGCGCGCGCTGCTCGAGCGTGTCGAGCCCATGTTCGCGGACCTCGCCGCGGCGCTGCGCGAGCGCTCTCCCGAGGAGCCCTACCGGCGCCTGTTCAAGCTGTTGGCGGAGCGCTTGCGCGCGACACGCAAGGGCTCCGCCGGCGCGTACGGCCGGCCGGCCGAGCTGCTCGACGACCTGCGGGCCGCGCAGCGCGCGCTCGAGGCGCAGGGCGCGGGCTTCGTCGCCGCCGACGCGCTGCGCGACGTCATCCGCCAGGTCGAGGTCTTCGGTTTTCACTTCGCCCGCGTGGACGTGCGGGAGCACGCCCAGGTGCACAGCGCGGCGGTGGCGGAGATCCTCGCCGAGCTCGGCGTCCGGGAGGACTACGCCGAGCTCGCGGAGGAGGAGCGGATCGCCGTGCTCAGCCGGGAGATCGCGGACCGGCGGCCGCTGATCCCAATCGACATCCGCGGCTTCAGCGACTCGACGCGCGAGGCGATCGAGACCTTCCGCACGATCCACGACCTGCTCAACGGCGAGCACCCGGACGCGCTGGGCTCGTACATCGTGTCCGGGACGAGTCGCCCGTCGGACCTGCTCGAGGTGCTCCTGCTCATGAAGGAGGCGGGGCTCTCGCGGGCGGGCGGCGTCGACGCCCGGCTTCGCATCGTCCCCTTGTTCGAAGCCGGCGAGACGCTCGCCGCCTCCGGCGACACGATGCGCAGGCTGCTGGCGACCCCCGTCTACCGCGCTGCGCTGGACTCCTGCGGCGAGCAGGAGATCATGCTCGGCTACTCGGACTCCAACAAGGACGTCGGCTACGTCGCGTCGGGCTGGCACGTCTACCGTGCGCAGCTCGAACTCGCCGACATCATGCGCCAGCACGGGGTGCGCTGGCAGTTCTTCCACGGCCGCGGCGGCGCCGTGGGGCGCGGCGGCGGGCCGAGCTACACGGCCGTCCGCGCGCAGCCGCCCGGCACCGTGGCCGGCCGGCTGAAGGTCACCGAGCAGGGCGAGATGCTCTCGGCGAAGTTCTCCGTGCCGCAGGTCGCCCACCGTGAGCTCGAGCTCACGACGAGCGCGACGCTCGTGAGCACGCTGGACCACGCGACGGCGAGCCAACCCGAGCGCCTCGCGCGCTTCGAGACGGTCGTGGCGGAGATGGCGGAGATCTCGACGGAGGCCTACCGCGGACTTGTCTACGGCGATCCGGACTTCGCCACGTTCTTTCATGCGACGACGCCGGTGCGCGAGGTGTCGCGGCTGCAACTGGGCTCGCGTCCGGCCAAGCGCCGCGCGTCCATGCGGATCGAGGACTTCCGGGCGATCCCCTGGGTCTTCTCGTGGACGCAGACGCGCGCCGTGCTGCCCGCCTGGTACGGGCTTGGCACCGCGCTGCGCTTCGCGCGCGAGCGCCACGGCGTCGAGCTGCTGCGCGAGATGGAGCGCGACTGGCCGTTCTTCGCCGCGCTCGTCTCCAACGCCGAGATGGCGGTCGTGAAGGCCGACCTGGGCATCGCGCGCCGCTACGCCGAGCTCTACTCCGACGAGGAGGCGCGCGAGCGCATCTGGGGCCATATCGCCACCGAGTTCGAGCTGACGCTGCACGAGATCGGCGCGGTACGCGACGAGGAGCAACTGCTCGACCGCGAGCCGATCCTTCAGCGGGCGCTGGCGCGCCGCAACGTCTTCATCGACCCCTTGTCGTTCGTCCAGCTCGAGCTGTTGCGCCGTCTGCGTGCCGAGGGCAGCGATCCCGACGATCCGGAGCTCGTCCGCGCCAGCCTGCTCGCGATCAACGGCATCGCCGGGGCCATGAGGAATACGGGCTAGACCCCAGGGGTACCAAAGACCCCTCTAACGGGGGTTCTCGTATCACGAGTGGTCGGGTACACCTCTGTTGTATTGGGACACACGTCCATAGCGATCTATCCGTCGTATTGCCGATGATGACCACCATGAGCTCCTTCACCGACCGCAGCTACCGCGTCACGCGCGACGGCCAGGGTGTCGTCTGCGACACGATCGCCCAGCGTGACGAGCTCGATGCGCTCCGCGACGCGATCGCCTGGAAGCGCGACCAGCAGTCCTGGTCGGTGCTCGACGACGCCGAGTCGGTGCTCGCGCTGCGCGCGCTCACGACGGTCGACGACCTCATCGCCGAGGCGCTCGCCTACGAGTCCGAGGCGCTCGTGACGCTGACGCGCAAGCACGCGCTCGCGCTGTGCGAGATCGCCGGCGCCTACGTCACCGAGCGCGACGTCGACAGCTATCAGGCACCCGAGGAGCGCGAGCGGATCGTGCGGCTGCGCGACCTGTCGGGCCCGCTCATGGACACCTGCTGTGAACTCGCCGCCGCCGAAGAAGAGGCGCGCGAGAAGGAACTGCTCACCTCGTAGTCAGCCCGCCGGGCCGCGGACCGCGATCTCGTCCGCGAGCGCGAACGGCGCGACGAGCTCGATCCGGTCGCCGCTCCAGAAGCGCCCCGGGTCGTACCAGCTCGCCGGCCGCTGGTCGGGGAGCAGGCCCAGGTGCTGGTACGTCGTGGCAACCAGCTCGGCGCAGTAGATCGTCTCCAGCGAGGACCGGCGGCGGATCTTGCCGGTGATCCACTGGCGGGCGAGGCCGAGGCTGGAGGGAAACGCCCGGCCGTCGAAGCGGTCGATGACCTCCATCAACCGGTCCTCGTGGTGGCGTTCGATCGTCCCACCCTCGAGCTGGCGCACCCAGGCGCGCTGGCCGTAGCGCTCGCTCCACGTCGTGACCGCGTCGCGCAGCTTGTGCAGCTGCACGCCGCGGTGCTGGTCTCCGGTCCACACATCGGGCAGCGAACGCCCGAGCTCGGCGTGCCACAGCAGCGGCGGCAGGTCGTCGAGCGCCACGACCATCCCGACGTGGTTGACCGGGCTGTTGGTCACGGTCTGGATCGCCCGGTCGGCGATCGAGCGCCCGCGAAAGAGCCACACGTCCCCGGTGGCGGCGGCGCCGACGGCATCGTCAAGGGACAGCTCGGTGACGGGCACCGCCGTAACCTACGCAACCGATGCGCGTGCCCTGGAAATGGCTCGGACTCGCCGGCGCGGCCGGCGTGGCGGCGACCGGCGTCGTCGTCGTTCGCAACCGCCGCGCGCAGCGCGACTACGACCCCGACGAGCTGCGGACCAGGCTGCACGAGCGCCTCGCCGAGGTGGGGCAGGACGAGCCCGGAGTCTCCTCGGGCAGCGACTGAGCGCGGTCGCCTTCTTCACTGACCCTTAGGAGACTGTTGGTCCGTTCTTCCCCGGCTCTGGCTTGATGGCATGAGCGCCGCGGTGGAACCCCCTCGCCTCGGCGCTCATGTCTTCTCGTCCCCTCCTGGAGGTCGTCATGCCGCGCCGATCGTCGTTTGCCCCCGCCCGCCCGGCGCGCCTGGCCCGGACGCTGGTCGTCACCGGCCTGCTCGCCGCCGGCGTCGCCGGCGCGGGCTGTGGCTCAAGCTCGCCGGGCTCCGCGAGCGCCGGGTCGTCCGCGGACAACAAGCAGAACGCCGCGCGCGTGAAGCTCACGCAGTGCCTGCGTGACCAGGGTGTCAACGTGCCCGACAACCCGGGCGCCGGCGGCGGCGCGGGGGGCGGCGGCGGCGCGCAGCTCACCGACAGCGACCGGCAGAAGCTGCGGACCGCGATCCAGGGCCCGTGCAAGCAGTACCAGTCGCAGGCCTTCGGAAACATCACGGACGCGCAGCGCCAAGCATTCCGGGACGCGCTCACGAAGTTCTCGGCATGCATGCGCCAGCACGGCGTCGACCTCCCCGATCCGGGCGCCGGCGGTAACGCGGGACCGCCGGCCGGTGCCAACCGTCTGGACCAGAGCGATCCGAAGGTCAAGGCGGCCACGACGGCGTGCCGCGACAAGCTGCCCCAGAACGGTCCCGGCGGCGGCCGAGGCCTGCGCGGCGGAGCGGCGCAATGAGGATGCGCCTCCGGCTCTCGCGGAAGCGCGCGATCGCGTGGGCGACGCTGATGGCCGGAGCGGCCGCGGTGGTCGCGGTCGCGCTCGTCGGCTCAGATGGGTCGTCGAGTGCGACGGCAGCATCGACCTCGACGGCGACGACGCTCATCAAGCGTCAGGACCTCGTCGAGATCGACACGGAGGACGGAACCCTGGGCTACGCGGACAGCCGCGACGTCGTCAACCGGCTGTCGGGCACGGTGACGTGGCTTCCCGACATCGGCGCCGTCGTGCACACCGACCACACGCTGTACAAGGTCGACGGATCGCCGGTGATCCTCATGAACGGTCTGCTGCCGGCGTACCGGACCCTCAACTCGAGCGTCTCCAGGGGCGCCGACGTCCGTCAGCTCGAGCGGTCGCTGCGCGCGCACGGATACGACCCGGGCCACGACATGACGATCGACCGCAGCTGGTCGTCGGCCACGACCGCCGCGGTCGAGCGCTGGCAGAAGGCGCACGGCCTCGCGCAGACCGGTGAGATCACGCTCGGCCAAGTCGTCTTCCTCCCCGGCGCCCGGCGCGTCTCCAAGACGGACGCGACGCTTGGCGGATCATCCACCGGATCGGGCGCCAGCGGGTCCGGCGCGGACGCTACCGGCGCGGCGATGACCGGGGCCGACGATGTCCACTTCGCGTACGCGAGCGCGACGACGTCGACCACGACCGCGCCCACGCCCACGACCACGACGCCGGCGACGACCACCGCGACCCCGGCCCCCACGACGACCACCCCGTCCTCCACGACGAGTGCACAGAAAAAGACAGCGACGAAGAAGACCAGCAGCTCCACGTCGTCGGCCGCGCGATCGACCGGATCGACCCAGACGACGCGGTCGGCGGGCGGCGGAGGCGGTGCGGGCGGTGGATCCCCCGCTGGGGCTTCGGGGGACTCGTCTGGTTCGAGCTCGTCCGCGACGCAAGGCACCACCGCGAACACGCTGATGACGACGACATCCACGCAGCGCGTCGTGACGGTCGCCCTGGCAACGACGAAATCCGCGCTGGCGAAAACGGGCCAGCGCGTGACCGTGACGCTGTCGTCGGGAGACGATGTCCACGGCCGCATCAGCTCGGTCGGCAAGGTCGCGACATCGACGTCGAGCAGCTCCGGCTCGAGCACCTCGTCGTCCTCGTCGTCGTCGTCGTCATCGTCCTCGAGCGCCGCCACGATCGACGTCACGATCCGCCTGTCCACGTCGCGCACCGGACTCGATCAGGCACCGGTGACCGTCCGCTTCGAGCAGTCACGTCGCAAGAACGTGCTGGCGATACCCGTGACCGCGTTGCTCGCGCAGCCGGGCGGGACGTTCGCCGTGCAGCTCGTCCAGGCCGACGGGACGCGCAAGACGGTCGCGGTGACGCCGGGCCTGTACACGAGCGGCTATGTCGAGATCACCGGCGACGGGCTGCAGCCCGGGCAGCGCGTGACGAACGCCGCCGTGCAGTGATGCCGGGCGACGACGTGGCGCTGCACCTCCACGGCGTGGTGAAGGAGTACCCGGGTGACGTTCGCGCGCTCGCCGGCGTCGACCTCACCGTGCGCCGAGGCGAGGCCGTGGCGATCGTCGGACCCTCCGGATCGGGCAAGACGACGCTGCTTCAGATCATGGGCACGCTGGACCGGCCCACCGCGGGCGATGTGCAGATCGACGGACGCGACGTCGCGTCGAGCAGCGACGAGGAGCTCTCCGCGCTGCGGGCGTACCGCATCGGCTTCGTCTTTCAGCAGTTCTACCTGATCGACGGGCTGTCGGCGGTCGACAACGTGGCCAACGGACTGCTCTACCACGGGCTCGCGCTCAAGGACCGGCGGGACCGGGCCGCGGCCGCGCTCGAGAGCGTGCAGCTCGGCCATCGGCTGCAGCACCTGCCCAACCAGATGTCCGGCGGCGAGCGCCAGCGCACAGCGATCGCCCGCGCGATCGCCGGTGAGCCGGCAATCGTGTTCGCCGACGAACCCACGGGCAACCTCGATTCGCGCACGGGCACGGAGATCGTGGCGCTGCTGCGCGCGCTGAACTCGGGCGGCTCGACGCTCGTCGTCATCACCCACGACGCGGACGTCGCGCAGTCCTTCCCCCGTCAGGTCCACATGCGCGACGGCGAGATCGTCCACGACGGCGCCGGCGCGCTGGCGCCGCCTCGATGAGTGCCATCGATCTGCCGCCCTCGCAGCTGCTGCCGCGCGACGTCCTGAGCGTCGGATCGATCGGCCTGCGGACCCGCCGGTTGCGTGCGGCGCTCAGCGCCGTCGGCGTGGCGATCGGCATTGCCTCGATGGTCGCGGTCCTGGGAATCTCGGCGTCCAGCCAGGCCGACCTGCTGAGCACGATCGATCGCCTGGGGACCAACCTGCTCACGCTACAGGCCGGCCAGTCGCTCTTCGGGGAGGACACCAAGGTCCCCAAGACCGCCGCGGTGAAGCTTCGCTACCTGACGGGCGTTCAGGCCGCAACGGCTACCTACAGCGTCAGTGGCGCCACGGTGCGTCGCAACGCGCTCGTCGACAAGAACGACACCTCGGGGATCAGCGTGCAGGCCACCGATCTCACGTTGCCGAGGACGCTGAACGCGGGCCTCGCCTCGGGGCGCTTTCTCACAGCTGCGCAGGCGCGCTATCCCACGGTCGTCCTGGGCGCGGTAGCCGCGCAGCGACTGGGGATCGCCAGCGTCCAGGGCAGCCCGCAGGTGTACATCGGCGGGACGTACTACACGGTCGTCGGGATCCTCGACACCGTCACGCTGGACAGCTCGATCGACCGGGCGGCCTTGATTGGCCTGCCGGTCGCGCAGCGCCTGTTCGACACGGAGGCCAACCCGTCGACGATCTACGTGAGAGCCGACGACGACGCGCTTGGCGGCGTGCGCCAGCTCATGCCCGCGACGGCCGACCCCGAGCATCCCGAAGAGGTGGACGTCTCACGGCCCTCGGACGCGCTGGAGGCGAGGGCCGCCGCGAAGGGCGCCTTCACGTCGCTGCTGCTCGGCCTCGGCGCCGTCGCCCTGCTCGTCGGTGGCGTGGGGATCGCCAACGTCATGGTCATCTCCGTGCTCGAGCGCCGATCGGAGATCGGACTGCGGCGGGCGCTTGGCGCCACGCGCAAGCACATCAGCGCCCAGTTCCTCACCGAGTCGCTGTTGCTCGCGGCGATGGGCGGGATCGCCGGGGCCGCACTCGGCACGATCGTCACCGTGGTCTACGCGAGCGCGCAGGGGCAGCCGGTGGTCGTGCCGCCCGCGGCGATCGGCGGGGGGATCGCCGCGGCGCTCGTGATCGGCGTCATCGCGGGCCTGTACCCGTCGGCGCGCGCGGCCCGGCTGTCGCCGACCGAGGCGCTTCGCACCGTGTGATGCTCGCCCCGCGTGTCGGACAGTCGTGCCGTGACCCGCGTCCTCGTCGTCGAAGGCGAACCCGCTGTGCGCGACGCGACGCCATCGACGATCGCGTCGTCGGGCTGGACGCCGGAGCCGATGACGAGAACGCGCGCGACGGCGGCGCGCGCGTCACGCTGCATCTCCCAGGAGCGCCGATGGCCGGCGAGGTGGTCCCTTCCGCCGGCCTGCGCCTTGTCTGAGCCCGGAGGGTTCGCCTCGCGCTCAGGCGACGATGGCGTGCTCGACGGCCCAGCGGGTGAGCTCTGCCCGGCGACGCAGGCCGGTCTTCGCTCTGATGTTCGTGAGGTGGCTCTGCACCGTGCGCGAGGAGATGAACAGCGCCTCGGCGATCTCGTTGTCGGTCCTGCCCTGCACGACGAGGCGCAGGACCTCGAGTTCGCGGCCCTGCAGCGGGCGGACGTAGGAGGATTCGCCGCGCGCCGTGCTCGAGAACTCCTTGAGCAGGTGGCTTGCGAGCGCGGGAGTGATGACCGAGCCCCCGCCGTGAGCGGTGATCACGGCCTGGCGCAGCTCGTCGCCGACCGTGCGCTTGGAGAGGTACCCGGCGGCGCCCGCGGCGACGGCGTCGAACAGGCTCGTGGGGTGCTCGGAGGCCGTGAGCACGATGACGCGGATCTGCGGGTGCGACGTACGCAGCTTGTCGAGCACCTCCAGGCCACCCATGTCCGGCATGCCGAGGTCGAGGATCATGACGTCGGGCTGCAGCGCCTCGGCGAGCTCGATGGCCTCGCGGCCCGAGGCCGCCTCGCCGACGACCTCGATGCCGGGATCGCGGCTCAGCACGCCCACGACCGCGTCGCGCACGAGGGGAAAGTCCTCGACGACGACGACCCGGATGTTCATGTCCTGAACTTTCATGACATGCGGGCTATCGGGCGGATAGCACCGCACTGCACGCGCGCGCAACCGTTGCGGACGGATGACCTAGCCGGGGCGCCCGAGCACGTGGACGCATCGTCCGCGAACGGGTTGTCGCCCATCCCGTCCTGATCGGACACGACCTCGTCGCCGTCCGGCCCATCGAACGTGACCCGCAGCCAGGCCTTGCCGTCGGTCACCTCCTCGAGCGCCAGGTTCGTCGTGGAGCCGCCGTCGCAGAAGGCGATGACGTGATCGACCCGGCCGCGGCCGCCGAACCCCCGCGAGACGAGGCTCATCGCAGCGCCTCATAAGCGATGCCGGTGGCCGTCGCGTACACGACGTGATGCCAGACGTCGATCGCGACCTCTTCCGCGCCCCAGGTCCAGAACGGCGGCGCGACGTCCAGCGCGGGCAGCATGACCGCCTCGTTGGCCCAGATCGCGGTGAGGTGGGCCGCGGTGGCGCGCGCGGGTGGCAGCCCGGCCTCACCGAGAAGCGCGCGCACGACGCCCCACCCGGTGCCGTAGCCCCAGTGCACCACGGTCGAGAAGCGGTTTTTCGCAGCGTCGTCGCTGAAGCCCGCGATGCCCAGCACCTTGGCGGTCGCGTCGGCGGGCGCGGTGCTCGCGGCGCGCCCGCGCAGGCGCATCTCGGCCGTGCTCGAGACCGTCATGGCGGCGGTTCCGGCGAGCCCCGCCAGAAGGCCCCGGCCGATCGCACAGCCCAGGTCGGACATCGCGCTCACCACAACAAGCTAACCGCCCCGCCATTCCCGAAGGCGGCGACGATCGCGGCGATCGTGCGGCGCACCTGATCGACGAACCTCGCGCAGTTGAGATGGGCCTCGACGCGCTGGCGCTCGCCGGGCGAGCGCGCGTCCTCGAGGTAGTCCGTGAGCAGGTCGACCAGCTCACGACAGGTCAGGCGCGGTGCGCGCAGCTCGGAGGCCATGACGGACTCGTCCCGGGCGACGCCGAGCGCGTTACGCGGACGCTCGCCGGGCGACGCGTCATCAGATCGTCATGTACGGACGCGCGCAGTCGTTGAGACTGGGCCTCGTGGAGCGCTTGCCCACCGCCGAGCGCCAATCGCAGGCCGAGGACGATCGCGCCCTCGTGGCAGCGCTGCGCCGCGGCGAGGAGCGTGCCTTCGTCGAGCTCGTCGACCGCTACCAGGCGGGCCTGCAGCGCCTCGCGCGGACCTTCGTCCGCGACCGCGCGGTCGCCGAGGAGGTCGTCCAGGAGACCTGGGTCGCGGTGCTCAAGGGCATCGACCGGTTCGAGGGGCGCTCCTCGCTGAAGACGTGGCTCTTTCAGATCCTGAGCAACCGCGCCAAGACGCGCGCGCTGCGTGAGCGTCGCAGCGCGCCGTTCTCCGCGCTCGCCGGCGAGGCCGGCGAGGACGACGACGCGATCGTCGACGCGGAGCGCTTCCTCCCCGACGGCCATCGCTGGGCCGGGCACTGGGCCGCGGCGCCGGCCGACTGGGCGCATATGCCCGAGGAGCGGCTGCTCGGCCAGGAGACGCTCGCGCACGTGCGCGATGCGATCGAAGAGCTGCCGCCACGCCAGGCGCGCGTGCTCGTCCTGCGCGACGTCGAGGGCTGGGAGCCCGAGGAAGTGTGTGACGCGCTGGGAATCTCCGACGGCAACCAGCGGATCCTGCTGCACCGAGCGCGCGGCAAGGTGTGCGCGGCGCTCGAGGACTACATGACCCAGGGGGCCGCGGCATGAGCGGCTACGTCGAGCATGTGACCTGCGAGCAGCTCGTCGACGCCCTGACCGACTACCTCGAGGGCGTGCTCGACGACGAGCAGCGCGCCGACATCGAGCGCCACATCGTCTTCTGCGCGGGGTGCGCGACATACGTGGAGCAGATGCGCGACACGATCGACCTCGTCGGGCGCCTCGCCGAGGAGCGGCCGGACGATGTCCAGACGGCGCAGCTCGTCGGGCTGTTCCGGCGCTGGCGCGACGAGCATGCGCACGGAGGCGGGGACCCGTGATCGCCTACAAGTTCCTCCGCGCGGGACGGGTCGGATCGTTCTCGGGCGTCCGCTGGCCCGCTCCGGGCGAGCAGCCGTCCTGGGTGCTCGCCCGCGGTCGCCGGCGCGTGCACGCCTGCCTGCCCGGCGACCTCCCCGCGTGGGCCGACGCCGAGCTGTGGCGGGTCGAGCTGGACGGCGACGTCGCGCCAGGCTGCGGGATGCTGGCAGCCGATCGCGGGCGGCTCGTGGAGCGCGTGGAGGACTGGGACGCGGCCGTCGCGGCCGAGCTGGCGACCGCGACCGCGCTGCGCGCGCGGGACTTCGCAGCCGGCGTGCTGCGCTCCCACGGACACGAGGACGAGGCGGCGTCGGTCGCGCGCTGCAGCGCCCCGCAGGAGCTGCTGGACGCCGCCGGCTCGCTCGCCGAGCGAGACGGACTCGCGCCGGACGCCGCCACCGCCGCCGCATTCCTCGCCGACACGACGCGCAAGGCGGTGCGCGCCCAGGCGGAGCCCGAGATCGCGCCGTCACTCGCCGCCGGAGCGGGCTTCATCGCCGCCCAGGTCGCCGGGCTCGCCACCGGCGAGTTCGAGCACGCGCAGGCCCGCGAGCGCGCGTGGCAGGGCAACTGGCTCGTCGAGCGGCTGTCGCTGTAATCGACAAACGGCGCGTCGAGGCGAGGGGGCCGCGTTTGGCTGGCCAGAGTGACGCTCCGCGGCTGCGGCCTCAACCGGTCACTACTCCGGATGCTGGGTCGTGGCGGGGTCGGTAGTAGGTTCAGCTGGAAGCCCATTCGAAGTGCCACGAAGCCACGAGGAAGGCAGGCGGACATGTATGCAGTCGTTCGGACCTATTCGGGGCAAGGCGCGTCGGAACTCTTCGATCTTCTCGGGGACCGGGAGGAGGACGTGACGGCCCTCATCAGCGGGGTCCCAGGCTTCGTCACCTACGCGGCCGTGCGCAGTGGTGACGGCGGCGTGACCGTGACGGTCTGTGAAGACAAGGCCGGGACCGACGAGTCCTCCCGGCGCGCAGCGGAGTGGGTCAAGGAGAACGTCGGCGCGACAGCCAATCCGCCCGCGATCACCGAGGGGGACACGGTCCTCCAGTTCAGCTCCTAGCGCCGTCTGCGGCGTTTGCCAGCTCGGAGAGACACCGGCCAATCGACGTTATGCCCGGATCACTGACGTTGTGGTCGGTGAAGTCGGTGAGATGGCGGCTTCCGCCACCCCGTCACGCCGCTACCCGGGACAGCGATGCCCGCGCCTGAAGGGCGCGCTGTCGCATTTGTCTCGGGGCGGCACTTCGCGCTAATGTCGCGCGCAGATGCGGGAAGCGGTTGACGAGCAGCCGCATGGCTCAGCCATGTCAAAGTCGAAGGCGGACCGGAGTTGAAGTCGAAATGAGCCGGATGTCACGCGAGGAGCTGGAGCGTGTCCTGCTTGACGCGGTGCGCGAGCTTCTGACGCCCGGCGTCACGATCCTCGCGCGTAAGCGTCGCCACAGCGGGTACGCGTAGGCCATGCCGTACGACCCCGCCAAGGTGACGCCGGCGCCGCCGCGGTACCAGCCCGCCGCCGAGGCGGGCGATGAGGAGGCGGCGCCCGTGTACGACGAGAGCGACCCGCCCTCGTGGAAGGACTTCATGAAGGCCGCCAATCGGGCGCGCAAGATGCTCAAGGAACTCAAGCCCTGACGGGCGCGCCCGCCGCGCCGGGTCATCGTCGGCTGGTCGCCCAGCTGCAGACGTCAGTGGAACCGGGCCTCCCGGCGCGCGTTTTTCTGATCGAGCCGGCGTCCCACACAGCCGCCCGCAACGCCCGGCGCGTCGTCGGGCAGGCTCGCCGAGCGGCTGGCGCTCCCGCCGGTCAGACGCCGCGCAACGTCGCCGGCACGTCCGACATCGACGTTCGCGTCTTGCCCTCGGCGGCGATGAGGAGCTTGAGGTCGTGCGGCGACGTCGCGTGGCGCAGCGCTTCCTCGAGGTCGACGGCGCCGCGCTTGACGGCCGCGTAGAACGCCTGGTCGAAGGTCTGCATGCCGTAGTACTCGCCGTCCTTGATGACGTCGGCCAGTTGATCTGTCGTGCGCGGGTCGATGATCATGTCGCGTGCGCGGTTGGTCATCGTGAGCACCTCGGCGATCGCCGTGCGCCCGCCGGTGTCGGCGGCCGCCACGAGGCGCTGGGAGATGATGCCCTTCAGCGTGCCGCTGATGAGCGCGCGGATCTGCTGCTGCTCGCCATCGGGGAAGAAGTCGAGCAGGCGGTTGATCGTCTCGGTCGCGTCGACCGTGTGGAGCGTCGCGAGCACGAGGTGCCCGGTCTCCGCCGCCGACAGAGCGGTGCGGACGGACTCCTTGTCGCGCATCTCGCCGACGAGGATGACGTCGGGATCCTGGCGCAGGACCTGGCGCAGCGCGAGGGCGAACGACTGCGTGTCGGTGCCGACCTCGCGCTGGTCGATCGAGGAGAGGACGTCCTCGTGGAGGTACTCGACGGGATCCTCGATCGTGACGATGTGCTTGCGCCGGGTGGCGTTGATGTGGCCGATCATGGCGGCGAGCGTCGTGGACTTCCCACAGCCGGTCGCGCCGGTGACGATGACGAGGCCGCGCTCCTCCTCGGCCAGCGCGGTCACGACGTCCGGCAGCCCGAGCTTCGCCACGGTCGGAATCTCGTTGGCGATCACGCGCATGACGATCGCCACCGTGCCGCGCTGCATGTAGGCGTTGACGCGGAACGAGCTCAGCCCGGGGACCAAGTACGAGCAGTCGAGCTCGTGGCGCTCCTCGAACTCCTTGATGCGCGCCTCGGAGAGCAGGTCGTGCAGGACCTTCTCCGTATCCCAGGAGTCGAGCTCGTCGGCGTCGGGATCGAGCCAGTCGAGCATGCCGTTGATGCGGATCAGCGGGCGCGAGCCCGCCTTGATGTGCAGGTCCGAGCCACCGCGTGCGATGACCCGCTCCAGCGCTGGGATGAGGTGGAACATCCTGCGCTCCTCATCGGCGAACGGCGTTCGCAACGTGACCCCTGTAGGACGACTTGACATGTTCAGCTCCGTTTCGCTCGTACTGTCCCTGGCGCAATGTCCGTGCGCGCGTACCGCAAGAACGGCCATCCTCGCCTCACCCCTCTGGCCGAACGCATAGGTTTTGGGGTGCACGGCGCGATGGACGAATAGCCCGTTGACAGGCGACGTCTCGGGACGGCTGCTCGCCCTTCGCGGACCTGGCGCTTGCCGAGGTGCGCGACCCGCGGATGGGCGACCCGCCGCTCGTCCTGCTGCTCCTCGACGGACACGGTCAGCGTGGGGATCGCGGCGTGCGACGGCGATCGCCGCCGCACGCTCATCCGGGCCGATCAGGCCCTGCTCGAGGCCAAGGTAGGGTTGACGCGGTTGTCCGCCGCCTTCGAGTCCTATCCCTGGGAACGCCCGCTCGGGGCGTTCCCCGTCGATGACGGGCTCGTCGAGTTTCGCGTCTGGGCTCTGCGCGACGACGAGGTCCGCGTGCGCGTCGGCGATCGTCGCCACCGCATGCACGACGCCGGGCACGGCATCCACGAGGCGCGCATCCCCGCGCAGGCCGGCGAGGACTACGGCTTCCTCCTCGGCGACCGCGAGTTTCCCGATCCCGCGACCCGCAGCCAGCCGCACGGCCTGCGCGGACCCTCGCGGATCATCGATCCGCGCACCTTCGCCTGGACCGACGAGGACTTCGAGCCGCACGCCCTCGGGGACCTCGTCATCTACGAGCTGCACGTCGGCACGTTCACCACCGAGGGGACGTTTGCGGCCGCCATCGAGCACCTGGCAGGACTGGCCGAGCTTGGCGTGACCGCGATCGAGGTCATGCCCGTGGCCGAGTTTCCCGGCAGGCACGGCTGGGGCTACGACGGCGTCTACCTCTCGGCGGCGCAGTCGAGCTACGGGGGCCCGGAGGGCTTCGCCCGGCTCGTCGACGCCGCTCACGCAGCCCGGCTGAGCGTGATCCTCGACGTCGTCTACAACCACGTCGGCGCATCCGGGGTCGAGGCGCTCGCGGCCTTCGGGCCGTATTTCACCGACAAGTACGCCACGTTCTGGGGACCGTCGATGAACTACGACGACAAGCATTGCGACCCGGTGCGCGAGTGGGTGCTGCAGTCGGCCGAGCGCTGGGTGCACGACTTCCACGTCGACGGGCTGCGCCTGGATGCGATCCACGCGATCTACGACCAGGGCGCGCGGCCGATCATGGCGCAGCTCGCCGAGCGCGTGCACGCCGCCCGGCCCGGCGCGCACGTGATCGCGGAGTCCGGCCTCAACGACCCGCGCGTGATCCGCCCGCCCGAGCAGGGCGGCTTCGGACACGACGCGCAGTGGGCCGACGACTTCCACCACGCGCTGCGCGTGCTGCTGACCGGCGAGCGCGAGGGCTACTACGAGGAGTTCGGCTCGATCGCCGACCTCGCGAAGGCGTTTCGCCGCCCGTTCGTGCACGACGGCCAGTACTCCACGTTTCGCGCCCAGCGCTTCGGCGCCCCCGCCGACGACCGCCCGCCCGAGCAGTTCGTCGTCTTCCACCAGAACCACGACCAGGTCGGCAACCGGGCGGTCGGCGACCGGCTGCCCGCGCAGGCGCGCCCGCTGGCGGCGTTCTGCACGCTGCTGTCTCCGTTCGTCCCGATGCTCTTCATGGGCGAGGAATACGGCGAGCCGGCACCGTTTCAGTTCTTCTCCGACCACATCGACGAGGAGATCGCCGTCGCCACCCGCGAGGGCCGCCGGCGCGAGTTCGCCGCCTTCGCGCAGTTCGCCGGCGAGGAGGTGCCCGACCCGCAGGACCCCGCGACGTTCGCGCGCTCGAAGCTCACCCGCGAACGCGACGAGGACCTGGCCGCTCTCTATGCGCGGCTGCTGGCAGTGCGCCGCGACCTGCCGCGCGAGCAGATGGTCGAGACGTCCTTCGACGAGGACGCGGGCTGGCTGGTCGTCGACCGCGGCCCGTACCGGCTGTGCTGCAACTTCTCCGACGGGCCGCAGCCCGTTCCCGCCGGCGGGCGAACCGAGGTCGTGCTCGCCACATCCGACGCTCCTGAGCTGAGCGGTGATGGCATCGTGTTGGTCCCCAAGTCAGGAGCGCTGCTTCGATGAGCGACGCGATCGAGGTCTGGCCCGGGCGGCCATTCCCGCTCGGGCCCTACTACAACGGGCGCGGGACGAACTTCTCGCTGTTCAGCGAGAACGCCCAACGCGTGGAGCTGTGCCTGTTCGATGCCGACGACGTCGAGACGCGTATCCCGGTCACCGAGCGCACGGCGTACAACTGGCACTGCTACGTGCCGGGGGTCGGCCCGGGCCAGCGTTACGGCTACCGCGTCCACGGCCCCTACGAACCCGAGGAGGGCCACCGCTTCAACCCGTCGAAGCTTCTGCTCGATCCCTACGCCAAGGCGATCGACGGCGAGATCAACTGGGCGGCCGCGAGCACGCTGCCCTACATCCCCGACGACACCGAGACCGCCGACCTCGAGCCCGACGACGAGGACGACGCGGAGGCGATGCCCAAGTGCCTCGTCGTCGACGCGGAGTTCGACTGGGAGGGCGACCGCCTGCTCGGCACCCCGTGGACGGACACGGTCATCTACGAGACGCACGTCAAGGGCTTCACGATGCAACACCCCGACGTGCGCGACGACCTGCGCGGCACGTACGGCGGCCTCGCCTCCGAGCCCGCGCTGAACTACCTGAAGGAGCTCGGCGTCACCGCGGTCGAGCTGCTCCCGGTCCACCACATCGCCGACGAGCACTTCCTCGTCGACAAGGGCCTGTCGAACTACTGGGGCTACAGCTCGATCGGCTACCTCGCGCCGCACGCCGACTACGCCGCGACGGGCTCCACGGGCGAGCAGGTGCGCGAATTCAAGGGCATGGTCAAGGCGCTGCACAAGGCCGGCATCGAGGTGATCCTCGACGTCGTCTACAACCACACCGCCGAGGGCAACCACCTCGGCCCGATGCTCGCGTTCAAGGGCATCGACAACCGCAGCTACTACCGCCTCATGCCCGACGACCCGCGCTTCTACATGGACTTCACGGGCACGGGCAACAGCCTCAACCCCGTGCACCCGAGCGTCCTGCGGCTCATCATGGACTCGCTGCGCTACTGGGTCGTCGAGTGCCACGTCGACGGCTTTCGCTTCGATCTCGCAAGCGCGCTCGCGCGCGAGCTGTACGACGTCGACCGGCTGAGCGCGTTCTTCGACACGATCCACCAGGACCCCGTGCTGTCGCAGATCAAGCTCATCGCCGAGCCGTGGGACGTCGGGCCCGGCGGCTATCAGGTCGGCAACTTCCCCGTCCTCTGGACCGAGTGGAACGGCATCTACCGCGACACGATCCGCGACTTCTGGCGCGGCAACGCGAGCGTCGCCGACTTCGCCAACCGCCTGACCGGCTCGAGCGACCTCTACAAGGACGACGGCCGCGAGCCGTTCGCGTCGATCAACTTCGTCACCGCGCACGACGGCTTCACGCTCGCCGACCTCGTCTCCTACAACGAGAAGCACAACGAGGCCAACCTGGAGGACAACAAGGACGGCACCGACGACAACCGCTCGTGGAACTGCGGTGCCGAGGGCCCGACCGACGATCCCGAGATCAATGCGCTGCGCGCGCGCCAGCAGCGCAACTTCCTGACGACGCTGCTGCTCTCCCAGGGCGTGCCGATGCTGCTCGGCGGCGACGAGTTCGGCCGCACGCAGGCCGGCAACAACAACGCCTGGTGCCAGGACAACGAGATCTCGTGGTTCGACTGGTCCTTCGACGGGCCGGGCGAGGAGCTGCTGGCGTTCTCGAAGCGCCTGCTCGCGCTGCGCAACGCGCACCCGGTCTTCCGCCGCCGCCACTTTCTCACGGGCGAGGCGACCGCGTCGGGGCTGCCCGACGCGTGGTGGTTCCGGCCCGACGGTCGGCGGATGACGCGCGCGGACTGGCAGCAGAGCGGGCACGTGATCGGGCTGTTTCTCAACGGCCACGAGTTTCCGTATCCCGGCCGCCGGGGCGAGAAGCTCACCGACGACTCGTTCCTGCTGCTCATCAACGGCCACCACGAGGACATCGAGTTCGCGCTGCCGGCGCGCCGCTATGGCCAGAAGTGGACGCTCGAGATCAGCACGGCTGAGCCAGACGCCGCGCCCGAGTCACGCGAGTTTGCGGCGCGCGCGCCGGTCGTCGCCCCCGCGCGGTCGGTGACCGTCCTGCGGCGGACACAGCCGAGCGCGTGAGCGACCTGCGAGCCACCTATCGCCTGCAGCTCGGGCCGGACATGCGCTTTGAGGATGCGCGCGAGCTCGTGCCCTACCTGCGCGACCTCGGGATCAGCCACCTGTACCTGTCCCCCACGCTGCAGGCGCGCTCCGGCTCGACGCACGGCTACGACGTCGTCGACCCGACGCGGATCTCGCGCTCGCTCGGCGGCGAGGAGGGGCTGCGCGCGCTCGCCGGCGCCGGGCTCGGGCTCATCCTCGACATCGTGCCCAACCACATGGGCACCGGCGACGAGAACCGCTGGTGGGCCGACGAGGAGGAGCGCGTCCGGGTCTTCGACGTCGATCCGGAGACCGGCTACTACCGGCGCTTCTTCGACATCGACGACCTGGCGGGTGTGCGCGTGGAGGACCCCGAGGTCTTCGAGCTCACGCACCGCAAGGTGCTCGAGCTCGTCGCCGACGGGGTCGCCGACGGGCTGCGCATCGACCACCCCGACGGGCTCGCGGACCCGGCCGGCTACCTCGAGCGCCTGCGCGCCGCCGGCGCCGACCACGTCTGGGTCGAGAAGATCCTTACCCATTCCCACCCACCCGAAGAGCTGCGCGACTGGCCGGTCGAGGGAACGGTCGGCTACGAGTTCCTCAACGACGTGCAGAGCCTGTTCATCGACCCCGCGGGCAGGAAGCCGCTCACGCAGCTCTACCGCGAGCTGACCGGCGAACGGCGCCGGTTTGAGACGGTGGCGCGCGAGGCACAGCTCGAGCAGGCGCGCGGCACGTTCTCGCGGGAGGTCGAGCGGTTGCGCCGCATCCATGACCCGGGCGATCTCGAGGAGGCGCTCGCGAAGCTGCCGGTCTACCGCACGTACGTGCGCGAGGGCCGGTTCGAGGACGCCGACCGCGAGGCGCTCGCGCAGGCCGGGCGGCCCGACCTCTACGACGGCGCGCCCGAGGAGTTCGTCTCGCGCTTTCAGCAGACCTCGCCGCCCGTGACCGCGAAGGGCGTCGAGGACACGGCGTTCTACCGCTACCTGCGGCTGCTCGCGCTCAACGACGTCGGCGGCGATCCGGGCCGCTTCGGCATCTCCGTGAAGGACTTCCACGCGCGCAACGCGCAGCGCGCGGCGCGCTTTCCCCGCAACCTGCTCGTGACCCAGACGCACGACACGAAGCGCTCGGGCGATGCGCGCGCGCGGATCGGTGCGCTGTCGGCGATGGCCGAGGATTGGGCGGCTCACGCGCGGCGCTGGTATGAGCTCACCGACGAGCTCGTGGCGGACGGGGCGCCGGACAGCGCGGAGCGCTACCTCATCTTCCAGACCCTCGTCGGCGTCTGGCCGATCGCGCCCGACCGCCTGGAGGGCTACCTCGAGAAGGCGATGCGCGAGGCCAAGCGCAACACGAACTGGGTCGACCAGAACCACGACTGGGAGGAGCGCGTCAAACGCTTCGCGGTCGCGCTGCTCACCCACCGCTCGTTCCTGGAGGACTTCGAGCCGTTCCTCGCCGAGGTCGCCGCCGCCGGTGAGCGCTCGGCGCTCGGCCAGCTCGCGCTCAAGCTCTCGGTGCCAGGCGTGCCCGACGTCTACCAGGGCGACGAGCTCATCGACCTGTCGCTCGTCGACCCCGACAACCGCCGCCCCGTCGACTGGGACGCGCGCCGCGACGCGCTGGCCGCGCTGCGCGCGGGCGAGGCACCGACGCGCGAGACGATGAAGCTGCACCTGATCGAGCGCGCGCTCGCGCTGCGCGCGCGCCGGCCGGCGACCTTCGCGGGGGGCTACGAGCCCGTCGAGGCCGGCGCCGCCGTGCTCGCCTTCACTCGCGGCGACGACGCCGACGTGCTCGTCGTCGTG
>JAWVGM010000151.1:0-8385 GCA_033855075.1 Solirubrobacteraceae bacterium | reverse complement strand
GCCGGCGATACCAGGGCGTGCGGGCGTACGCGCCCATGAGCGCGACGTCGAGCGCGCTCACGGGGAAGTCGAGCCGGGCGCGCTCGGTCTGCGGCACGTAGGCGACGTCGCCCTCGATCACGACGCTGCCCCCGACAACCGGGAGCTCGCCGAGGAGGGCGCGAAACAGCGTCGTCTTGCCACCGCCGTTCGGTCCCAGCACGGCCACGGCCTCCCCGGGCTGCGCGGTGAACGTGACGCCGCGCAACACGGGATCGGCGCTTCCGTAGGCGGCCGAGAGCCCGCGCACGTCGAGCGCGAGCGGGTTTCGTCCTGCGGTCATCGCGAGCGCCGACCTGGGTTTCGTCCTGCGGTCATCGCAAGCGCTGAACTGGGTTTCGTCCTGCGGTCATCGCAAGCGCTGACCTCCGGACGACGTTACGTACGCGCGCGCCCAGGCACCCGACGAGCGCAAACGCGCTCCCGCCGATGACGGCGATGGCCGGCCCGGGGGGCAGGTCCGCGTGGTAGGCGAGCAGCAGGCCGCCGACGCCCTCGGCGAGCCCCAGTCCGACGGACGCCGCGAGCAGCCCGGCGAGCGAGTGTGTCAGCAGCCGCGCCGTCGCGGCCGGAATGACGAGCAGCGTGCTCACGAGCAGCGCGCCGATCGCGGGCAGCGCCGCGACGACCGTCACGGCGAGCAGTGCGAGCAGGAGCCAGTCGCCGCGGGCGGACCGGATGCCGAGGGCGGGAGCCGCCGCCGGGTCAAATCCTGTCGCGAGCCACGTCCGCCCGAGCGACGCGGTCGCGAGCAGTGCCGCGGCGGCGACGGCGCCCGCGAGCCAGAGGTCGCGGTCGCTGAGGCCGAGCAGCGTCCCGAACAGGAGGCGATCGACGCCGGTCCCGGAGGGATAGACGTCGCTCGCGAGCACCGATCCGAGGGCCAGCGCTGCGGCGAGCAGCAGCCCGGTCGCGGCGTCCGAGCTCGTGTTGGTGCCGCGCGTCAGGCGCGAGAGCAGCCCCGCGAAGAGCAGCCCCGCCCCCAGCGCGGCCACCGCGGGAGCGATGCCCCAGGGTCCCGCGACGACGAGTCCCGGGAACGTCGCGCTGCCCGCCGCGTGGACGAAGAACGCCAAGCGCCTCAGCACGATCCAGGCGCCGAGGAGGCCGCCCGCGATGGCCAGCAGCACGACGGCGAGGAGCGCGCGCTGCATGAACGGGGTCGTGAACGGGTCAGACAGCCAGCGCACAGGAACGAGACTATCGAAAATCGTTCTCAACTAGGAACAGAGCGCCGACGCGCCAACTTCGTTCGTTGTTCAAGCCTTGGCGCACGTGCGCCGATGCAGGTTCGCGGGTTACTTGTGATGCCCGCGCTTCCCCATCCACACTGGCCCATCTTCCTCTCCGGCCTCGGCGTCGCCGGGTCGGTACTCGCAGCGATCGTGGTGACGTTCACCCTCGCCAGCGCCGTCGTGGCCTTCGGCGTGTGGCCATCGGACCCGTCGAGCGTCGAGCTGAGCTCGCTGACCGTCGCGTCCGCCAAGCAGCTGAGTACGACGCGGTCACGCGCCGGCGCACCGATCGTCCTGCCCCGCGCGGTGAGCGCGCCGGCCGGTGGCGCCTCCGCGACGTTGGCTCCCGGCGTCGCGGGTGCGGCCCCGTCGCGCAGCCGGCAGGGCCGCACCCCTGGCGCAGTCGCCGGCAGCGGCGCGACCACGACTTACGACTCCGGTGCGCCCAGCACCAGCGAGGTCTCCGGCCGGCCCGGCAGCGACACTCCCGGCCCCGCGCCATCCGGCGAGGGCCCGCTGGCCAAGGTCGGGGGCACCGTCGACGAGACGACGCGTTCGCTCGGCGGCTCGCTGCGCGGCGTGACCGACAGCCTCGGCCGGCACCTCGACCCGCTCAGCCCGACCGTCGGTGGGACGGTGCGGAAGGCAGGCGACGCGCTCGCCAACACGGTCCAGGGCCTCGGTTCGGCTGTCGCGGCGCTGCTCGGCCACGTGCCGCACGGGCCCAACCTGCCGCCCGGCAGATAGTCAGACGCGCCGTAGGAAGAAGCGCACGGACTCGGCCTGCAGCTCGGGGTCATGCTGTAGCGAGCCGTGATGACCGCCGGCGAACCTGAGCAGCCGACTCCCGGGGGCGGCTGCGTGGAGCATCGCCGAGTGCTCGACCGGGACCCGCTCGTCGCCGTCGGCGTGCATGAGCAGCAGGTCGTCGCCGAGCATGCGGCTCGCCGCCTCCAGATCGACCGTCTCGAGCAACGTCGCGAGCGCGGGCACGTCGGCGCGAAACTCGAAGCGCCCCTGGCGCAGCCCGCTCAACACCAGCTCGCGGCCCGCGGGGCAGATTGCCACGACGCCGCGCGCGCCGACGGCCGACGCGGCCGCGAGGGCGACGAATCCGCCCATCGACGAGCCGCGCAGGAAGACCGGCCCGGCGGGCAGCAGCGCGGCCATCTGCGCGACGTCCTCCAGCGCGCCCGCGCCCAGCGCGCCCTCGCTGCTGCCGTGGCCGCGCTGATCGAACACGACCGCCGCCAGGCCGCTCGCGTGGCACAGGCGCGCGAAGTCGGCGTGGTTCTCGCCTACCGAGTCGGCACCGTGGAGGATGACCACCCCGCCGCGGGCGTCCTCTGGGAGGTAGAGCGCGTAGGCGAGCCCTTCCTGCTTGCCCGTCTGCGCCGGCTGGGCGGTCTCGACGTCCCGGTGGCGGGCCATGGGAACGCATACTCTCCGATCCGATGCCGGCGACCCGAACCCAGCTCTCGCAGGCCTATCCCATCGGCAGCCGCCTCGACGAGGACGGACGCCTCGAGCTCGGCGGCTGCGACGCGGTCGAGCTCGCCGGCGAGTTCGGCACGCCGGCGTACATCGTGGTCGAGGACGACCTGCGCGCCCGCGCGCAGACCTTCGTCCAGGCATTTCGGGCGCGGACCGAGAACTTCGACGTGCTGTTCGCCTCCAAGGCGTTTCCCTGCACCGCGGTCTACCGCGTGCTCGCCGAGGAGGGGATCGCCTGCGACGTGGCCTCGGGCGGCGAGCTCGCGCTCGCCCTGCGCGGCGGCTTCGACCCGGCGCGGATCTACCTGCACGGCAACGCCAAGTCGGTCGCCGAGCTGCGCGAGGCGCGCGCGGCCGGGGTCGGTCACATCGTCATCGACAACGCCGACGAGATCGAGCGCCTCGAGGACGTCGTCGGCGACGGACCCGCCCAGCCGGTCCTGCTGCGCGTGACCCCGGACGTCAAGGGCGACACACACGACAAGATCTCGACCGGGCAGGCCGACTCGAAGTTCGGGTTCTCGATGCCCGACGCGCCGGCGGCGATCGCGCGCCTGCAGGCCTCCGACCGGCTCGAACTCGTCGGCCTGCACATGCACATCGGTTCGCAGATCCTCGAACTCGATCCGTTTCGCCGCGCGATCGAGGCCGTCGCGCCGCTCGGCGACTTTCCGGTCTACAACCTCGGCGGCGGCCTCGGCGTCGCGTACACCGCCGATCAGGAGCCGCCGCGGATCGCCGACTACGTGGCGGCGAAGGTGGACACGGTGCACCGGGTGCTCGGTCCCGGCAAGCGGATCCTCGACGAGCCCGGGCGCGCGCTCGTGGCGAACTCGACCGTGACGCTCTACACCGTGCAGAGCGTCAAGCGCAACGTGTCGACCTGGGTCGCCGTCGACGGCGGGATGTCCGACAACCTGCGCCCGATGCTCTACGGCTCGGTGTACGAGGCGCAGGTCGCCGACCGCTTCGGCGGCGGCACCCCTGCGAAGCTGACCGGCAAGCACTGCGAGTCGGGCGACGTCATCGTCCGCGACGTCGAGCTCGCCGACCCGCGCGCCGGCGATGTCGTCGTCACGCCGGCGACCGGCGCGTACGGTCACGCGATGGCGAACAACTACAACGGCGTGCCGCGCCCGCCCGTCGTCTTCGTCTCGCAGGGCAACGCGCGCGTCGTCGTGCGCCGCGAGACCTACGACGACCTCGCCGCCCGCGACGTCGATGGCTAGCCCACTCGTTAGGCCGTTTCGCATCGGCCTGCTCGGTCATGGGACCGTAGGCGCCGCGTTCGACGAGCTCATCGCCGAGCGCGCAGACCACGTCGAGGGGATCACCGGCCTGCGCCCGGAGATCAGCGGCATCCTGACGCGCAGCCGGGGCGAGTTCGCGGAGATCCTCGCCGGCTGCGACCTCGTCGTCGAGCTCATGGGCGGTCTCGATCCCGCCCGCGACTACGTCCTGCGGGCGATGCGCGACGGCAAGCACGTCGTGACCGCGAACAAGCAGCTGCTCAGCCAGCACGGCGAGGAGCTGTGGGCGACGGCGCGCGAGTCGGGCGTCCAGCTGCGCTTCGAGGCCGCGGTCGCGGGCGTCGTGCCGGTCATCCGGGTGCTCCAGGAGTCGCTCGCCGCCGCCCACGTCGATCGCCTGCACGGGATCGTCAACGGCACGACGAACTACATCCTCTCGGAGATGGCGCGGACCGGCTGCTCGTACGACGACGCGCTGGCCGACGCCCAGCGGCTGGGCTACGCGGAGGCCGATCCCTCCGAGGACGTCAACGGCAAGGACGCCGCAGCGAAGATGGCGATCCTCGCTCGCCTGGCCTTCGACACGCCCGTCCACCTCGACCAGGTCAGCTATGAGGGCATCGAGCAGATCACGGCCGACGACATGGAGTACGCCGAGGAGCTCGGCCTCGGCCTGAAGCTCATCGGCACCGCTGAGCGCATCGACGGCAAGCTCGCGGTCCGCGTGCACCCGGCGTTCCTCTACGCCGGGCACCCGCTGGCGAGCGTGCACGGCCCGTTCAACGCGGTCACCGTCGAGTCCGCGGCGATCACCGAGATCACGATGTCGGGGCCCGGCGCCGGCGGGCCGCAGACGGCCAGCGCGGTGCTGGGCGATGTCATCAGCGCGATGATCCCGCCCGCGTCGACGCCGGAGACGACCCAGTCGCTCGAGATGGCCGACGACATCAAGTCGTCGTTCTACCTCCACATGGAGGTCGCCGACCGTCCCGGCGTGCTCGCGCAGGTTGCGCAGATCCTCGGCGACCAGGGCGCATCGATCAAGTCGGTCGTGCAGAAGGGCCTGGGCGACAACGCGCGCCTCGTCATGGTCGTCCACCCGCTGCTCGAATCGAAGTTCTTCGCGGCCGTCGACGAGATCGGCGGCCTCGACTTCCTGCGCTCGCCGCCGCGCGCCATCCGGGTCATCGAGGAGGAGTTCGTGTGAGCCTCATCGAGCGCTACCGCGACCGCCTGCCCTTCGCTGCCGACGACCCGGTCGTCTCGCTCGGCGAAGGCTCGACCCCGCTCGTGTACGCGCCGCACATCTCCGAGCTCGTCGCGGCCGAGGTGTGGCTCAAGCTCGAGGGGCTCAACCCGACGGGGTCCTTCAAGGACCGTGGCATGACCTGCGCGGTGAGCGCTGCGCTGCGCGAGGGCGCCACGGCGGTCATCTGCGCGTCGACCGGCAACACGGCCGCGAGCGCCGCCGCGTACGCCGCCCGCGGCGGCGTCACCTGTGCGGTCATCGTGCCGGAGGGCAAGATCGCCACCGGCAAGCTCGCCCAGGCGCTCATGCACGGCGCCCGCGTCATCGCGCTGCGCGGCAACTTCGACGAGGCGCTGACGCTCGTGCGGGCGCTCACGGAGCGCCACCCGATCGCGCTCGTCAACTCCGTCAACGAGTTTCGCCTGCAGGGCCAGAAGACGAGCGCGTTCGAGATCGTCGAGAGCCTCGAAGACGAGCTGGACGCGCTGTCGATTCCCGTCGGCAACGCCGGCAACATCACCGCGTACTGGAAGGGCTTCACCGAGATCGGCGTGAGGCCGCGCCTGTACGGGTTTCAGGCCGAGGGGGCGGCGCCGCTCGTGCACGGCAAGCGGGTCGACAAGCCCGAGACCGTCGCCAGCGCGATCCGCATCGGCAATCCCGCGCGCTGGGAGGAGGCGATGGAGGCGATGACCGCCTCGCGCGGGATGGTCCGCGCCGTCTCCGACGCCGAGATCCTGAGCGCGTATCGCCTGCTCGCGGCGCGCGAGGGCGTGTTCTGTGAACCCGCGAGCGCCGCCGCGGTGGCGGGCCTGCTGCGCTACGGCACCGACGGCGCGCAGCGCGTGGCGTGCGTGCTCACGGGCCACGGCCTGAAGGACCCGCAGACCGCGCTGGATCAGGTCGGCGGCGTCATCCCGTGCGAGCCCGAGCTCGCCGCGGTCGAGGAGGCGGTTCTCAGCTGATGCAGCGCCGGCGGCTCGTGCGGGTGCCCGCCTCGTCGGCGAACCTCGGGCCGGGCTTCGACGCGTTCGCGGCAGCGCTCGCGCTCCACGTCGAGGTCGACGTCCGCGAGACCGGCCGCTTCGCCGTCGAGACCGAACTCGATATCGCGCGCGACCGGCGCAACCTGTGCGTGCGCGGCTTCGCGCGGGTGCACTCGCCCGACCGCTTCACGTTTCGCATCCGCTCGGACGTGCCGCTCTCCGGCGGCCTGGGGTCAAGCGCGGCCGCGTACGTGGCCGGGCTGCTCGCGGCGCAGTCGCTGTTCGAGCTCGACGAGGACCTGCTCGCGCTGGCCAGCGAGCTCGAGGGCCATCCCGACAACGCCGCCGCGGCGCTGCTCGGGGGCTTCGTCATCGTCGCCGACGGTCAGGCCACGCGCCTCGATCCGCCCGATGGCCTCGAGTCCGTCCTCGTGGTCCCGAACAAGGCGGTGCGGACGGCGCTCGCGCGCCAGGCGCTCCCGAAGAAGGTGCCGATGGCCGACGCCGCGGCGAACGTCGCCCACGGCGCCCTGCTCACGCTCGGGCTGGCGCAGGGGGACTGGAGCCTCGTCGCGCGCGGTCTCGAGGATCGCCTGCACCAGCCCTACCGCGCCCACCTGTTTCCCGCCTCCATGGCGTTGCTCGAGCGCGCGCGCGACCTCGGCGCGATCGGCGCGAGCATCTCGGGCGCCGGGCCCACCGTGCTGTTCTGGACGCAGGTCGAGTCGACCGGCGCCGTCGTGCAGGCGCTCAAGCAGGAGACCGAGGGCTGGGCCGAGGTGCTCCGCGCCCGGTTTCAGCGCGAGGGCGCGGACGTGCGCGAGTTGTAGGGTCGGTTTCGTGGACGAGAAGCCTCGTGCGCGGGAGGACCCGCGCACGATCGCGATGAAGCGCGTTCTGCCGGCGGCTCAAGCCTTCACCGCAACGGCTGGACCGACGCGCTCGACAAGCTCGAGCGATGGTTCTCCGCGTCGCGGCGCTACGGCTTGACGTAGTTATGGACCTCGAACTCCGTGACGGTCGGCTGGGGACCTCCGGCCGGGTCCATCCCGGAGACCTTCTGGATCGCGGGGAACAGCCGCTCGTCGCGAAAGCGCTCGTGTGCCTCTCGCGTCTCCCACACGTCCGTGATGGTCCACGCGCCGTCGACCGTGCCGGCCCAGTGGAAAATCAAGCCCTCCGGAGGGTCGTTCGCGATGTCCATCTCAACGCCGACCCCGTCGTACATGTCTGTGCCGACCCCTTCGGGAAAGTCGGTCGTTCTGATCGCCACTGCCATCGGCTCCTCCTTCGATAGGTCCGCCCTCGGCGCCAATCCTGACCGCGTGGAGCCTACCGCCAGATCGTGGACTTCGTAGCGCTTCTGGACGGTGGAGCGGGACGGGCGCTAGGCCTGGACGTACACCGGCGCGCCGAGCCGGATGTGGCTGATGAGCCAGCGGATGTCGGCGTCCTTCGCGCGCATGCAGCCGGCGGTGACCGCTGAGCCGACGGTCGCCTGGTTCGGCGTGCCGTGGATGCCGATGCGATCGCCGCCTGACCAGCCCTGCGGGATGTGCGGCTGGCGCGCGGTCAGCGCGAGGGCGCAGCAGCCGTAGGCGCCGGGCACCGAGTAGCGCAGCAGGTCGGTGATCGCGAAGCGCCCGGTCGGGGTGGTCGAGCCGGGGCGTCCGACGGCGATTGTCACGCGGCGGGCGACCTCGCCGCCATGGCGCACGGCGAGTCGGTGAGCGGAGACGTCGATGTGGATCGTGTACGGCTCGTCGACGAGCTTCACCGCCGCGGCGGGGATCCAGCCGACCTGGGAATTGCGCAGGTGGTCGGACACGACGCCCACCCAGCCGTTGCGGAGCTCGACGACGCCGAGCACGCTGCGCGATCCCCATGTCGTCTTCGTGCCCAGCGTGCGCACGACGCGACCGCCCGGCTTCGTCCGCAGCTGCGTGCGGCGCAGCACGACCGCGCCGTGCGGGCCGGTCGGCACGGCCTCCCCCGCAGATGCCGGTGGGTCCTTGCGGGGCGCGATTGCGACGACGGGGCGTACGTCGAGCGGCGAGCTGGCGGCGGCGGCCGCGACCGCGAAGGGCTGGCCGACGTCGCGGCGCACGCCCTGCGGCAGCGCGATCAGAACC
>JAWVGM010000150.1:0-44307 GCA_033855075.1 Solirubrobacteraceae bacterium | reverse complement strand
GAGATCTGCCTGAAGGCGCGCTCGAACCCCCACTATCCGCTGGGTTACTGGAGAAACGAGGAGGCCGGCAAGGAGACCTTCGGCGGCGAGTGGTTTCACACGAAGGACGCCGCGTCGATGGACGAGGACGGCTACGTCTGGTACGAGGGCCGCGCTGACGACGTGATCATCTCTGCCGGCTACCGGATCGGGCCGTTCGAGGTCGAGTCGGCGTGTCTCGAACACCCCGCCGTCGCGGAGGCGGCGGCCGTCGCGTGGCCCGACGAGCGGCGCGGCAACATCGTCAAGGCGTTCGTCGTGCTCGCCGCCGGGCACGAGCCCAGCGACGAGCTCGGCGCGGAGATCGGCGCATTCGTGCGCGAGCACCTGTCGGCGTACGCGTACCCGCGCGAGGTGGAGTTCGTCGACGACCTGCCCAAGACCCTGACGGGCAAGATCCGTCGTATCGAGTTGCGCGAGCGGAGCAAGGAGACGAGCTGATGGCCACCCCGGAGACGAGCACCCACGAAGACCTCTCCCGGCGTCTCGAGGAGCTGCTCGAGGTCGAGACGTTCCCGCCGCCCGAGGACTTCGCGCGCGACGCGCTGCTCAACGATCCGGCGGTCTACGACACCGATCCGCTGGAGTGGTGGACCGAGCAGGCCAAGGCGCTGGACTGGTTCAGCGAGCCGACGGTCGGCCTCGATGACTCCAACCCGCCGTTCTACAAGTGGTTCACCGACGGCACGATCAACGCGTCCTACAACTGCCTGGACCGCCACGTCGAGGCGGGCAACGGCGACCGCGTCGCCTTTCACTGGCGCGGTGAGGAGGGCAACGAGCGCGACGTCACGTACGCGGAGCTTCACCGCGACGTGCAGCGCTTCGCCAACGCGCTGAAGGACCTCGGCATCGGCAAGGGCGACATCGTCGGGATCTTCCTGCCGATGATCCCCGAGGTCGTCGTCGCGATGCTCGCGTGCGCGCGGATCGGCGCTCCGCACAACGTCGTGTTCGGCGGCTTCTCCCCGGAATCCGTGAAGGAGCGCATGGAGGTCTCCGAGGCCAAGGCGCTCATCACCGCCGATGGGTCGCGGCGCAAGGGCAAGATCGCGCCGACGAAGGAGGCCGTCGACGAGGCCGGCATGCCGGTGCAGACGACGATCGTCGTGCGCAACACCGGCATCGACTGTCCGATGGGCGAAGGCGACTACTTCTACGACGAGCTCATGGAGGCGGCCGACGCCGAGTGCCCCGCCGAGGAGCTCGACGCGGAGCACCCGCTGTTCATCCTGTACTCGAGCGGGTCGACCGCGAAGCCGAAGGGCATCCTGCACTCGACCGGCGGCTACCTCACCGGGGTGGCGTCGACGCACAAGTACGTCTTTGATCTGAAGCCCGAGGACGACGTCTACTTCTGCTCGGCGGACGTCGGCTGGATCACCGGGCACTCCTACATCGTCTACGGACCGCTCATGAACGGCGCGACGTCGGTCATGTACGAAGGCGCCCCCGACTACCCCGACAAGGACGTCTGGTGGGACCTCTGCGAGCGCTACGGCGTGACGATCTTCTACACCGCGCCGACGGCGATCCGCGCGTGCATGAAGTGGGGCGAGGAGTACCCCGGGCGCCACGACCTGTCGGCGCTGCGTCTGCTCGGAACGGTCGGCGAGCCGATCAACCCGAAGGCCTGGGTCTGGTACTACCACGTGATCGGCGGCGAGCGCTGCCCCGTCGTGGACACCTGGTGGCAGACCGAGACCGGCGCGATCATGATCGCGCCGCTGCCCGGCATCACCCACTGCAAGCCCGGCTCGGCGACGCACCCGCTGCCCGGCGTCTTCGCGGCGGTCGTCGACGAGGGCGGGGAGGAGGTCGAGCGCGACACACAGGGCCTGCTGACGCTCACCCAGCCCTGGCCGTCGATGCTGCGCACGCTCTACGGCGACGACGATCGCTACGTGCAGACCTACTACGAGAAGTTCGGCCCGGAGACCTACTTCGTCGGCGACGCCTCTCGCCAGGACACCGACGAGTGCTTCTGGGTCATCGGCCGCGTCGACGACGTGCTCAACGTCTCCGGCCACCGCATGTCGACGGCCGAGATCGAGTCGGCCGTCGTCTCGCACCCAAAGGTCGCCGAGTGCGCGACGATCGGCGCCGCCGACGAGGACACGGGCCAGTCGGTCGTCTGCTTCGTGACCCTCGAGGGCGACCTCGAGGGCTCCGACGAGCTCGTCGCGGAGATCCGCGAGCACGTCGCCCGCAAGATCGGCAAGCTCGCCCGCCCCAAGCGCATCGTCTGGGCCGACGACCTCCCCAAGACGCGCTCGGGCAAGATCATGCGCCGCCTCCTGCGCGACATCGCGGAAGGCCGCGAGCTCGGCGACGTGACGACGCTGCGCGATCCCGGCGTCATGGCCCAACTCGAGGGGCGGATCAAGGAGCGCGAGGCGGAAGGCTCGGAGTAGGAGCCCGCGACGGCGGCCAGTCGAGCCCGAGAGCTCGTCGCCTAGAGCGCCTGTCGTCTGGCCGTGATGCGATCGGTCACCGGGTCTTTGGGCCGCGGGACATGTGGAGCGCCCTCGCCGGCCTCCAGCGCGCCGATGACCGCCTCGACGATATCGGGATCGAACTGGGTCCCTGCGCAGCAGCGCAACTCGGCGATCGCCGACGGGGCGCTGCGGGCGTCCCGGTAGGCGCGTGCGGTGACCATCGCGTCGTAGGAGTCGCAGACGGACACGATGCGTGAGATCAGCGGGATGTCTGCTCCGAGTAGGCCGTCGGGGTATCCGCGGCCGTCGTGGCGCTCATGCGTGGAGCGCACGAGCTTGGCCACGACCGACAGCGAGGGTGCGGCCGAGATGATCCGCTCGCCGATGATCGTGTGTCGCTTGATGAACGCCCATTCGGCGGCGTCGAGTGGCTCTGGCTTGTTCAGGATCGCGTCCGGGATCGCGACCTTGCCCACGTCGTGCAGCTGCGCGGTCTGCCGCGCCACCTCGGCGTCTTCTATGGGAATGCCGAGCCGCAGGGCGCTGGCGTACGCCAGCTGCGCCACGTTGCACAGGTGGTCGTCGAGTGAGCTGTCGCATTCGGCCAGCGCGCGCTGCAGGACGTCGGCGCTCTGCTGCCCGGCGGACACGCGACCGCCACGCTTGCGGATGTACATCCGGCGGTCCGCAATCCCCAGCGCGTCTTCGGCATCGGACGCCTCCTGGGGCAGCAGGACGGACCCATGAGAGGATCCGATCGAGAACGCCTCGCCGCGTTCGGAGAGCGCCGCGACCGCGGCCGCTTCCATGGTGATGATCGACGCCTCGTCGCCGTCCGGGCAGACCCACAGCATGCAGAACTCGTCGCCACCCATCCGGTACGCGGTCCCGCGATTCACGACGAGATCGGTCAGCCGACCGCCCAGGCGCGTCAGCAATTGATCGCCCGCCGGGTGCCCGAACGTGTCGTTGTAGTGCTTGAAGCCATCGAGATCGAAGAGCGTGAGCACGAGCGGGTGCGCGGGGTCGAGATCGTCGACCTGTGCGGCCAGGTCGACTGCCAGCTGGCGGCGATTGCCCAGGCCGGTCAGCGCGTCCGTCATCGCCTCGACACGACTGTGCGCGAGCATGCGGGAGTTGTCTCGCACCGCCAGATAGAGGCGGACGAGCATCACGATGATCGAGGCCGTCGCGAGCGTAAGCGCGACCGGATTGCTGCGGATGAAGTAGCCGAGCACAAGCAGCGCGAGCGCCGTGAAGCCAGATATCGCCGGCACGACCATCGCGACGCGCAGCCGCTCGCTCGGACGCCCGCGCGAATCGGTCCGCCACGCCGCCAGACCGACCAGCAGGAAGGCTGCGGGCCAACCCAGGTCAAGGACGCCGCCCACTGCGTAAGCGCCCCGCGAGATCTGCACGAGCCAGACGCAATCGGTCACCGCGAACATCGCGAACGCGGACGCGATCCAGCGCCAGACGCCGGAGCCCTTCCAGCCCGTGACCGTCACGGCCGCCACGACGAGCGCCAGCAGGCCGATGTCTCCTATCGGATAGGCGAGGTTGGTGGCCGTCGCCAACGCCGTCCCGGTGCTGTTGTCGAGAACGCTCTGAAACACCACCGCCGCGCCCGCACCCCCGACACCGAGCCCACCGACCAGCGCGTCAAGCCAGGCGCTCCTGCCGAACGAGGCGGCGCGTTTGCGCATCAGGAGGAAGAGCGCCGCGTAGGCGGGCAGATAGAACGCAAGCCAGAGCCCGTCGGCGATCGACGGGATCGGCAGGACCTCGCGGTTCCACAGAAAAATCGAGTAGTACACCGTCGCGCCGCCCCACAACGCCATGGCCAATCCGAACAGCCACCAGGCAGCGCGCTCGCCCTCCGACACCCGCGCCTTCATCACGCACAGCGCAGCGGCACCGAAGCACACCGAGCTCGACGCGAACTTCTGAAACAGCTCCGAGACGACCGGCCCCAGCGGATGAAGCACGATGTCGACCCCGTAGAGCAGGACCATCAGCGCCATGACCGCGACCAGGCAGCCGCACCAGGGCGCGACATCGGCCGGTCCCCGCGTTCGTGCTGGACGGTCGGCCCAGCGAGCTGACACGCGGTGCATGGCGAGGTGACGCACACCTCGTGAGTCGGCCCGCGCCCCGAGCTAGCTCATCGTCAATTCTGATGATCCGCACGATGAGCCGGGCCACGCTGCGCCGGTCCGGCTCATTGGATCAGGCCCTTGCGCAGCGCCTGGGCGACCGCGGCGGCACGGTCGCCGACGCCGAGCTTCTCGTACAGGTTCTCCAGGTGCGTCCTGACCGTATACGGGCTGATGACGAGCTGCTCGGCGATCCCGGGGGCGCTGTAGCCGTCGGCTGCGAGGCGTAGCACCTCGATCTCGCGTTTGGTCAGCGGCAGCGGACCGAGCTCGGGTCCTCGGCGGCTCAAGAAGCGGCCCAGCTCGCCGCCCAGAGCGGTCAGCGTTCGCACGAGCTCCGCGCTCGGCACGCGCGGCTCAAACGAGTAAAACGACAGAACGGCGATAGATCCTGCCGGTCCGACGGCAGGAAACGCGACCGCCGAGGCGATCCCGCGCGCCACCGCGGCATCGCGCGGCCGGAACGCCGGGTCGGTCGCGACGTCGGGCGTGACGACCGGCTCGCGGGTCTGCCAGGCCAACCCCGGTTTTCCCTCCCCCTCACGGAAGCGGACGGCGCGCTTGGCCGCCTCAAAGTCGCCCGGATCGACGTCGGGCGCACTCCAGAACGCCCGGCACGCCAGCTCGCCCGCGCTCTCATCCCTCAGCCACAGCGACGCCATCGGATAGTCAAGCGCAGTGGCGATGCGTCGCAGCAGATCCACGACGCCGAGCTCGAAGGACTCCCACTCGCGTAGCGCCTGGTTGACCGAGTAGTGCGCACGCAGCTCGCGCTCGCTCAAGCGCTGCTCGGTGACATCCTGCACCGAACCAAGCCAGTACACCCGCCCCCCGTCGTCGTGGTCAATTTTGCCCACCGCGCGAAGCTCGCGCACCGAGCCATCCGAGCGCAGCATCCGGACCGCATGCTCGATGCCCGCCTCCGGCACCGCATCCGGGCGCGCTGTCACCTCCGCAAGCAACCGCCCCATCCGCTCGCGATCATCGGGATGGACAAGCTCAAAGAGATCCGCCTCGCCGAGCTCCTGCTCACGCGGCGCCAGACCAAGAATCCGGTTCATACCGTCCGACCACAGCGTCGTGTGCGACTCGAGATCGAACACCCAACTACCCATGTGCGCCAGTTCCTCGGCCACCGCAAGCCGTCGCGCCATCGTCGTCATCGCGCTCATCTCGCCCGCCGATCCTCGGGGCCGAGCAGCCCGCCCGCGGGCCGGGCCCTCGCTCGCGCTGCGCCAGTGGCGACTGCGGCCGACAATTGCACTCTAACCTCGCTCACCGGCTTGTCGCGGCCCTCTGAACGACGGCAAGCCGTTCCAGGGGCTGCGCAACGAGGGCATGAGCCGGTCGCTGGCCAGCAGATCACCAAGGACCGCCGAGCCCAACCAGCGCGATGTCAGGATGCTCTCGCGCCGTCAGCGCAGCGATTGCCGCGAGGCCGATCTCGCGGACGATCGCCGGGTATCCGGGCCCGACGATGGCCTCGGGCGAACAGCGGAAGCCGGGCGGCCCGCTCATTCGCGAAGAGCACGCGGCTGCTGAAGCTCGCTCCCGGGCAACATGCGACGGACTTTTACTAAAACGCGGCGCGCGGGAGGATCGGGCAAATGCCGGATCTCACGACACTGGAGCGCGCACGCGGCGATGGCGTCGCGACAACGAGACCGACGGCGCGGGCAGATGACCGATCAACGCGCACGCGGCGATGGAGGCCGATTGCGCTCTGCTTGCGCGCGCGGTGTAGTCGCTCGATGTGGCAATCCCTCGTTATTCGATCAGCCCGCGGCGCAACCCCGTGGCGACGGCGGCCGCGCGGCTTCCTACGCCCAGCTTGTCGTAGATGTTGGCGAGGTGCGTACGCACCGTGGCGCGACTGATGAAGAGTTCCTGGGCGAGTTTCGGGACGCTGAGTCCGTTCGCCGCGAGCGCCAGCACCTCAATCTCCCGTGGCGTGAGCGCGGCGGATGCGTCAGGGCGATCGTCCGTGATCGCGTCGAACTGCGGCACGGGCCAATCGGCGGGCGCGAAGCCGATCAGATGCAGTCCCGGCATGAGGTGCGCGACCCCGCAGTAGACGAGGTCGACACAGCTGCCGTCGCTGGCGTAGACCGGATAGCGCCCGCCGGCGCATCCTGCGTCAAGCAGCCGCGCCCAAGCCTGCTCCATCTCCCTGTGAGGGTGCGCGGGCGCGAGGTCGCCGATCGCGAATGTGCGCATCTCCTCCCGACTGAGCCGGAACCACAGCCGCGCGGGATGATTGACCTCGACGAAGCGACGTCGTTCATCGGCCATCACCATCGGTACTCGGCTGTGCTCGAAGATCCGCCTGAGCTTCGGGACCTGCCCAGTGGCATCGTGGACAGCCTCGACGGCCGCAGCGACGTTGCGCCGGGCACGCTCGGATCGGGCGGTGGGTTCAGTCATGTCCGATCCCCTGTGTGTCAGTTGACACACTCAAATGTATCAGTCACTGAGATATGATGAGCGCATGGCGATCGCGTCTGAGGGGATCGGGGCCCGAGTCCGGGCTGCGCGGGAGCGTCTTGGCTGGACCCGGGAGGCACTTGCGTTTCACGCCGAGGTCAGCTGGTCCACGGTCGCACAGGTGGAGACAGGCCGGCGCACGAACCTGCGTCCCAGCACGCTCGCGGCGCTCTCGCGAGCGCTGGGCGTCAGCACCGACTATCTCATCGACGGTGGGCTGTCGCGTCCGACGATGCTCGAGCATGCAGCGTTTCGCTACCGCACCGACGATCAGTTTCGGAGCATCGTCGGGCCTTTTCTGGCCGAGGGAATCGAGCGCTCAGAAGCCATAATCGCCGTGACCAGCGTCGCCAACATCGAGCTTCTGCGCGACGACCTCGGCACGGAGGCGCGCCACGTCAAGTTCGTCGATGCGAGCACCTGGTACAGCACGCCCATCGCCGCCCTGCAGGCCTACAAGTCCTTTGCCGACGCCAGGCTCAGCGCCGGAGCACACTGGGTTCGGCTCGTCGGCCAGCCCGCGTGGACGGAACGCTCAGACGACCAGGTTCGCCTCTGGACCCGCTACGAGTCGCTTCTGAATATCGTGTTCAGCGCTGCTCCCTTGACCGCTGTCTGCGCATATGACGAGAGGTCGGTCGCCCCGGAGATCGTGGCACACGCACATCTCACACATCCGCACACGGTCGGCGACGCAGGGACTTCGCAAAGTCCCGACTACACCGACCCAGAACAATTCGCGCTTGAGCACTAGTGCTCCCTCCGGCAAGTCCTCGCCCGCCAGCGTTCTCTCCCACCCACGGCTCTGATTCAGCGCGGCCGAGCGCCGTGAGCGAATAGCTCTGGATCTCGCGCGACCACTCGGGGGTCCGACAGCCAGAGGATGCGCGCCACGCAGGCGGTGGTCCGATCGTCCGAGTACCCCTGCGCGCGGAACAGACGATAGGACGCTCATGATCCGCGATCAGGTCAAGACGCACCTCGCTGCCCGCTCGGGCACGTGGCTGGCGTCATTCGCCGAACTTGTTGTCAGCGCGGCAGAGAGCGGTGTGCCCGTCGGCCCACTTCAGACCCACGTGAGCAGACTTCGCGGCCCTGGAGCAGATGGTGAGGTCCACGACGACGGGGAGCGCGAGGCCCTTATCGACGCGCTCGTCGGGCGATGGGAGTCAGTCACACCCGAGAGCGACGAGCCGATGCTGTGACCGTCTCTGGTTCTCGTCATCAACGATGAATATCGCGCCCAACTGAAGGCGCGCGCACAGTCATTTCTGCCATCGGCCGATCACGTGCGCTACCTGTTTGTCGTCCGCGGCGACCACCCCTACGGTCTCGGGCGCCTTCGCGGCGGTGCGCTCTGGGTCGTCGTCGTGACGGATACGGAGTTCGTCATGATTTCTGCCGGCAGCGGCCGCTCGGTCAAGCTGGACCAGGTGGCCTCGCGAACGCCTCGAAGGGTGCTCGCTCCCGAGGGCAAGCACTTTGCCAAAGGCGATCTCGGCACGGGCCACCCGCTGTTTGTCGGACGAACCGCCTTTGACGAGATCCGCGCTTAGGACACAGAGGTGCAGGCCGGGCTGCTGCTGTGCTGGCGAGTCCGATCCGGGTCGTTGCGGTGCCGGCTACAGCTCATGGTCCCAACCGCATTTACTGACCGGCGGCGTCCCTCATCGCCGCTGCCGCCCACGCCACCCCGTTGCTTGTGCGACCGCGATCGGGCCTACGCGCAAGAGTGCTCGTATGCCGATTCATCAGTCACGCTCACAAGACGCGGGAACGCTCGCGGTGCGGCCGCAGTTCACGCACGCCGGGGAGCTGCCGGATGTCCCGCGACTCGCGCTTCCGCAGGCGGAGATGCCGGCCGACAGCGCGTATCAGATCGTGCACGACGAGTTGATGCTCGACGGCAACGCGCGCCTGAATCTCGCGACGTTCGTGACGACGTGGATGGAGCCGGCCGCGCGCGCCCTGATCGCCGAGTGCTTGGACAAGAACATGGTCGACAAGGACGAGTACCCGCAGACTGCGGAGCTCGAGCGCCGCTGCGTGGCGATGCTCGCTCAACTGTGGAACGCGCCGGAAGACGCGCCGGCGGTTGGCTGCTCCACGACCGGCTCCAGCGAGGCGGCGATGCTCGGCGGTCTTGCGCTCAAGCGCCGCTGGGAGAAGCGCCGCCGCGCTGCGGGCCTTCCCGACGACCGACCGAACCTGGTGATGGGCGCCAACGTCCAGGTCTGCTGGGAGAAGTTCTGTCGCTACTGGGATGTCGAGCCGCGGCTGGTCCCGGTCGGGGAAGAAAGCACGTGCCTGACGGCAAAGGGCGCGGTCGCGCGTTGCGACGAGCACACGATCGGCGTGGTGGCGATCCTCGGATCCACGTTCGACGGCGCCTACGAGCCGGTCAGCGAGATCGCGGCTGCGCTCGACCGGCTGCAGGAGGAGCAGGGCATCGACGTGCCGATCCACGTCGATGCCGCGTCGGGCGGGTTCATCGCGCCGTTCATCGACCCCGACCTGACGTGGGACTTCCGCGTCGCGCGCGTGGCGTCGATCAACGCCTCCGGCCACAAGTACGGCCTCGTGTACCCCGGTGTCGGCTGGGCCATCTGGCGCGACAGCGCGGCGCTGCCGGAGGATCTCGTCTTCCACGTGGATTACCTCGGCGGCAACATGCCGACGTTCGCGCTGAACTTCTCGCGGCCGGGCGCCCAAGTCGTCGCGCAGTACTTCATGCTGCTGCGCCTGGGCTGGGAGGGCTACCGCCGCGTGCAGCAAACGAGCCGTGACAATGCGCGCTGGCTGGCAGCTCAGACCGCTGAGCTCGGCCCATTCGAGCTCATCTCAGACGGCAGTCAGCTCCCCGTGTTCGCGTTTCGCCTGCGCGAGGAGATCGATACGTACAACGTCTTCGACGTATCCGAGACGCTGCGGATCAAGGGCTGGCTCGTGCCCGCCTACCACATGCCACCCGCTCTCCAGGACGTGGCTGTGCTGCGCGTCGTCGTGCGCAGCGACTTCAGCCGTGACCTCGCGCGCCTGCTGTTCGAGCACCTTCGCTGGGCCGTGCAACGGCTCGAACGCGGCCCCGCCGGCGCCGGCGACCCGCAAACGCGCAGCGCCTTTCACCACTGACCAGCCGGTTGGCACCCACGGCGGCGGCTATCCGACGCGGACGTACGCCTGGGTGACGGCGCTGGTCGTATCGCCTGCTCGAGCGGTCGCGGTCAGGCGGTACAGGGCGGGCGAGTTCATCCGCTGGGCGCCGAGCGCGAGGAGGTTCTCGCCCTTCCGCGCGTTCCTGGTCAGGGTGCGGACCGGGCGCGTCCAGCGCGTGCACTTCGACCGTGTGCGATTCGAGGCGCGCGCCGGCTGGCAGCGCCCGCCGCTACGCCGCCCAGACTCGCCGCGGCTGACCGTGAACGTTGCGCGTGCGGGCCGGTCGAGCTTGAAGGTGAATCGCGCCTTGCGCCCCTGCTTGATCCGGCGGCGCACCGCAGCGAGTTCGCTGAGGACCGGCGCCGGTCGCGGCTGGTTGAGTTCTTCCAGGATCGCGCCGGCCATGGCCTGGGCGCCCTTGCCGTTGGGATGCCACGGGAAGGCGGCCGAGCTGATAATCGCTCCTTCCCACCATTTCGTCCCCGCTGACGTACACATGTCGTGACCGGCGGACCGGGCGTACATGTCGACGAACTCGGCGTCGCCGGACGCGGCCTCACCCCGGAGCGTTGCGTTGAGGGCCTGGATCAAGGAATCGAAGTAGCGGTTGTCGTCGGCGCTCAGCGGGACGGTCGGGAAGCACGTCCGGCCGTCGTTGGGAACCATCTGTGGATAGCCGACAAGCAGGACGCGGGCCTGCGGTGCCCGGTCGTGAACGCTGCGCAGCATCGCCGCGACCTTGGGACCGGTCGCGTGGATGTCGGCGAGGATCGCGTCCTGCCCGCCCGCGGCGTAGCGGCTGCGACAGGACGGGCCGACGACGAGGAGGCTGGCGATCGGACACTCGGTGATCACGCGGCTCAGGCGCGCGTCGTTGAACCCGATCCCGATCGTCACGAGCTCGACGTCGGAGCTCAACGAAGCGAACTGCGGACCCTGGCCGTCAAGTTGCGCGGCGGTCATGTACGCGGTCGTCGCGCCCGAGCAGCTCGCGTCACGCAACTCCCCGATCTGCAGCGCTTGTGCGACCAGCGACGGATAGTTCGCGTGGTTGCGAAAACAGCCCGCCGCGCTGTCCGCGGAAGGTGGGGCGATGAGCGGCGCAGCCGTGTACGAGTCGCCCAGCGCCGCGTAGCTCCGGGGCGCGGCGGCGTGGGCGGCAGGCGCCGTCAGGATCATGGATGCGATTGCCGTGGCCACCACTGCCCCGGACGCCCGGCTTCGCGGCGGTGCCGCCGCATGGTGCACGCGCAATGCGGTTAACCTGCTCATATCCGTTGGCCGAACCTACGCCCGCAGACCCACGCCGGTGAATAGTCAGAGCGGGCCTAATCGAGAGGCCACATCGGGCCGGGACCCGGCCCGAACGGGCTATACGCGCGACCCCATCACGGTCGTGCTCGTCGACCGAGAACAGCTCGTCTGCAGCGCCATGTTCCAGACGCTCTCGGCCGGCGGGCTGCAGGTCATCGGAGCAGCGGGCAATGGCGAGGACGCCATCGCGACCGTCACCCAGCTGCACCCCGATGTCGTCGTCATCGGCCTTGAGCTGCCCGGACTGTCCGGGGTCCAGACGATCGGCGAGCTCAGCCAGCTTGCGCCCGCGACGCGGGTCCTGGTTCTCACCCACAGCGAGGACCAGGTCGTCGAGGCGATCGTCGCCGGTGCCAGTGGCTACATCCTCAACAACGCCGCGCCCGACGCGATCCTCGCCGCCGTCAGAGCGACCGCAGCAGGGGAGTCGGTGCTCTCCCCCAAGATCGCCGGCAAGCTCCTGCAACGCATCCGCGAGCGCGACGTGCCCGTCACCGCCGCCAGCCACGCCGCCGCCCACGCGATTCGCACCCTGCTGACCCCACGCGAACTGGAGATCTTCGAACACCTCGCAAGCGGCGAAAGCAACCAGCAGATCGGCCGCGCGCTCTCGCTCAGCACCAACACCGTCCACAACCACGTGGCCAGCATCCTCGCCAAACTGCACCTCGAAAACCGCATCCAGGCGGCCGTCCAGGCCGTCCGCACCGGCATCGCCTGACCCCGTAACAAATGCGGTTTCGCGGCAGACGTACGCTCACAACGTCAATCAATCGAGGGAGTTGCCGTGTACGTACGCGTCGTCCGTTTCACCGACGTGCCCACCGAGCGAATCGAGGGGCTGCTCAACCAGATCGAGGAGTCCGACGGGCCGCCTCCCGGTGTGCCCTCGACGGGGCTGAAGATGCTGTTCGACGAGTCGCAGGGGACAGCGGTAATCCTGCAGTACTTCGCCACGCAGGAGGACATGGAGGCGGGCGCCGCGGCGTTCAGCGCCATGGATGCCTCCGAGACCCCCGGGACGCGCGCGTCGGTCGACATGTGCGAGCTCAAGCTCGAGGTCGAGCTGTCCTGACTACTTGACGCCGAACGTCGCGCGTTCGCGCGGTGTGAGCACCCTGGCCGCTGCGCCGCGCCGCGAACGCGGACAGGCGTTTGGGGTTCTCGCAGACGGCGCACGTGTCCCAGACCCGGACCACGTGGCGGGTGTCCTGCACAGCGAGCTCGCGGCGCGAGTGCGAGCAGCGCTCGTATCGCCCGATGCCGATAACGACTTACCGGAGAACCACTAGGGCGAAGCTGGTCTCGGGGGAGGAGCGGGCGCCTCCCCCGAGCGCCGGGCCGGCCGGCTCACGGCGGGACCGAATCGGACGACCCCGACCGCGACCGATGCCACGGCGGCCGCCGCCAGGACGAGGACCACGGCGCCCGAGGACGGCAGGTGCGCCGGCCGCGGGAGCACGACCGCGCACAGCACCCACGCGCCGATCGCGAACGGGACCATGCGGGTGCCGCGGGCGAGCTCGCGTCGGCCGAGCGTGGCGACGCCGAGCCCCAGCGCGAGCGCGACGCCGGCCGCGAACGGCAGGATCGCCGCCAGGCCCAGCCCAGAGCCGGCCGCGTCGAGCAGGCTGTGCTGGAAGTGGCCGGTCTCAAACAGCCGCCGCACCCACTCGCCGGCGTCGTTGTGGTCGATGAGGGGGAAGCTCATCGTCGCGGCGGCCATCGTCGTGGCCGAGATCGCTGCGAGCGCGAGGGTGACCGCGGGCCATCGCCGCCATGCCGGCCCGAGTCCGACGGCGAGAAACGGCAGGATCGGGATGAGGAAGCGCGGGCCGGGCGAACTGCCGCCCATCGGGAGCCAGTAGCCGGCGTTGTAGACGACGTGGGCGATTGCGATCGCGAGGATCGTCCGCGCCTCCGCGCGCCAGCCCTCGCGGTACATGACGACGACGCCGGCGATCGCCACGACGAGGACCGGCGTAAGGGTCAGCAGCCCGCGGCCGGAGAACAGCAGCATGAGGCCGTCGCCAAGGCGGGGAAGCGTGATCCCGAACAGGCCGCCGTCGTTCAGTCCGAGCACGTCGTGGCCGCTGACGCCCGTGACCGAGACGGCGTCGGCGTAGGACATGTGCAGCGGGGAGCCGAACGCCCACCAGTTGTAGGCCAGCAGCGGGATGACGCCGGCCAGGACGCCGCCGCCGTACGCCGCGGCGCACCGGCGCGCACTGTCCCGCGCGCCCGGGCGGCTGATGGCATAGACGCCGACGATGAGCGCCGCGATCGCGAGCGGATATTCGAAGACGATCGCCAGCCCGCCCAGCAGTCCCGCGAGCGCGAGCGTGCGCAGGCCGCGAGGCGCGGTCCCGCGCTCGCGCCAGACGAGCGCGAACGCCGCGAAGCCGAGCAGCGCGCTGAGGACGTGGGAGAAGTAGAGCGTCGAGAAGGGGAGGATCAGCGTGGCCGCACCGAGCGTCAGCGCCGCCGCCGGCCCGGTGCCCGGCGCGACGCGCTCTGCGACGTGTGCCACGAGGACGAGCAGGATGACCGCCGGGATGAGCACCCCGAGCAGCCCGAGCGCCCAGATGATCGGCACGTCACCGGCGCGGGCCAGGCGCGCAGCCTTCGCGCGCTGCACGCTGAAGCCGTAGTCCTTGGCCGGGAGCGCCCCGAGGTCCGAGCCGTCGGCGACCACCCGGGCGCGCGCCCGGCGCGCGAGGCGCGCTTCGGCACCCGTGGCGCGCAGCGTCTCGTACAGGGGGAGCGTCAGGAGCGGCAGGCCGGGCGGCTTGACGGAGTAGTAGTGGCCCTCGTAGTACGCCACATCGTGGGCCTCCCAGTGCCCGCGATCGATCTGGGCGGTGCCGTGGCCGAGCGCCCTGGACAGCGCCATGTAGGACGCCTGCGCCCAGCCCGGCGTCTGGACGACGAACGCGCAGGAGCACGCGAAGGCGATGAGCGCCGGCGTCAGGCCGCGGTGCCGGAGCCGGGCACGAATGGCGGCCAACGTGGTCAGGCGTCCGCGAACGGCAGCCGGTCGGCGAGATCGGTGATCTCGAAGACGCGGTGGACCTGCCTCGGGCCGCGCAGGAGCTTCAGGCGACCCTCCTCGCAGCGTTTCGCTGCCATGACGACGAGGCGGATGCCGGTCGAGTCGATGAACTCCAGCCGGCGCAGATCGACGACGATCGACGTCGCGTCGCTGTCCTCGGAGCGCCGGAGCTCCTCCTCGACGGCGGGCGCGCCGTCGAGGTCCAGCTCGCCGAGCAGCGCGATGACGTACGTGTCGCCGTCGCGTGTGCCGCGGACGGACAAACTGCCCATCCGCCCGGCGTTCTCCGCGCGCTTTTCGTCAGACATTGGCGCAGGGCCCCCCGAGCACAGTCTCGGGACCTTAGCATCGGCCTCGCGGACCGCAGACTCAGGCGCGCGCGCGCGAGCCGTTGACGCGCGAGACGATCGCCTCGAGGACGGCGACCTCCGCCTGCAGCGCCCTGCGCCCCGCCGGCGTGGAGCGCACCCAGGTCCGCGGGCGGCGGCCCTCGAAGGTCTTCTCGATCTCCACGTAGCCGGCCTGCTCCAGGACCTGGAGGTTGCTCGAAAGGTTTCCGTCCGTGAGCTCGAGCGTGTCGCGCAGGAAGGCGAAGTCGGCCCGGTCGGCCTCGCTGAGCACGGTGAGGATCCCGAGCCGCACCCGCTGATGGACGACGTTGTCGAGCTGCCCGATCGCCTCGCTCACGCCGCGGGCCTCCGCGGTCGCTCGCTGAGGCCGAGCAGGACGAAGCTTCCCCCGTAGCCGAGCGCGAGGGCCTGGGAGGCGTGGCCCACGTCCGCGATCGCGGCGAAGATCGTGAGCGCGGCGAGCGCACTCGCCAGCGCGGCGAGACGGAGGTTGCGCTCGAGCCGGGCGAACACGAGGTAGGCGGCGGAGATCGCGAGCGGCGGGCCGAACCGGGCGATGTCGTCGTGGCCCGTGACGCCGCCGACCACGCCGAGCCCGAAGCACGCCGCGATGAGCACACATGCGGTGATGGAGTACGAGCGCTCGCATCGCACCGCGCCCGTCGCGAGCATCTCCGCGCGCTGGTGACGGATCGTCAGGAACGTCCCGACCGGTGCCGCGATGAGCCAGAAGAGGGCCACGCCGCCGCCGTCCCAGATCTGGAACGTGGGCGCGCTGAGCATGGTGAGCACGCCGAATACGACGAGCGGATACCAGAAGGACGCGAGCTGGCCGCGCGTGGCGTCGCGGGCGGCACGGACGCTCGCCAGCGTGCGGGCCGCTTCGTCTGGCGGGATGGTGGCCGAGGGCTGCATGAACTACCTCCAAAAGACAGTGTACTTTGACTTACAAAGTAGCTTGGGAACTCAAAGTTGTCAAGCGCCCAGCTCGGCCAGCCGGCGCTCGAGCAGGCGCCGCTCGGCGTCGTCATGGACGAGCGCCACGGCGCGACCGTACGCGTCGCGCGCCTCCTCCGTCCGCCCGAGCCGGCCGAGCAGCTCGCCGCGGGTCGCGTGCCAGTAGCGGTATTCCTCGAGGGGGAGGCGATCGGCAATGGCGAGCCCCGCCTCCGGGCCGTCTGCCTCGGCGACGGCGACGGCCCGGCTGAGCTGGACGACCGGGGAGTCGGTGAGCCGGGAGAGCTCGCCGTAGAGCGCGGCGATCTGCGGCCAGTCGCGCGGCTCGTCGGTGTGGAGGGACGCGATCGCCGCCTGCACGACGTACGGCCCGCGCCCGTGCAGCGCCAGCGCCCGGTCGAGCACGGACCGGCCCTGCGCGATCTGTGCCGTGTCCCACAGCGCGCTGTCCTGGTCGGCGAGCAGCACAAGTTCTCCGTCCGCAAACCGCGCGTCACGGCGCGCGTGGTGCAGCAGCATGAGCGCGAGCACGCCGTGCACCTCGGGCTCGTCGGGCATGAGCTCGACGAGCGCCCGGCCGAGCCGCAGCGCCTCGGCCGCCAGATCTCCGCGGCCGGAGTAGCCCTCGTTGAAGATGAGGTAGACGACCGCGAGCACGGCGGCCAGCCGATCGGGCAGCAGGTGGTCGGGCGGCACCCGGAACGGGATGCCGGCGGCCTTGATCTTGCGCTTGGCCCGTACGAGGCGCTGGGCCATCGTCTGCTCGCTCACGAGGAACGCGCGGGCGATCTCGGGGGTGCTCAACCCGCCGAGCGTGCGCAGCGTAAGCGCGACCTGCGCGTCCGTGGCGAGCGCCGGATGACAGCACGTGAAGACGAGCTCGAGCCGTTCGTCGGGGAAGGTCGTCGCCGGGGCCATCTCGTCCTCCGTCGCGGTAGGCACATCGAGCAGCCGCGTCTTCGCGGCCAGCGTGCGGTCGCGCCGGATGCGGTCGATCGCCCGGTTGCGCGCGGTCGTCACGAGCCACACCCCTGGATTGGCCGGCGCGCCCTCGCGCGGCCAGCGTTCGGCCGCGATCGCGAACGCCTCCTGCGCGGCTTCCTCGGCGAGCTCGAAGTCGCCGAGGTAGCCGATGAGCGCAGCGAGCACGCGGCCCCACTGGTCACGGAAGGCCTGCTCGAGTGGCGCTACCACTCGGCGATCGGGCGCACCTCGACGGCTCCGCCCATGCTCGCCGCCGGGATGCGCGAGGCCAGCTCGATTGCCGCGTCGAGATCGTTTGCCTCGAAGAACAGGTAGCCGCCGATCGCCTCCTTCAGCTCGACGAACGGCCCGTCTGTGGTCAGCGTCTTGCCGTCCTGCACGCGGACGGTCGTCGCGGTCTCCGGAGGCTGCATCTGCACGCCGGAGGTCACGCCCGGGGTCTCGTTGAGCGCCTTGTAGGCGGCGAAGACCGCGCCCTGCTCCTCCGCGGAGAGGTCCTGCCACGAGTCGGTCTGCGGTGTCGGGGTGTCGCCCTGGTGAATGAGCAGCATGTACTTCATCGCTTCCTCCTTATCGGATGGTCGCGCTTAAGACGAACGACACCCCGCGAAATCGACAGCCCTACTCCACGAACTGTGCGCACTCGGTCGCGCCGACCGTAGTGGCCTCGCCGGTGAGCTTGTTGCCGATCCGGTTGAGCTTCGCGAGATCCTGGATGCCGCTCCGGTCCTTCGCCTTGGCCTTGTCGCGCACGACGATGAGCTGGCCGGTGGCCTGCTTCTGGCGAGCGACGAACTGCGTCCAGTCGACCTTGATGTCGTCCTTGGGCTTGAGCTTCGCCAGATCGTCGGTCTCCTTCTGCGTGATCGGGATCAGCTTGTCGAAGTAGGCCGCCGCCACGACCGGGTCGGCGGTCAGGTTGGCCGGCTGGGCGATGGCCGAGCGCTTGGTCTTCGCCGGCTTGCAGATCGCGTTGGCCTTCTTGGCCAGATCAGCCTTCGCGAGCTTCTTGTCGCCGCTACCCCCGCATGCCGTCAGGCCGAGGCTCAGGCCCGCGGCAATCGTGACCGGCACGATCATCACCCGTACGTTCATGTGGTCCCCCTGGTTGTTGGACGGATCCGCCCCTGCGGATTCGGTCAGCGGCGCATCATCTCCCAGCGCGCACGCGCCGCGGACATTTCTTGACACGAGCTGCCCAGCGTCCGGACGGCACGAGGTGCCGCGACCCCCTGCGCAGGCCCGCGCGAAGCCAAACCCCATCCTTTATCGCTGCTGTTTCGTGACCCGCGGCGGTGCACCGCAAGCCGCTACGCCAGCGCGTCGAGCTTCTGCTGCGTGCGCATCTCCGAGACGATCCGCTCGAGGCGCGGCTCGGTCTCGCGGTCGACGTGGGTCATCGCGGCGGCGACCGCGGGGTGCACGGCGGCGATGCGCTCGTACATCTCGTGGGCGACGGCGCGGTAGGCGGGGTGGCCCTCGCGGCCGGAGCGAAGCTCGATGAGCTGCATCGCCTCGCGGGCGTTGAGGTCGAGGACGTAGCGCAGGCGGTAGCCGAGGCACAGCGCGTACATCGCGGCGCGGCGGTCGTGGCCGTCGTCGAGGAGCGATTCGTACGTGCGTTGGGAGACGTCCAGCGCGCGGCGGTAGTCGTCGCCGACGCCGGCCTCGTCGACCTCGCCGGGCACGCCGGCGCCGAGGTCGGGCGTGAGTGTCTGCCACTGGCAGGTGAGCATGCGGTGGCGCTGCAGGTCGCGGAAGGCGCCGTAGTCGCTGACGATCTCAAAGCGGTAGCGCAGGGACTCGAGGCCGCGGCCGGGCCGGTGGCGGCGGTTCGCGCGCTCGCCCATGAGGTCGGCCAGCAGCGCGGCACGCTCCTCCTCCGACAGCGCGCGCACGGCCAAGCGCGTCGCCCGGCCGTCCGCCGCGGTCGCCTCGAAGAGCAGCGCGGCGAGCATGAGGTCCTCGTCGCCCTCGTGGTGGACGAGCCGCACCGATGGGCCGCCCGCGCCGTCGTCGTCCGCCGCCCGGTCGAGGCCGAGCCGGCCCGCCCAGCGTTCGGCGGCGCGCTCGCGCGTGCGCAGGTACGTCACCCACTCGCCGCCGCGGTCGGGCCGCTCGACACGGGAGACGAAGCTCGGCATCACGGCCTGGATCGCGTCGAGGATCATCGAGCCGTAGTGGCGCGCCTCGGGCAGCGGGTGGGCGAGCAGGTGCAGGATGAGCTGCTCGTAGGTCTGGCCGGTGGCGAAGATCCCCATGTGCGACAGGGACGACGCGGGCAGCAGGCCGCGCAGCAGGTCGAGTGCCTTCGCCTTGATCGCGCGGGCGTGCGCCTTGTCGGACTCGCCCGGGGCGGCCGGATACATGTCGGCGGCCCACGCCTGCACGCGCGGCAGCGCGGCCGAGTAGATCGCGAAGATCTCGTCCATCGCGGCCTCGTACTCGAGCCCGAGCTCGGGATCGCGGTAGTAGCGGAAGCGGTCGGAGCCCTCGATCGGCCGGTCATAGGCGATGTAGCGCGTGGACTGCTCGAGGTACGCCCCGAGCCGCGGCCGCTGGAGGACCTTCGTCAGGACGTTGGAGACCCACTCGCACGCGACGTGCGCGCCGCCGAGCTGGGCCACCGAGTCGTCGCCGTAGCCAACGAAGATGCGCTCGTAGAGGTCCGAGGCGCGGGCGCCCTCCTCGTTGTCGTACGTCGCGCCGGCCTCGGGAAGGGACGAGGCGAACTCGTCGAGGAACATCTGCCTCAGCGTCCCCGGGTAGCGCGAGTAGCGCGCGAACAGCGCCCCCTTGACGGTCTCGGGGAGGTTGACCAGCGCGAAGACCGGCTGATCGAGGTTCGTAACGTGCGCTTGCAGGCGGGTGCGCTCTGTGGCGCTGAAGCTCTCGACCGGGTACTCCACGGGGGTCGAGAGGCTAGCGCGCCCGTCGGCGCGTACCGGCGCGTACCGGCGCGAGCCGGCGCTCAGGACGCGGCCGCGGCCTCGCGCTCGGCGACCTCCCGCGGCTCGGCCTCCTCCGCGACCTGCTCGGCTTCCGCCACGGCCTCCTCGACCGGGCGCTGGGCGTGGTCGAGCACGAGGCGCATGATCGGCTCGGCGACGTGCTCGGGGTTTGAGACCGGCCCCATGTGACCGCAGTCGTCGATGACGATCTCCTCGACGACATGGGGGAGCGCGTCGGCGAGGCGGCGCACGTGCGACGGCGGCGTCAGCTTGTCGGACTCGCCGCCGACGATGACCGTCGGCACGCTCAGGCTGGCGATCGACTCGTACAGATCGATGCCCGACAGCGTTCCGCCGCACAGGGCGCGCACGTCGCGCTTGCAGGCGAGCACGAGGCGCTCGCAGAAGGCGATCTGCGCCGGGCTCGCCGATTTCGTCAGCCCGATCCAGCGCACGACGCGGTAGCTGACCGGTGTCGGGCCGTGCGGGAGCGGGACCGGCGTGCTGAGCAGCGCTCGGCCGACGATCTCGCGCGCCTTGCCGAGCTTCTCGGGCGTCTTGAGGATCGGCGACTGCGCGATGAGCCCGTCCATCCCGGTGTTGACGAGCACGGCGCCGGAGATCATGTGCGGGACCTCGTCGGCGTGGTCGCCGGCCCAGGCGACGATCGTCATGCCGCCAAGCGAATGGCCGGCGACGACGGCACGCTGTCCCTCCGGGACCATCGCGCGCAGCACCGCATCGAGGTCACCCGCGTGCGCGTCGATCGAGTAGTCGATCTCGTCGGGCCGCCCGCTGCGCGCATGACCGCGCAGGTCGTAGGCGATGACGCGGATGTCGTCTCCCGCGAGCGCGCGGATCACCGGCGTCCAGATCTTCAGCGCGCACGTCCATCCATGGACGAGCACGACCGTCGCCGGCGCATCCGGCGAGCCGAACTCCATGACGTGCAACGGCGTGCCGTCCGAGGACGTCACCGCGTGGGCGCGGCCGCCGAGCGGCTTGTTGAGGAGCTTGAAGAGCGGGTCCCTGCGGATCGCGCGGTGGTCGGCGGCGAGCCGCGCGAGCCATCCGCTGGCCGCGACAGCCGTGACGGCAAGCTCGCTGGACTTCGGTCCCCTCATGACCTTGGGTCTACCCGCTCGCTGGGCGCCAAACCAGCCGCCGCGGCGCAAACGCGGCGCCGGTGATGAACACGGTCCGGCCCACCCCCTGGACGCGCGCGCGGCCCATCAGGCGCGCACCGGCTCGCGCTCGCCCGTCCGCAGCTCGTACGCGCGCGTGTCGAAACGGCGCAGCCGGTGGCGGTAGCGGAACGTGAAGTCGGGCCACAGCACGACGTTCCTGCCGGACGCGTCGAGGTACCAGCTCGAGCAGCCCGACGCCCAGACCGTGCGCGGCATGCGCTCCTGCAGGCGCGCGTTGTACGCCGCCTGGATCTCCGGGCGCACGTCGAAGGTCGCGATGCCCTGCTCGTCCATCACGCGGAGCGCGTCCATCACGTACTCGAGCTGGGACTCGATCATGAAGACCATCGAGCTGTGTCCCAGGGCCGTGTTCGGGCCGGTCGTCTTGAACAGGTTCGGGAAGCCCGAGACGGTCGTTCCGAGGTAGGCCGAGACGCGGTCGCCGGCCATCGCGCGCTGGGCGAACGAGCGCCCGTCGCGGCCCCGGACGAGCGCGGCCGTCGGCGGATCGGTGACGTGAAACCCGGTCGCGAGGATGATCGTGTCCACGGCGCGCTCCTCGCCGTCGGCGGTCACGATCGAGCCGGCGCGGATCTCGGTGATGTCGTCGGTGACCACCTCGACGTTGTCGCGCGTGAGCGCTGGATACCAGCGGTTGGAGACGAGGATCCGCTTGCAGCCCAGGCGGAAGTGCGGCTCGAGCTTGCGGCGCAGCCCGGGGTCGCGGACCTGGCGTCGCATGTGCTCGCGCCCGACGCGCTCGAGCATCCGCAGGTAGGCCGGGTGGCGGGTCATGCCGACCGCGAGTGTTGCCTCGCGCACCCAGTAGATCCCCGTTCTGACCAGGCGCTGCGCGATCGGCAGCGCACGGTACAACCGGCGCTCGAGACCGGTGATCGGGCGGTCGGAGTGCGGCATGACCCACGGCGCCGTGCGCTGGAAGAGGTGCAGACGGTCCACGCGCGGCTGGATCTCGGGGACGAACTGGATCGCCGACGCGCCCGTACCGATCACCGCCACGCGCTCGCCCTCAAGGTCGTGGTCGTGGTTCCACTCGGCGGAGTGAAAGACGGTTCCCTCGAAGCGCCGCAGACCACGGATCCGCGGCCTGGCGGGATGGCTCAGGCCGCCGGTCGCGTCGATGAGCACCTGCGCGCTGAGATCGCCCGCGGAGGTCTGCACCTGCCAGCGCTGCGCCGCCTCGTCCCAGTCGGCGCCCGTCACCTCGTGGCCGAGGCGCAGGTGCGGTGCCAGATCGTGCTCGTCGCCGAGCCGGCGCAGGTAGTCCCAGATCTCGGGCTGCAGCGAGTACGTGCGGCTCCACTCCGGGTTCGGCGCGAACGAGAACGAGTACAGGTGCGACGGGATGTCGCACTGGCAGCCGGGATAGGTGTTCGCCTGCCACGTCCCGCCGATCTCCTCGGCGCGGTCGAGCACGACGAAGTCCTCGATCCCCGCCGCGCGCAGGCGGATCGCCAGACCCAGGCCGGCGAAGCCGGCGCCGGCGATCGCGATGCGCACGTCGGTCAGGGCGGTTAGCTCCGGACGACCGGCCAGTTCGCGAACGGGATGAGCTCCTCCTGGGCGGGCTCGGGCTCGGGCGGCGCGACGGGCTCAGGGGGCGTCCTCAGCTCCGGCTCGCGCGTGCCGCCGTTCGCGGTCGCCGCGACGCGATGCACGCCCCAGGCCATGTCGGCCAGCAGCAGCAGCGTCAGGACGAGGACCGCGCTGTAGGCGCCGATCACGACGGCGGGGTCGGCCGTCTTGGCCTCGCGCTGAAGCAGGTCGCGGTCGGAGACAAACGGGCGCGTGAAGCGCTTCGTCGCCGCCACGCCGGGGGCCGGGATCGCGCGGTCGTCGGGTGCGTAGATCGGCAGGCCCGTCAGCGACGTGCCGGTGTGCAGGCGGATCATCGTCTTCCAGTCGCCATATACCGGCACGGGCTTCGTCGAGCGGTACACGCCGGGGCGGATCTCGCGCAGGCGATCGACGATGAGCCCGCCGCCCTGCCAGGCGGTGGCGGTCAGCCACTTCGCGTCCTTCGCGGCGTCGCTCGGGTGAAGCGTGACCGTGGCGAGCACCGTTCGCTGGGCGCCGCCGTGGACGTCGCGCAGCGTGACCGCCGCGCTCACGCCCTTGTCGGCAGGGGTGTACAGCGGCACCGCCAGGAGCAGCGCGACCAGCAGCGCGCCGGTCACGCCCGCGGAGCGCAGCCCGGGCACCTGGCGCACCTGCTCGGCCCCGAGACGCGCGCCCAGCCAGGCGCCGATGAGGCTCGCGGCGATCGCCATCGGGATGCCGAGGAGCACGGCCATCGGCAGCAGTTCGGAGGGCCACGGCAGCGGCATCCACACGTGCGACCACGCCCATTCGGCCGCCAGCCCGACCGTGCCGATGGCGACGCCGCACCACACGGCGAAATGCAGCGGGCGCTCGCGCGCCGCGACGACGAGGGCGACGAGCTCGACGGCGGCGCCCTCGGCGATGTAGAGCGGGAAGTGGTTCGTGCTCTCGCCAAGCACCGGGCCGATGAGGTAGGTCAGCCCGCCGCGCATCGCGAGGTAGAAGAGGACCGCGGCGATCGCGGTGCCCGGCCCGAGCCAGATGCGCGCGGCGACGAGCACGAGCCCGGCCGCGAACACGATGAGCACCGGGTGGAAGATGAGCTGGAACTGCGGCACGCCGTAGTCGAACTCGCCCTGGAAGGTCGAGGCGCCGACGAGCAGTCCGCCGGGCAGCCAGATGTTGCGCAGCCCTTTCACCCAAAGCTGCTCGCGGTCGGGCAGGCCGCTGGCCTTCACCGCGCGCCGCACCTCCACCTGGATGACCGCGATGCCGACGAGCGCCATGACGGCACCCCCGATGAGCATGAGGTGCGTCGGGCCCCAGAGCGTCACGTCCTGACCGAAGAGCCGGTGCCAGATGTCATCCAGCGGGAACGCGGCCAGCGAGAAGAAGCCGGCGACCATCATGAGCAGCCCGCCCAGCGGCGCGTACCAGTCCTGCGTGATGCGGATCGCGGTGGGGCCCGGTCGGTCCTTGCGGTCCTCGTTGGGCAGGCAGCACGCGAAGAAGCCCGCAGCGAAGATGCCGAAGAGGCCGGCGAGGATGAAGTAGTGCGCGGTGTTGTTCAGCGGGCCGACGTCGCGGCCGACGTCGATGTGCAGCGACACGTCCCAGTACAGCCCGAACACCGACGCGATGAGCGAGACGATCGCCAGGCCGCACGGCAGCGATGCCCACGCCGGCTGGCCGGAGATCCTCTCCGCGAAGCGCTCGAACCATCCGAGCACCGGGATCATCTCCGCGCGGTGCCCGATCCCGCCCATGAACAGCAGGAACATCGTCGCCACGATCACCGCGCTGGCGACGATGCTGATGTCCTTGAAGGCCGCGCCTCCGGCGGACTTCGACTCGGTTACGAGAAGCGTCAGTACCCCATGCATCCCAATCTGAACGCCAGCGTATCCAAGACGGCAAGCCGGATCGCCGGGTGCGTCGCCCGCCGGCCATGCGCGTCAGGGCGTGATTTCAGGAATCGAGCGCGGCGGCGAGGCGATGGGTGCCTCGGCGCTCGCGGGCGCTCAGCCGGAAGGAACGCGCACCGCGATGGGGGCGGAACGAGCGCACTTCGGCGACCTTCGCCATGCTGCGAAAGATCACGTCGGGCACCGCGCGCCGGGTCATCGACCGAAGGACGATGGCGTGTGCGACGACCTCCGGGTCGACGACGTAGTGCGAGCCGCGGACGAGCTCATGCAGCACCTTGATGCGGGCATTGATCTGAGTCACAGGAACTCTGTGTCACCGAATCGGCACGCGCTCCGGGGAAGTCGAGCGGACTCGGCCGTTCGTGGCCGGTCGTGCGAGCTCAGGCCGCGGATCCCGTCAGCGGCAGCACCTCGTCGACTGGCGTGCCGGCGAGCGCCGCCCGCGCCGCCTCGCGGCCGGCGTCGCGCAGCTCGTCGAGCAGGTGGTACTCGAGCGCTCCGAAGTCCTCGAGCTGCGGGCGGACGAGGACGTCGGCGGTGGCATGCGCGGCGATCCGCGCATCGTTGCTGCCGAGCAGCAGCGCGCGCTGCAGGGTCTCGGTGATCCGCGGCAGCGGCTCGCCGGCGGTGCGCGGCCGCGCCCGCTGCACGGTGATGTCGACCGCCACGAGCGGGCCCTCCCCGGCGTCGAGCGCCGCGAGCGGCAGGTTGTCGAGCATGCCCCCGTCGACGAGCAGCCGCTCCCCGACGACGACCGGCGCCAGCAGGCCCGGCAGCGCGAGGCTCGCGCGGACGGACTCGGCGACGCCGCCCGCGCGCAGCACGACGGTCTCGCGCTCGAGCAGGTCGGCGCAGCCGCAGCGCAGCTGGCGCGGCAGCTCCTCGATGAGGCGGTCGCCGAACGCGGCCACGAGCGCCGCGGCGAGGCGGTCCTCGCGCAGGATGCCGTGACGGGGCCAGGAGAGCTCCGCGAGCGCCCGCCGGCGGACGAGCCACTCGTAGCACCAGCCGTGGATGTCGTCGGCGTCCATCCCGGCCGCGTGCAGCGCACCGATCAGCGCCCCGGTGCCGGCCCCGGCGATGCGGTCGATCTCGACGCCCGCCGCCTCGAGCTCGTCGAGCACGCCGATGTGTGCGAGCGCGCGGGCGCCGCCGCCGGCGAGGACGAGCCCGACGGACGCGCCCGCCAGGCGGCGCGCCAGCGGCTCGACGGCCGGCGCGCCGGGCTCGGTCACGCAGATCGCGCGGGCGTCGAGCGACCGCGCGAGCGCCGGCAGGCCATCGCGCCGGCCGGCGACCCAGACGAGCTCGCACCCCGCCCGCGTCGCCCACCGCGGGGTCGCCGGCGTGCCGGCGACCGCGACGACGCGATCGGCCTGGCCCAGGCAGAACGCCGTCCACGGGTCCGCGGGGTCCGCGGCGCCCGAGCACAGCAGCACGTGGTCGTGGTCGCGTTCGGCGTCCTCGAGCGCATCCACCATCGCCGCGTGATCGCTGGCGCCCTTCCCCGGCGGGGCGTCGAGCCGCGCGACCGCGCCCATCCGCGCGAGCGCCGCCGCGAGCGCGGACGCGACCCCCTCCACGGAGCTGCCGTCGCCGGCGGGCAGGACCGCGACCGTCGCGGGCCGCGCGACCGGTGCGCGGGCGTTCGCCCCGCCGCTCGTCAGGATCGCGCCGAGGGCGACGACGAGCCTGTTCGCGAGCCCCGTGTCTCTCTCGGCCGCGTCGAGCACGACGTCCGCGGGAACGCGCAGCAGCCGGCTGTCGCGCTCGGCCACGATGCTGTTGGGGCGGACCACGCCGGCGAACGCGGCGATCTCCCCGACGAGATCGCCTCGCGCGCGCAGCGCGACGGTCCGCCCGTCCTCACCCGGCGCGATGACCGCGAGGCGGCCCGATACGACGACGAACACCGCGTCCGCATCGTCGCCGGAGGCGAACAGTGCCTCGCCGGCCGCCACCTCGACCGGCTGCGCTGCGCGCGCGAGGCCTGCAACGGTCGCGGGGTCGGCGTCCTGCAGCAACGGCAGCGTCTCGACGAGGTCGCGCGGGTGGCGTGCCGTGGTCCGCGCGGGCACGCCGAGCCGGCTGACCACGCCCGATCCGTGCGCCGCCGGCAGGATCGCGGGCGGGGCCGTGGGCTCGGCTGGTGCCGTCGCCGCGTCGCCGGCGGAGCGGGTGCGGCGCAGGGCGGCCGCGCCGGCCGCCGTGAGGAGCAGGAAGGCCGCCGCGAGCCGCCACCCGTCCTCGAACGCGTTGGCCAGCTGCGCCGGGGCCGGCGTTCCGACCACGACGACCAGCAGCGCGATGCCGAGCACCGCGCCGACCTGGCGCGCGGCCGCGTTGATTGCCGCGGACGTGCCGAAGCTCGTGCCGCGCGCCGACGCCACCGCGGCGGCGTTGAGGGCGGGAAGCACGAGGCCCATGCCGATGCCGGTCAGCAGGATGCCGGGCAGCCAGTGCGCGACGAATTCCGGTCGGGTGCCCGCGCGCGCGATGAAGAACGCGAGACCGGCGACCCAGACCAGCGCCCCCGGCAGGACGACGGTGCGGTACCCGAAGCGGTCGGCGAGCTTGCCGGCGGGACCCGCCACGATCGCCGTGGCCAGCGGCCCTGCGGTGATCGCCAGGCCGGCCTTGAGCTCGGTGTATCCCCACACGCTCGTGAGAAACAGGACGTTGCAGAGCATCGCGGCGTACAGCGCGACGGCGGCGGTCACGGTGAGCCCGTTGGCGAGCGCGAGGTCGCGCGAGCGCAGCAGCGCCAGGTCGAGCACCGGCGCCCGGTGCCGGCCGGAGCGGACCACGACCGCCGTGCCGGCGAGCACCGCGACGGCGGCGCAGGCGGCGACCGCGAGGCTCGTCCAGCCCCATTCGTCGCCCTTGACGATGCCCAGCGCGACCGCGCCGATGGCGATTGCCAGCAGGGCGGAGCCGAGCAGGTCAGGCAGGGCGCGGCGCCCTGCGGCGCGGCTTTCGATGAGCACGGCGCGGGCGGCGAAGACGGCGAGCACGCCGACCGGCACGTTGACGAGGAAGGTGAGCCGCCAGCCGGAGAGCTCGACGAGCAGGCCGCCGACCGAGGGGCCGATGCCGGCGGCGAGCGCGGCCGTCGCGCCGTACAGCCCGACGCCGTGTGCGCGGCGCTCCTGGGGAAACGCGCGCACGACGAGCGCGAGCCCGGCCGGGACGATCATCGCCCCGCCCAGTCCCTGCGCGACGCGCGCCGCGACGAGCGCCGTCACCGACGGCGCGATCGCGCACGCGGCCGATGCGGTGGCGAACAGCGCGACGCCGGCGATGTACGTGCGGCGGCGGCCGACGACGTCCGCGATGCGCCCGAAGACGACGAACAACGCCGCCAGCACGATGTTGTAGGCGTTGAGCACCCACGACAGCTCCCTGAGATCGGCACCGCTGAAGTCCGAGCGGATGTCGGGAAAGGCGATGTTCACGATCGTCGTGTCGAGGAACACCATGAACGTGCCGAGCCCGACGACGAGCAGCACGCGCCCGGGCGACACCGGTCCCGCGGCGCGTCCCCGGCGTCGCCCCGCGCGGTCGTTCACTGCGCCCTCAGCCATGCCGGACCGGTCTCGAGCGCCTCGCGTGCCGCCGTCCGTCCCGCCTCGCGTGCGTCGTGCAGGCGCTTCCAGTCGAGCATCCCGATGCCGCCCACCAGCGGGCTGATCACGAGGTCGGCGTGTCGCCGCGCCGAGCCGTCGCGGTCGAGGCTCGCAAAGCCGACGGAGCGCATGAGGGTCTCCGCGAGGCGCGGCACGCGCGGCGCTCCCGAGCGCTTGTGGCGTGGCGCGACGACGTCGACGGCGATGACGGGCCCCTCGTGGTCGGCGGCCATGATGTCGGCCGGGAGGTTGTTGCGCATGCCGCCGTCGATCAGCACCCGCTCGCCCGCGGGGCGGGGCGGGAAGACGCCCGGGATCGCGACGCTCGCGCAAAGCGCCTCGACGACCGAGCCGCGGCGGTGGACGACCAGCTCGCCCGACAGCAGGTCGCTGCTCACGGTGAACAGGGCCAGCGGCAGGTCCTCGATCGTGGTGTCCGCACCGAACGCGCCGCGCACGAGATCCTCCGTGCGCCGCCCCCGGATCAGCGACGTCGTCGGGATCGTCCAGTCACCGGTCGGGCTGCGGTGCAGGTAGCCGCGCTCGCACAACTCGATCGTGTGGGCGGCGCCGCGGTCCATCGCGTAGATGCCGGCGATGATCGCGCCCTGGCTCGCGCCGCCGATGCGGTCGACCGTCACGCCCGCGGCCTCGAGTTCCTCCAGGACGCCGAGGTGCGCCAGGCCGCGCGCGCCGCCGCCGGACAGGACGAGCCCGATCGACCGCCCGGCGAGCCGGCGCCCGACGGCGCGCACGCGCTCGGGCGCCATCGGTCCCGCCGGGATCGACTGCACGCGGCGCGGCTCGATCTGCGCCGCGATCGTGGCGAGGTGCTCGCGGGCGGCCGCGGGTCCGCAGGCGAGCAGCTCGCAGCCGCGCAGGCGCTGCAGCTGGCGAGGCTCGAGCAGCACGCGGCGCCCGCCGGCGATCGCCAGCAGGACGTCCGCCTGGCGCAGGCAGAACGCGGTCCACGCGGAGCTCGCCTGGCCCGCGCGCACGTCGAGCAGCACGCGCCGGCCTTCGGCGAGGAGGAGCTCGAGCACGCGCGACGGCACCTGGCCGGCCGCGATCTCGTCCAGCCGCGTGACCGGGCCCCCGCGACGCAGTTCGCCGCTCAGCAGCCGTGCGATCTCGTCGACCGGCGCGGCGTCGTCGATGCCCACGAGCGCGACGACCCGGCGGTCGGGCGGCGAGCCCGGCTCCGGCGCCGCCTCGCCGGCGAGCTGCCGCGCGAGGCCGCGCGCGACCGCGAAGGCAAAGCCGGGCGCGTCGCGCAGCAGCGCCTCGACGTCCTCCTGCCCGATCGCGAGCAGCTCCGCATCGCGGCGGGCGTGGACTGTCGCCGAGCGCGGCGCCCCTGTCAGAACCCCGAGCTCGCCGACCACCGCGCCCGCGCCGAGCACGCGCAGGACGCGATCGTGCTGATCGGCGTCGACGACCTCCAGGCGCCCGGCGGTGAGGACGTACAACGCATCGCTCGGGTCGCCGGCCTCGAACAGCGTTCCCCCGGCTCGCACCCGGAGCCGGTGCGCGCGGGCGGCGAGGCGCTCGAGGAGCTCGGGCGCAAGGCGGGCGAAGACCGGGGCACGGGCCAGCAGGAGCTCAATCGCCACGATGAGGGCGATCGTGCACGAGTGGCGGGCCGGGTGCAATGTGGCGGCCCGTGGCGTTGAGCAGCGACGCCAGCCCAGCATCCCACCAGGAGGTCGCACATTGCCGCGAACCCCGGCAGACGCGAAGCCCCGCCACGGCGGGGCTTCGTCGTTCCCGGCCTGAGAATGCCATCATCGGCGGTGTTGTCACGCCCGCTGGACCCCGGTTCCCCGCCCGCCGACCCGGACTCGCCTACGGCGCCCGAGAAGGTCAGCGACCGGATCGATGGCTGGCTGGCCAGCGAGGGTGACAAGACCCTCGGCAGCCTCATCGAAGTGTTCGAGGAGAAGAGCTTCGCCGTGCTGTTCGTCTTTCTGCTCGGCGTCCCCGCGCTGCCGCTGCCGACGGGCGGCGCGACGCACGTCTTCGAGGTCATCGCGGTGCTGCTCGCGCTTCAGCTGTTCGTGGGACGCGACGAGATCTGGCTTCCCGATCGCTGGCGCAGGCTGGGGCTGGCGGGCGCCAAGCAGCAGCGGTTCCTCGGTGGTCTGGTGAAGCTCATCCGCCGCCTCGAGCGCGTCTCGCGGCCGCGCGGCAGCTTTATCTTCGGTCATCGCGCCGGCAACGCCGTGTTCGGTCTGCTCGTGATCGCCGGCTCAGCCGGCGCGTTCTTCGCACCTCCGTTCACCGGACTCGACACGCTGCCGGCGCTCGGCGTCGTGTTGCTGTCGCTCGGCGTGCTGCTCGAGGACATCGTCGTCGCGTTCGTTGGAACCGCCATAGCCGTCGCCGGCGCCTTCGTCGAGATTCTGCTCGGAAAGGCCGCGATCGACGCGGTCCAGAAGCTCTTCTGAGGCGTGTCGACTTTGCCGCCGTATAGGGCGCCCAACTCGACACAGTGGCCGTGCGGAACTGTCGGTCCTTCCCGCCGCAGCCAGCGTCAGAGCAGCCCGAGCGCCGCGCCCGCGTCACGGACGAGGTTCAGCAGGGGCGAGGGGACGATGCCGAGCACGAGCGTCGCGGCGCCGAAGATGACGGCGACCGCCACGACCTCTCCCTGCGCGCGCATCCCCGTCGCCTCGTCCGAGGCGCCGGCCAGCGCCGGCTGCTCGCCTGGCGGCGGGACGAGCGCGGTCGCGCCCTCGCCCTCGATCGCGGGGCGCATCCACATCGCCGCGATGACCCGCAGGTAGTAGGCGAGCGAGATCATCGAGCCGACCACGATGAACACGCCGAGCCACGCGTAGTCGCCCGCCACGGCGGCATCGATCAGATAGAACTTTCCGATGAAGCCGGCGGTCGCGGGCAGCCCGGCGAGGCCGAGCATCGCGATCGTCATCGGCCACGCGAGCAGCGGGCGCGTCGCGCCGATCCCGTTGAGCGCCTCGATGTTGTCGCCGAGCGGCGTCTCGCGCTCACGGGCCACGATGACCGCGAACGCGGCGAGGTTCATCGCCAGGTAGACGGCGAGGTAGAACACCGTCGCCTGCACGCCGAGCCGCGACGAGACGACGACGCCGGCGAGCATGTACCCCGCCTGCGCGACCGACGAGTAGGCGAGCAGTCGCTTCAGCGACGACTGCCCGAGCGCCCCGACGTTGCCGACGATGATCGTGATCGCGGCGAGCACGGCCAGCGGCGGCGCCCAGTCGGTCGCGGCATCGATGAGCGCGATGTCGAAGAGGCGCAGCATCACGCCGAACGCCGCCGCCTTCGTGGCGACGGCCATGAACGCCGTCACGGGCGTCGGCGCGCCCTCGTAGACGTCGGGCGTCCACTGATGAAACGGCGCGGTCGAGGCCTTGAAGGCGAGGCCGACGATCGTCAGGGCGATGCCGGTGAGCAGCAGCGGATCGGAGACGATGCCCTCGGTTCCGCCGAGCGACCGTGCGATGCCGGCGAAATCCGTCGATCCGGTCGCGCCGTAGATGAACGCGAGGCCGTAGAGCAGCGTCGCCGAGCCGACCGACCCGACGATGAGGTACTTCAGGCCGGACTCGAGGGACGACGCGCGCCGCATCTCGGTCGCGCACAGCACGTAGAGCGGGATCGACAACAGCTCGAAGCCGAGGAACAGCGTCACGAGGTTCTGCGCGGCGACGAGCACGATCATGCCCGCGATGGAGGTGAGCAGCAGGGCGTAGTACTCGCCGTGGGCCGCCTCGCGCGGGGCCACGTGGCGCCACGACAACAGCACCGCGGCCATCCCGGCGACGCAGAAGATGAACGTCAGCACGAGCGTCAGCTCGTCGAGGCGCAGCGCGCCCGCGATGAGGTTCGCCCGCTCGCCCCACTGCCAGATGCCGCACCCGAGCGCGACGGCCAGCGTCGCGATCGACAGCGCGGGGACGGCGGTCTCGCGCGCGACGCGCGAGCGGACGAGCCCGAGCATGAGCACGACGAGCGCTCCGCTGAGCACCGCGACGAGCGGGGAGAGGCCCGCCCAGTCGACGTGCGGTCCGCTGACGGCGAGCGCGGTCATGGCGCCGGGCTCCCGGCCACCTGCGCCGCGCTGGCCGGCGTCCCGCCGCCGGTGACCGTCTTCTCCGTGCGCTTCAGCGCGAACTGCGGATACACGGAGATTGCGAGGATCGCGAGCACGAGCGGCACGAGCACGAGCCCGTCACGCAGCGTCATCTCGCGCGACTCGACGCGCGGCCCGGTGCGGTTGTGCATCGTGCGGATGTAGAGGCGCAGCGCGTAGACGGATGCCATCACCACACCGGCGAACGCGACGATCGAGAACACGAGCTTCGTCTTGAAGACGCCGAGCAGGATGAGGAACTCGCCGACGAAGTTCGACGAGCCGGGCATCGCGAGCGTCGCGAAGGCGACGATGAGGAACATCGCCGCGAGGACGGGCGCCCGCATGGCGATGCCGCCCATGTCGCGGATGTCCTCAGAGCCGCCGGCGCGCGCCGCCAGCAACGCGACGATGAAGAACGCGGGCGCGACGACGAGGCCGTGGTTGAAGGCCTGCAGCACCGCGCCCTGGGCGCCCTGCGGGTTGAGCGCGAAGATGCCGAGCGTGATGAAACCGAGCTGCGCGAGCGACGAGTAGCCGAGGATGAGCCGCGACTCGGTCGTGGTGAAGGCCATCGCCGAGCCGTAGAGGACCCCGGCGAGCGCGATCGCCAGCAGCAGCGTCTGGTAATGCGACATCGCGTGCGGGAACAGCGGCACGCAGACGCGCAGGAAGCCGTAGGCGGCGACCTTGCTCAGCACCGCGGAGAAGACGGCCAGCGCCGGCAGCGGCATGTTGCGGTAGGCGTCGGGCATCCAGCCGTGCAGCGGGAACGCCGGCATCTTCACGAGGAACGCGGCGGCGAAGAACAGGAAGATCCAGTTCTGCGTGCCGTCGCCAAGCGGCCGCGCCGCGAGATCGGAGAACGCGAAGGACAGGGCCCCGTCGCTGTTCTGCGCCGCGAGTACGCCGGTGGCGACCGCCGCGGTGAGCATGAGCAGCGATCCGACGAGCGTGTAGATGACCATCTTCGTCGTCGCAGCGATCCGGTTGCGCCCGCCCCACATGCCCGTGAGGAAGAAGAACGGGATGAGCATGAGGTCGAAGAACAGGACGAACAGAGCCAGGTCCTGCGCGAACAGCGCGCCGAGCACGGCGGTCTCGCCGAGCATGAGATGAAAGAAGAAGAGGCGTGGCCTCTCGTAGTCCTGCGTGCTCGCCCACAGCGTCGCCGCGACCCACGTGATCGCGGTCAGCGCGATGAACAGGAGGTTCAGCCCGTCGACGCCGAGCTTGTAGTGGATGCCCAGCTCGGAGATCCATGTCTCGTCGGTGACGTACTGCAGCCCACCCCGCGCCGAGTCGTAGTCCACGAGGTACACGACCGCGTAGGCGAGGACGACGAGCGTGCCCAGCAGCGCGACGCGTCCCGCGAGCTTCGGCGGCGCGAACATCCCGATCGCGCCGAACGCGAGCGGCAGCCAGAGCACGATCGACAGGTGCAGGGTCATGACGCGAGCAGGAAGTAGAAGGCGACGAACACGAGCCCGACGACGATCAGCGCGGCGTAGTAGCGCAGGAAGCCGGTCTGCGCGGCCCGCACGGCCGACGAGCCGGCGCGCACCACGCCCGTCGAGCCCCCGACGAGCAGGCCGTTGACGACGACGCGCTCGAACGTCTGCTGCGCCCAGGCGCCGAACCACTGGACCGGGCGCACGACGAGCAGGCCGATGAGCTCGTCGAAGTACCACTTGTTGAAGAGGAAGCGGTGGATCGGCGCGAAGCGCTCACGCAGGCGCGTGGCGATCTCCGGATGCAGGACCCAGATGTAGTAGGCGACGCCGATCCCGGCGAGGCCGATCGCGGCGCCGAGAAGCAAGCCCATCGTGAGCAGGCCGTTGCTCGGATCGCGCTCATACAGCGCCGAGTCGTGGAAGCTCGGCTCGAGAAAGTGGTCGATGACGTGCGTGACCTTCGGGATCTGCAGGGCGCCGCCGACGATCGCCAGCAGCGCCAGCGTCCCCATCGCGATCTTCATCGTGCCCTCGCGTTCGGCGATGTGGTGGTCGGGGCCGGGGAAACCGACATCGGTGTCCTCGACCTCGCCCGTCGCCGGGTTCGTATGCACCTCGGCGTGGTGCAGGTGGCCCTCCTCGAGCTCGCGCGCCTCGGGCACCGGCTCGCCCCAGAACGCGCGGAAGATCATCCGGAACGTGTAGATCCCGGTGAGGAACGCGCCGGCGTACCCCGCGACGTAGAGGCCCCAGTGCCAGCCGCCGCGGTCGCCGACGAGCAGCAGGATCTCGTCCTTGGAGAAGAAGCCGGAGAACGGCGGGATGCCGGCGAGCGCGAGGCCGCCGATGACCATGCACCCGTACGTGAACGGCATCGCCTTGCGAAAGCCGCCCATCTTGTCGAGGTTCTGCTCGCCCGCCATCGCGGCGATGACCGACCCGGCGGCCATGAAGAGCAGCGCCTTGAAGAACGCGTGCGTCATGAGATGAAAGAGACCCGCCGCGTACGCGCCCGCGCTGACGGCCATGATCATGTAGCCGATCTGGGACATCGTCGAGTACGCGATGACGCGCTTGAGGTCGGTGACCGCGAGCGCGATCGTCCCCGCGACGAGCAGCGTCAGGCAGCCGATGACCGCGCCGACGTCGGCGGCGGTCGGCGCCCACTCGAACAGCGGGTGCATGCGGGCGATCAGGTAGACGCCCGCGGTGACCATCGTCGCCGCGTGGATGAGCGCGCTGACCGGCGTCGGGCCCTCCATCGCGTCCGGCAGCCACGTGTGCAGCGGGATCTGGGCGGACTTCGCGAACGCGCCGACGAGCAGCAGCACGCAGCCCGCGACGAGGTCGGCCGAGTTGTGGCCGAAGTCCTGCTTGACGCTGTCGAATGTCCCAAGGAAGTCCAGCGTGCCCGAGTGCTTGAAGAGGAAGTACGTGCCGAGGACGAGTCCGACGTCGCCGAGCACGTTGATGACGAAGGCCTTGATGCCCGCCTGCGTCGCCGTCCCGCGCCGGTACCAGAACGAGATGAGCATGTACGACGCGGCGCCGACGAACGCCCAGCCGACGATGAGCAGCAGGAAGTTCCCCGCGAGGACGAGCAGCAGCATCGAGAACACGAAGAAGTTCAGGTACGAGAAGAAGCGCACGTAGCCCGCGTCTGAGTCCAGGTAGCTGATCGAGTACAGATGGATCAGCGTCGAGACCCCGGCGACGACGAGGATCATGAAGACCGACAGGGGGTCGACGAGCAGCGAGACCTTGGCGTCGACGCCGGCGCTGACCGCGTAGTCCCAGCCGGTGGCGACGATCTGGCGGTGTTCGTGGTCCTGGCCCTGGAGCGCGAGCAGGGTGCCGATCGCCGACGCGAAGGACAGCGCGAGCGCGCTCGTCCCCAGCCAGCCCGCGCCGCGCCCGCGCAGCCTGGGCCCGGTCAGCGCGACCGCGAGCGTCCCGGCGAGCGGGAACGCGAGCGTCAGCCAGGCGAAGAGCTTGACGCTGTTCATCCTTGAAGCTCCCGCAGCTCGTCGACGTCGATCGGCAGCCGGCGCCGGCGCATGGCGACGATGACGCCGAGGCCGACCGTCACCTCACAGGCCGCGACGACCATGACGATGATCGCGAAGATCTGGCCCTCCGCGTTGCCGTGCATGCGCGCGAAGGCGATGAGCGCGAGGTTCGCGGCGTTGAGCATGAGCTCCAGGCACAGCAGGACGACGAGCGGGCTGCGGCGCGTGAGCACACCGGCGACGCCGATCGTGAAGATGAGCGCCGAGACCGCGAGATACCAGCTGATGTCCACTACGCGTCCTCGTCCTCGTCCTCGTCCGCGGGCGGGCTCTGCGGGCGGGTCGCGGCAGCGGCGAGCGCGCGGCGCCGGCCGCCGACCGCCTCGGCCATGGTCCCGGTGTCCGCCGGACGCACGAGGTCCATCGCGCTGTAGCGCGCCTGGTCCTCGGCGGCGGTCAGACCGCCGCGGCGGCGGGCGAGCACGACGGCGCCGACCGCCGCGATCAGGAGCAGGAACGAGGCGAGCTCGAACGGCAGCAGGAACTTGGTGAGCAGCAGCTCGCCGATCTGCTTTGGCGACCCGCTGCCGGTCGCGAGCGTCGGCCCGCCGCTGTCAACCGCCTTCAGCGCGGTGCCGAGCAGTGCGACGCACAACTCGACGAAGAGCAGCCCACCAAAGAAACACGCGAAGGCGCGCAGGCCGCTGCCGGCCCGCGGCCCGAGCGGCTCGTCCTGACCGCCGACGTACGCGACGACGAAGACGTAGAGGACCATGACCGCGCCCGCGTAGACGACGACCTGCGCGGCGGCGACGAACTCCGCGCTCAGCAGGAGGAACAGCGCCGCGAGCGAGACGAGGTGGGACACGAGCGCGAGCACGCTGAAGAACGGGTTGCGCAGCGCGACGACTCCGATCGCCCCGGCAATAGCCCCGATTCCGGCCAGGAAGAACAGCACCTCGCCCATGAAGGCGCCAATCTATCGTCGCGTCCCCCTCCGCGGCCTGACCGTGGTCTCCAAGCCCACGACGCGAAGCTCCCGGAAGCCTCGGTTATCGTTGCCGCGTGAGCGAACGTGACGATCTCGGGGCGCGTCGTCCGGCGGACTGCGCCGCCGCCGCAAAGGCTGCCGAGGGGCGCGTCGCGCTCGGCGAGATCGCGCTGAGGCTCGCGCGCGATCACGTCGCGCGGTGAGCGGGTTCGGGCGGATCCTGGAGGATCTGAGTCGCGCCGGCGTCCGCTACGTGGTCGTGGGCGATCTCGCGCTCTTGCGCCACGGCGTGGTTCGCGCGACGCGTGAGGTCGACGTCGTGATCGCTCCTGACGAGAACAACCTCGCCGCGGTACGGGCGCTCATCGGCGATTGGAAAGCGACGCGGCCCGACGGCTCGGCGCTTGCCCCGGATGCTGTCGTCCTGGGCCGGACGATCAACCTGAGCACGCCGCACGGCGATCTCAATCTGCTCCGCGATCCGGGAAGGCCACTCAGCTTCGGGGAGCTCGACGCCCGGGCAGACGAGCGCCGCGTCGACGGGGTGCCGACCCGCATCTGCTCCCTCGCGGATCTTGTCGCGCTCAAGCGGATGGCGGGGCGCGAGCGCGACCTCGCCGATCTGATCGATCTCGAGGCCGCGCACGGGCAGCTGCCCGACAGTCGGCGCACGTGACGCGTCGTCGGAGCCCAAGTCGGGCAAGATTCCCCTGACGCTACGAGCTACGAAGAGGGGCTGAACGATGGCTGAGGAGACGCTGGAGCGCGGATCGGAGGGCCCGGAGGTCGCGGACCTGCAGGAGAAGCTGATCGGGCTGCGTTTCAAGCCGGGTGAGGTCGACGGAAAGTTCGGTGTCATCACCGAGAGCGCGCTCAAGATGTTTCAGGTCTCCGTGAAGATCGAGGCCGATGGCATGGTGGGAGAGCGCACGCGGGAGCGGCTGGCCGAGGTGCTCGAGCAGCAGAACGAGACCGCCGCTGGCTGAGGCGCGATGGGACGCGAGTCGGCGAACTACTGGGTGGCGCTGCCATCCGACGCGGAGCCTGGCGTCGCGAGGGCGCTCGAGCAATCGGGCGCCGAGCTGCTGGCTGACGGCGTCGAACGGCTCGACTACTGCCTGCGCGACCCCAATCGCTACTGGATCGACCTGCGGATCCATCGCCGGCCGTCGCTGCGGCTGGAGATCCGGATCGCGCTCACGAACGACACGTGGGCGATCCGCGTCCCGATCGACCACGCGCTGACGCCGCTGCCGCCGGAGATCGACGGCGAGCCGGTGCTCGACGACGACGGCGAGACGGTCGCGGTCGCCGGCGAGGAGCGCTGGCTGTACGCGCTCGAGCAGGACTACGGCCGCCTCCGCGACGAGTTCGTCGCCCGGTTCGGCGACTTCTTCGCCCCGATTCCGACCGACAGCGTGTACACGTTCATCCACCAGGCCCGCAAGCGTCGCGATGTCTCCGAGGCGCTGGCGGAGCAGCGCGAGATGGAGGTCGAGCTCCTCGAGGACCTGTGGGAGATCAGCCCGCCCGCGGGTGAGGAGGACGACGCGCTGCGCGAGCCGCCGGGCTGAACGCCCGGCGATCGGTCGACACTAGACGGTCGTCAGCCCACTCAGCGACGCGAGCGTCGCACCGGCCGCGCCGGCCGGGACCCACCACGTGCGGTCGCCGACGATCCCGTCGGCGGACAGGTTGCGATTGGTCTGGTAGGCGACGACGGCTGCCTTCGTGGACGGCCCGAAGTCGCCGTCGACCGCGCCGGGGCTCGGGATGCTGCCGTCGCCGTGGATCGTCTTCAGGCCCTTCTGCAGACCGGTGACCGCGGCGCCGGTCGAGCCCTGCTTGAGCTGCGGCGTGTTCGGATCCGCCGGCAGCGCGTGCCAGGTATGTGGACCCACGACCCCGTCGACCCCGATGCCCGCGCTCTCCTGGAAGTCCTTGACCGACGCCGTCGTCTTGGGCCCGAATTCGCCGTCGATCTGTAGCTGGTCGAGCAGGCGCATCATCACGAGCAGGCGCTGCAGACGCTTGGTGTCCTTGCCGGTCGAGCCCTGCTGGATCGTCGGACCCTGATTCATCTGCGCCCCTTCCCGTGTGTTGTCCCCCGGGGGACCTTAGTTCGGACTCGCTTCGGCGCGGGCTCAGGCGATGCCGCTGCGGACGGCCTGTACCGCGGCCTGGATGCGGTTGTCGAGTTGCAGCTTGGCGAGGATGCTCGCGATGTGGTTTGAGACGGTGTTCGTGCTCAGCGATAGCTCGTGGCCGATGGTCTGGTTGCTCTGTCCGCTTGCGAGGCGCTCGAAGATCTCCAGCTCGCGCTCGGTCAGTGCGGACCGGATGGCGGCGGCGGCGCTCACGCTGTCTGCGGTGACCGCGATGTCGCGCTCGCGGATGCGCTGGAGCAATGCGCCGGCGACATGCGAGGACAGCACCGATTCGCCGGCGGCCGTCACTCTGATGGCTCTGATGATCGCGTCAGGCGGCGAGTCTTTGAGGATATATCCGGTGGCGCCCGCGACGATCGCCTCGACAACACGGTTCTCCTCACTGCCCGTGAGCACCAAAATTCGGGGGCCGGGCGCGAGCAAGCTGAGCTGCTTGATCGCGTCGACGCCGTCGATGCCGGGCAGGCCCAGGTCCATGAGCACGACGTCCGGGCGCACGTCGAGGACGATCGTGATCGCATCCTCGCCGGTGGCCGCCTGGCCGACGACGCTGAGCCCGGCGCCGGTCAAGGCGTGACAGACGACGCCCCGTATCAGGGGCTGATCGTCGACCAGCACGACGGTGATCGGCCGTCGGCGTTCCGTACCGACGCTGTGAAGTATTGGCATGTGCCGACCCTCCCGTGGCAGCTGCTACGCAACGCAGTGTAGTTCGTTACACCCCAGTGATCGTCAGACCAGACCGCAGGATCGGCTGGGCGCGACCCGCGCTCACAGATATTCCCTCGGTTCACGGGCGGCGGGCTATGGTCGAGGACGACGAATGACCTCGACACAGGGAGCGACGATGGCCGACGCGGCAGCCGATCAGTCCGAGATCGAGGGCATATTGCAGCTGTACATCGATGGCACACGGGACGGTGACGTGACGAAGCTGCGCGAGGCCTTCCACGACGATGCACGCATGTTTGGCAGCCTCGGCGGCCAGCGCGCCGATGTGCCGATCGCCGAGCTCTTTAAGATGAGCGACGGGCACCCCGCCGACGTGGATGGTTCCTACGAAGCTCGGATTCTCGCGATCGAGCAGGTGGGCGATGCTGCGGTGGCCACGCTCGAAGAGGATGGCTTTTGGGGCAGCCTGTCGTTCACCGACTTCTTCTCGCTCGTGCGTACCGGCGATAGCTGGAAGATCGCCAACAAGACATTCGCGCACACCGGAGGAGAACCGCCCCCGATGTGATCACCGGATTCTGAAGGTGACGATCCGCTTGGCCTTTGCGGCGGTGTTGCCGAGGTTGCCTGCCTTGTCGAGCCCGTAGACGGTGGCCCTGTAGCTGCCCTTCGGGAGCTTGATCGACGTGCGGACGTTGTAGGACCAGGATGCGCCGTTGCTTGCGAGCTTGACGACGATGAGGGCCGGCTTGCTGCACGAGCGCAGCTTCAGGCCCTTCTCCGGGTCCAGCCAGCGGCACGTGTTCTTGGTGCGCTTCAGCACGGTCATGTAGACCGTGGCGACGCCGGACGCGTCGCTCGCGGTGCCCTTGAACCTCAGCCTTGTGCGCTTCTTGGTCGCGACCTTCTTGCCGTGCTGCGTCGTGCGGAGGAACTGAAAGATCTTGGCCCGTTGCCGGTGCCGGGGCGCAGCGTGTCGTCGTCGGCGCCGCCGTCGAGAGTGTCGTCGCCACCTCCGCCGCGCAGCGTGTCGTCGCCCGCCTGGCCGTTGACGTTCACCGCTTGCGTGCCGGTCGTGGTGAAGTCGTCGTCGCCGGCACCGAGGTTCGCGGTGACGGCGAACGCGAGCGATCCGGCGAAGGTCACGACGTCCGTGCCCGCCGTTCCGGTGCCGACGATCGCCGGACCTACTCCCCCTCGCGCCGCAGCGGCGTGCGCTCCAGCGGCTCGGCGAGCAGCATCTCCTTCGTGAAGATCAGGTCCGAGCGGGAGTAGTCGGACATCTCGTAGTCGTGGCCCATCGTGATCGCATCGAACGGGCACGCGACCTCGCAGTAGCCGCAGAAGATGCAGCGCGCAAGGTTGATCTCGTAGACCGCGGCGTAGCGCTCGCCGGCGCTGACCCGGTTCTCCGGCGTGTTCTCGGCCGCGACGACGCGGATGCAGTCGGCCGGGCACGCGGCGGCGCACAGTGAGCAGCCGACGCACTTCTCCAGGCCCGTGTCCTCGAAGCGGTGCAGCCGATGGCGGCCGCGAAAGCGCGGATAGACCGGCACCTTCTCCTCGGGATAGGAGATCGTCTTGGGCCCCTCGACGAGCCGTGCCATGGTCGTCTTCAGGCCGCGCAGCGTCTCGCCGAATGCGCGGTACGTGCCGCCGGCGGCGCCGGGCTTGGGCGCGCGCTTGACGATCAGCATGTCGTCGCCGGGGGACCACGTGTTTCGCCCTCCGGTCGCCGGAGCCGGCGCCCTCCGGTCGACGTCACTCATACGGCCACCACCACGATCGCGGTGACGAGCGCGTTCAGCGTCGCCAGCGGGAGCAGCACCTTCCAGCCGAAGCTCATGAGCTGGTCATACCGCAACCGCGGCAGCGTCGCACGGATCCAGACGAAGAGGAACACGAAGAACGAGATCTTCCCGAGCACGACGAACGGGTCGACCCAGTTCGGCGGGTCGATGCCGAACGGCAGCTGCCAGCCGCCGAGGAACATCGTCACCGCGATCGCCGAGACGACGAGGATGTTCACGTACTCGGCGAAGAAGTACGTCGCGAACTTGCCGCCGCCGTACTCGGTGTTGTAGCCCGCGACGAGCTCGGCGTCGGCCTCGGGCAGATCGAACGGCGCGCGGTTGGTCTCCGCGAAGCCGGCGACGAGGAAGATGAGAAAGCCGACGAACTGGGGCACGATGTACCACATGCCGTGCTGCGCCTCGACGATGCCGGTGAGCGACAGCGTCCCGGCCGTCATGAGGACGCCGACGAGCGACAGGCCCATCGCGACCTCGTAGGAGATGAGCTGCGCGGCGGCGCGCATCGCGCCCAGGAACGAGTACTTCGAGCCGCTCGCCCAGCCGCCGAGCATGAGCCCGTAGAAGGCGATCGCGCCGAACGCGAAGACGTAGAGCACGCCGATCCCGACATCGAGGCCATAGAGGCCGACCGGCGAGCCGAAGATGTCGACGGTCGTGCCGAACGGGATGATCGCGAACGCCGCGAGCGCGGTGAGGATCGAGATCACCGGCGCGAGCGTGTAGAGGAAGCCGATGCTCGTGTTCGGGCGGAAGTCCTCCTTCGTCGCGAGCTTGATGATGTCCGCGAGCGGCTGCAGCGCGCCGAAGGGGCCGACGCGGTTGGGCCCGTAGCGGTGCTGGAACCGGCCCAGCAGCTTGCGCTCGAGGATGAGCACGACCGGCACGAGCTGCACGGCGACGAGGAAGATGATCACCGACTTGATGAGCTGGACGTACCACTGCTCGGCGAAGCCGACGGTGGCGAGGATCATGGGTTTCGGCCTCCGGTCATCGCAAGCGACGACCTTCGGACGACGTCACAGGTCCGGTCATCGCAACCGACGACCTTCGGACGACGTCACTCCCACCACGTCCACGAGGTCGGAATCGAGCTCGGTCGCCGAGTTCTCCGGCAGCCCCGACTCGAGGAAGACGCTGCCTGCCGGCACGCCCGAGCGCAGCGCGACCGTCGCCGCGACCTGCGAGCCGTCGGACTCGACGACGACCGCATCGCCGTGCGCGACACCGAGCCGCTGCGCGTCGCTCGGGTTCATCTCCGCGCGCTGTACCTGGCGCAGGAACTTCAGCGCGGGCGAGCGCTCGACCTCGGGCGCGGCCCAGATCGACCGGAACGTGCCCAGGCGCAGCGCGCCATTGGGCGAGGCCGCGTGCGGCGGCGCCTCCAGGCCGAACGGCCCGCTGTCGCCCTGGGGCCAGGCGGCGGCGTTCGCCGGCAGCGCGGGCCAGCGCACGCCGCGCCCACCGATCTCATCGAGCGTGATCCCGGCGTAGAACGGGATCGCGTCGAACAGCACGCCGGACGCGGTCGGGCCGCTCCCCATCCCGGGATCGTGGCCGAGGCGCGTGCACAACTCCACGAGCACGCGCCACTCGGCGCGCACCTCGCCGGGCCGCGCGATCGCCGGCCGCAGGCGCTGGATGCGCCCGTCGGGATGCACGATCGTGCCTTCCTTCTCGGCGTAGGACTCGGCGGGGAAGACGATCGTCGCGTGCTCGCGGATGCCGTCGGTGAGGACGTCCGTGTAGGCGACGATGGTCTTCGCGCGGTTGAGCGCCTTCGTCCACGTGCGGCGGCTCGGCAGGTCGCGCAGCGGATCGGTGTGCAGCAACACGAGCGCTTCGAGCTGGCCCGCGGCGGCGGAGCGGCCGATCTCGCCGCTGTCCAGTCCCTCGCTGGCGACAGGAGACAGTCCGGGTCCGGCGTTCGGCAGGACGCCGGCCTCGCGCAGCCCGCGCCCGTTCGTGCCCGCGGGCACCTCGAGCAGTCCGGCGCCGTCGTGGTCGGACGCGACGGCGTGGCCGGCGACGTTCAGCAGCGCCCGGGCGGCATGCGCGCCGCGCGGGCCGTGGGTGAGGCGCTCGCCCCAGACGATCACGACGTCGTCCTCGCCCTCGGCGGCGAGCAGTTCGGCCAGCGCGGTGACCTCGGCGGCGTCGGCGCCCGCCGCGGCGGCTAGTTCGGGCACGACGCCTCCGCCGCCCAAGGCCGCGTTCAGCGCGGCGAGGAACGCCTCGCCGGCCCCCGGCGCGAAGCGCGCGGTGGTCGTGGCGTTGGCATCCAGCGACGACGGGCGGCTGGACGCGACCGCGAGCTTCACGTGGTTGCGCCGCACGCCCTTGCGGATGCGCAGGTCGAGGATCGGCGCGTCGTCGACGGGCTCGCAGTCGAGCACGAGGACGGTGTGGGCGAACTCGAGGTCGGGCACGGTCGCCTGCAGCGCCGGGGCGTGCAGCGCGGCGTGAAGCTCGCGCGGCAGCACGCCGCCGCTGCGCGAGTCGATGTTGTTCGAGTGCAGCGCGGCGCGCGTGAGGTGGGCGAGCAGGAAGCCCTCTTCATTCGTGGTCTCGCCGCCCGCGATGGCGCCGGTCGAGGCGCCGGCCGCCTGAAGACCCTCGGTCGCGGCGTCGAGCGCGTCGTCCCAGCTCACGGGGCGCAGCTCGCCGTCGATGCGTACGTGCGGCTGCGTTATGCGCTCGTCGACGTGCACGGCCTGGTAGGCGAAGCGGCCCTTGTCGCACAGCCAGCCGTCGTCGACGTCGTCGTGGTCGCGCGACAGGACCCGCAGGACGCGCTCGTCGCGCACCGTGAACTCGACGTTGCACTGCGACGGGCACAGCGTGCAGATGGAGCCCGCGCCCTCGATGTCCCAGGGCCGCGCGCGGAAGCGGTAGGGCTG
>JAWVGM010000149.1:0-6130 GCA_033855075.1 Solirubrobacteraceae bacterium | reverse complement strand
CGGCCTATGGGAACGTCGGCTCCTCGATCTATTACGCGCTCGGGCTCGTCGCGGCGCTCGCGCTCGGCCTGACGCCGATCGTCTTCATCATCACCGGCGTCATCTTCTTCTGGACGGCGGCGACATACGCCGAGGCGACGACGATGTACCCCGAGGCCGGTGGCTCCTCCTCCTTCGCGCGCCACGCGTTCAACGAGTTCTGGTCCTTCTTCGCGGCGTGGGGCCAGATGCTCAACTACGTCATCACGGTCGCGATCTCGGCGTTCTTCGTGCCGCACTACATCGGCGGGCTGTTCTGGGATCCGCTGCGCTCGGCGCCCGGGGACGTCATCGCCGGCGCCGCGATCATCGCGATCCTCGCCGCGATCAACGTCCGCGGGGTCAAGGAGTCCGCCGGGCTGAACATCGCGCTCGCCGTCGTCGACTTCATGACCCAGTTGCTGCTCGTGTGCGTGGGCATCGTGCTCGTGCTGAGTCCCGACACGCTCGTCCACAACGTCTCGTTCGGGGTCGCGCCGACGTGGTCGGACTTCCTGCTGGCGATCCCCATCGGGATGGTCGCCTACACGGGCATCGAGACGATCTCGAACCTGGCGGAGGAGGCCAAGGAGGAGCGCACGACGATCCCGGCGGCCATCAGCCGTGTGCGCATGGCGGTGTTCGCGATCTACTTCACGTTGCCGGCCGTCGCGCTGTCGGCGCTGCCGGTGACGCTCAACAAGCAGACCGGCGAGTACCAGACGCTGCTCGGGCTGCCCGAAGATCAGGGCGGCTACGCCGGCGACCCGATTCTCGGCGTCGTCAAGCAGATCCATCTGGGCCCGCTGCAGGGCGCGGGCGAGCTCTACGTCGGGCTGCTCGCCGCGACGATCCTGTTCATCGCGACCAACGCGGGTCTCATCGGGGTCTCGCGGCTCGTCTACTCGATGGGGATCCACCGCCAGGTGCCCGACCGCCTGCGTCAGCTGCACCCCAGGTACGGCACGCCGTGGCTCGGGATCGTCGTGTTCGGCGGGATCGCGATGCTCACGCTCGTCCCCGGGCAGGCGGACTTCCTGGGCAAGATGTACGCGTTCGGAGCGATGCTGTCGTTCACGATCGCGCACCTCTCGGTCGTGCGGCTGCGCAAGCTCGCGCCGGACTACGATCGCCCGTACCGGGGGCCCGGCAACGTGCGCATCGGCGGCTTCGACGTGCCGCTGTTCGCGATTTTCGGGGGGACGGGAACGGCGATCTCGTTCGTCGTCGTGACGATCCTCAACCTGACCGTCGCGCTCGCGGGCGTCGTGTGGCTCGCGCTCGGGATCTCGCTGTACGTCATCTACCGCCGCAGCCAGGGGCTCGATCTGACGAGCACGGTGAAGGTCGTGCTGCCGCAGTCGGTCGTGGCGACCGAGGCCGAGTACGACTCGATCCTCGTCGCGCTCGAGGCTGAGCATTACACGCCGCAGACGATCGCGACGGCGGTCAAACTCGCGGCGCGCCGGCGGCGCGGCATCTACGTGCTCGTGACGATCACGGTTCCCCAGTCGGCGCCCGTGTCGGCCGAGATGCCCGAGAAGGAGGCGGCGGCGCAGGGCGTCATCGAGCACGCCAAGCTCCAGGGTGGTCGGCGCGTGAGCGGGCGAGCGATCAAGATTCGCGCGGGCCAGGGAGGCCGCGCGATCATCGACGAGGCGCGCGGTATTCGCGCGAGCGCGATCGTCATGCCGCTGCCGGCGCGGACCGGCACGACGCTGTTCGGCAAGACGGTCGAGACGGTGCTCAGCGACCGCCCGTGCCGGGTCATCATCGAGTCCGATCCGGTGAACGCTCCCCCCGAGCGAGCGGTCCCCGGGGCGGTGGTGTGACGGTGCCGCCGCCGCGCGATCTGCACCGCCACGCGGCACGGGTGCTGTCGGTCGCGATGGTCGTCATCGGCGTGGTCCTGCTCGCCGTCACGCTCTCGCGCGGCGGCGGCGCGTTCGCGATCGGGGTCGTGATGGGCGTGCTGTTCGTGGCCGCCGGGGCGTCGCGGCTCTACATCGAGCGAGGTGAGCGTTAGTGCGGCGCACGCTGGGCTCTCCGGCGCTCTTCGTCATCGTCTGGACGTCGCTGGCGAGCGCCATCTACTTCTCGCTGGGGATCGTCGCGGAGAACGCGCTCGGGCTCACGCCGCTCGTCTTCCTGGGCTCCGCGGTGTTCTTCGTGCTCACGACGATGACGTACGTCGAGGGCGCCTCGCTGCACCACGAGCGCGCCGGGGCGACGGTCTTCGCCCGCTATGCGTTCAACGAGCTGTGGAGCTTCGTCGCGGGCTGGGCGGTGCTGCTGGACTTCCTCATCCTCATCGCCGTGACCGCGTTCGTCGCGGTGAACTACGTTGCCGCGTTCTGGGCGCCGCTCGGCAAGGGGGCTCCGGAGGAGCTCATCGCGCTGGTGATCGTCGCCTACGTCGCCATGCGCAACGTGCGCGGCTTCAGCAGCCACTGGCGCGAACGGGCCTTGGCGCTCGTCGCCGCGGACGTCGCACTGCAGCTGGCGATCATCGTCGCGGGCGGGTTTCTCGTCGTTGATCTCGACGGCCTGTTCAAATCGATCCACCTGGGGACGGCGCCGAGCTGGCGTGACCTCATCTTTGCGGTCACGGTGAGCACGATCGCGTTCACGTGCCTGGAATCTGCGTCCGGGCTCTCGGGCGAGGTGGCCATCGGGCGGCGCGGCCTGCGGCGCCTGATCCTGGCCGCGACGGCATCGGTGACCATCATCTACGTCGGGATCTCGCTCGTCGCGGTGGCGGCGCTGCCGGTGACGCCGGGCTCGAGCGCGTTGAAGGGCGAGGCGCTCGATGCGCCGATGCTCGCGATCGTCGCGAAGTTCGAACCGCACTGGCTCTCGCAGGTGTTCGTCTACGCGACGGCCGGCCTGGCGACGATGACGCTCGTGGTGGCCGCGAACGCGGCGATGCTCGGCCTCTCGCGGCTCGCCTATTCGCTGGCGACCAACCGCCAGATCCCGTCCGCCGTGGGGCGTCTGCACCCGCGGTTCTCGACGCCCTATCTGGTCATCATCGTGGCCGCGCTGCTCGCGGGAGCCCTCGTCGTGCCGAAGAACCTCGACTTCCTCGTCGGCATCTACGCCGTCGGGGCGATGCTCGCGTTCCTCATCGCGCACGTCTCGATCTGCGTGCTGCGCTACCGCGAGCCCGACCTGAGGCGCCCGTACCGGGTCCCGCTGTCGGTGCGCGTCGGCGGCGGCGATCTGCCGCTGCCCTCGGTGCTCGGCGCGGTCATGGCAGCCGTCGCGCTCGTATCGCTGCTCATCTTCCACGAAGGCGCGCGGTACGTGGGCGTGCTGTGGATGGGCGTGGGGCTGGCGCTCTACGTCGGCTACCGGCGCCGGAGCGGCATCCCGGTGTTCAGGCGCGTCGTCGTGCCGGAATCCGCGCTGCGGGTCGACCCCGTCGCGGTCGAGTACGGCTCGATCCTGGTGCCGATTCTCGGGACGCCGCTCGACGACGACATCGTGCAGACGGCCGGGCGCCTGGCTGCGGCCGAGGACGTCGACCGGGCCGCCGGCGAGGGCGCGGTGATCGAGGCGCTGTGGGTGTTCGAGGTCCCGCTCTCCCTCCCACTCGACGCGCGGCTGCCCGACGACCAGCTCAAGCGCGCCCGCGCCGCACTCGGGCGCGCGAAGGCGGTGGGGGAGGAGTACGGGGGCGTCGAGGTTGCGACCGCGACCGTGCGCTCGCGGCGCGCCGGCGAGGCGATCGTCCAAGAGTCGATCCGTCGCGGCGTCGAGCTCATCGTCATGGCGGCGGAGGAGCCGTCGCGCATCCGCGGCGGCGCGGTCCTCGGCGGCATCGGCGCGCCGCTGGACAACTTCGTCGGGGACGTCACCAAGTACGTGGTGCGCAAGGCACCGTGCCGCGTCATCCTGACCGCACCCCCGGCCGGGGAGGCGAACCGCGATGGACCTGAACCAATAGCATCCGGCACATGATGGTCCTGGTCGTCGGAGCCGGCCGCGTTGGCTCCGCTGTCGCGAAATCTGCGCTCTCCGCGGGCCATACGGTCTCCGTGCTCGATGAGGATCCGCTGTCGCACGAGCGCCTCGACGCGGGCCAGCCCACGTCCTGGGAGGACGCCGGCGGCCGTTTCACCGTCGGGACGGCGATCGAGATCGACGCGCTCCTCGCGGCGGGTATCGAGGAGGCCGACGTCTTCATCTGCTCGACGAACGGCGACAACACGAACCTCACGGTCGCGCAGATCGCCCAGAAGCGCTTCGGGATCCCCAAGGTGATCGTCCGTGTGCTCGACCCGGCTCGGTCGGAGTGGTACGCCGAGCAGGGGCTGCACACGATCTGCCCCACCAAGGTGGCGATCGAGATGTTCGAGAACGCCGTCCTCGAGCCGATCGGCCGCTGATGTACGTCATCGTCGTCGGCGGAGGCAAGGTCGGGCTCAACCTCGCGCGGGAGCTCATCCGCAACGACCAGGAGGTCACGCTCATCGAGCAGGACCGCCGGGCGTACCTGCGCATCGAGCAGGAGCTCGAGCACGCGGTGCAGTACGGCGACGGGACCGAGCTGTGGGTCCTCGAGCGTGCCGGCATCCAGCGCGCCGATCTCGTCGTCGCCGTGACCGGCGACGACGAGGACAACATCCTCATCTGTCAGGTCGCCAAGGAGAAGTACCTCTGCGAGCGCGTCATCGCGCGCTGCAACAACCCGCGCAACCTCCAGCACTTCAAGCTGCTCGGGATCGGGCCCGCGGTGTCGGCCACCGACCTGATCCTCAACATCATCGAGCACGAGGTCCCCGGCCACGGCCTCGTCCACCTCCTCGACCTGCCCGACGAGCAGCTTGAGATCATCGAGCTCGAGGTCGTCGAGGGCGCCCCGGCCGCGGGCCACGTGGTGGCCGACATCGATCTCCCCGAGGGCAGCCTCATCATCTCCGTGCTGCCGCGCGGCAAGGCCGGCTTCGTGCCCAAGAGCGACACAGTCATCAAACCCGGCGACGAGGTGCTCATCGTCCTGGCCCCGGGTCTCGAAGAGGCGATCACGGCGCAGTTCGCGTCCACCGGCGCGTATCGCTGAGTTCGTCCGCGGTTCGGCGATCTCCCGGAAGTATGAGGATCGGATGAGGAGCCGTCCCAATTGGGCATAGCGACCGACGATGTCGGGTAGCCAACCGGGTCAATTCACGGATGATCGATTATCAGGTCGGACTCTGGCCTGGACGTCAGCGGGGGCTGGGGTGGCACGTTGCCACCGTCGGGCTGCGCCGTCGGTCGGCCACTTATCGGGAGGCATGCAAATGAAGTGGCATTTTTCGGCAGCCGTTCTCGTCGCAGTCGTCGGGACGTTGCTCGTCGTACCCAGCTCGCAGGCGTTCACGGGCGTGCCGGTGTGGAACTGCCGCGCCAGCACGACCTACACGTCGGTCAGCGGCAACAACCGCGTCGAGCCGGTCGTGGCCAACGGCAAGCCCAACACTGCCAACGGCGCCAATCCGGACAACGCTCAGTGTGCGGACGCTGACGTCGGAGCAGGAAATCTCCTGACCCCGATCGGCGTTCCGCAGGCCTCACTCGGTCTACAGACCGCAAGCGCCCGCACGAATGTCACTCCGGAGCTCGGGCAGGCGATCAATCAGCACATCTCCAGCTCAGCCAAGGTGGAGGGCCTCAACCTCGGCACGTTCACGGTGCAGGCGGCGGTCTCGGCCGCTACGGGTTCCTGCTCGGGGACGACACCGACCCTCCAGGGGACGAGCCAGGTCGTGGGCATCGGCAGCGGCAGTCTCGACCCGCTGATCGGTGCGCTCGCCAACGTGCTGTCGGTGGCGCCGGCCCTCATCAGCATCAAGATCAACGAGCAGATCAGGACCGCGGATTCCCTGACCGTGCGCGCCATGCACGTCAAGGTGCTCTCGCCCACGAACGGGCCGCCGCTGCTTGATCTGGTCGTTGCGGAGAGCAAGGTCGGTTTCAATGGGCCGGTGTGTGATCCCGACCTGCAGAATCCGGGTGGTCAGATCTGTCCGGATGGTTCGACGTATGACCCGGATCGCAATTTGTGCATCATCGTGGTGCCGGGTGGGACGGACATCATCGTCGGCAGGCCGTTTGAGGGGCCGGAGGG
>JAWVGM010000148.1:0-7956 GCA_033855075.1 Solirubrobacteraceae bacterium | reverse complement strand
GAGCGGCGCCCGCGCGTGTAGACAGGCGGGTGCTCGAGGAGCAGCAGCACGTCGGGCAGCCGTTCTTCCTGGCGCGCCGCACGCACGCGTTCCTGGAGCGCGAGCGCGTCGCGGTACTCCACGACCGGAAGCTCACACACCCACAGCTCGTCGCTGCTCATGCAGTCGATGATCTCAGACGCGGTGCGCGGGGCAGCCGCCGGCGGGCGAGCCTCCGAGGCCGGCGGCCTCAGGGCCGATCTCGACCGTCGGTATCGACGAGTCAGGCCGGACGGAAGGTGCTGCGCCGGCGCTCGTAGAGCGCTCCGGCCGCGACGAGCACGAGCGTCAGCGCCACGCTGCCGCCCAGCGGGCTGCCGCCGCCTGAGCCCGCGGTCGCGGTGCGTGCCGTCGCCGCCCGTCCCCCGGCACGGCTGAGCTCGGGCAGCGTGCTGCGCAGAACCGACTCGGAGTTGGCGAGCAGGATCCCCGTGATCGTCGGCCCGGACGGCGCCGGCGGGCTGCGCTGCGGCCGGGCGCGCCGCGGCCGGCCGGAGGATCCCGTGGTCGTGCTCGACCCGCTGCCGCTGCCGCTGCCCTTCCCGGAGCCGCCTGCGCCCGTACCCGAGCCCGCGCCCGTTGCCCCGGCGCCGCTCCCGCTGCCTCCGCCGCCCGAGGTGAGGCCGGGGCGCGGCAGCGTCGTCGCCTTGCCGATCCGGACGTCCACCGCGGCGACGCCCCCGCACGTCTGCTGACAGACCGCCTGCGTCCCGCCCGTGCCGTCCACGGTGACCTGCGCGTGAAAGGAGCCCGCCCCGGAGTACTGGTGGGTGACGTTCGCGCCGACGCCGCTCGTGCCGTCGCCGAAGTCCCACTGGTAGGTGAACGTGGCCCCCGCGGGCGGGAAGCGCACCCGGGCTCGGAAGCGCACGGTGCCGCCGACGGCTGCCTTGCGCGGGTTCGCGCGTGCGCGCACCGCGAGCAGCGCTCCGCCGTCGACCGTGAGGTCCAGCGGCGCGCCCGAGGCGCTGACGCTGTCGCGCGCGTTCGTGCTGCTCGCATCGCGGACCGGGCGAAAGAAGCGCGTCGCCGAGCCCTCGTCGGTGACGAGCGCGGGACCCTCGGGGAACGGCGCCGGATCGGCGAAGTCGGCGCGCTTGAGCGTCGCGAGGCTGCCGTCGTCGCGGACGACCTGGATGAACTTCACCCGGTCGGGATCAAACCCGGCGAGACGCAACAACCCGCGGATGGACAGCCCGGTGAGCGTGAGCCTCTGGCCCGCGCTGCCCGCGGTCCTGCGCAGGGTGTAGGACCGCGACCGCACATCCGCCGCGGCGGCGATTCGCGCGCCGGTCACGTCGACGACCGCGCCGGAGTCGCTGCTGGAGATGAGCCGCACCCCCGGGCCGCTCGCGAGCGCGGGCGCGGCCAGCACGACGCCCAACGCCACACTCAGCGCGCAGAGCGCGAGCGCTCTACGCCTCGTAGGACTCCACACGGCGCTTGACACTAGCCAGGAACTTCGCCGCCAGCGCTCCGTCGAGCGCGCGGTGATCCCAGGACAGCCCGAGGATGACCATCGGCCGGATCGCGATCGCGTCCTCGCCGAACGCGTCGGTGACGACGACGGGACGCTTGGTGATCGCCTCCACGTCGAGGATCGCGACCTGCGGCTGGCTGATGACCGGCGTCGCCATCATCGAGCCGAACTGGCCGGGATTGGTGAGCGTGAACGTCGCGCCCTGAACGTCGTCGGGCGTGAGCTGGCGGGCACGGGCCCGGCGGGCGAGGTCGCGGATGCGGCGCGAGAGGCCCTGCGGGCTGAGGTCCTGCGCGCCGCGCACGACCGGCACGATGAGCCCGTCGTCGTCCCCGAGTGCGACGGCGATGCCGACGTTGACCTGCTCGTGGATCGTGTGGACGTCGCCTTCGAGCCAGGCGTTCAGCAGCGGATACTCGACGAGGGCTCCGATGACGCAGCGCGCGATGAGCGGCAGCGCGGTCGTGCCCAGCTCCTTGCGCGCGATCTCGATGCGCGAGACGTCGACCTCGATCCAGGTCGTGCACGTCGCCGCGGTCTGGAGCGAGCGCTTCATGTGCGTGCCGATCTGCGTACGCATGCGCGATAGGGGGCGGCCCTCGGGCGGTGTGTACGGACCATCGTCCATGCCGCTTGGTGCGTCGGCCCGGTACGGGCTCTCGATGTGCAGGACCGGCTCGTCCGCGGTGGCCGGCTCGGCCGCACCTCGGCGCTGCACGACCGCCATGACGTCCTGCTTGCGCACTCGCCCGTCGCGCCCGGTGCCCTCGATCTCGTCGAGGTCGACATCGTGCTCGGCGGCGATGCGCTGGACGACCGGCGAGTAGCGGCGGTTCGTCTGGCGGGGTCGGGACGGCGCCCGCGGCGCGGGCGCGGGCGGAGCCTCAGTCTCCGGCGGCGCCTCTGCCTTGGCGCGCTGGCCGTTGTTCTCCGAGGCGTGCGCCTCGCCGGGCCGCGCGTCGGTCGCGATCCGCGCGAGCGTCACGCCGACGTCGACGGTCGTTCCGATGTCGACGAGGATCTCGACGATCCGGCCCGCCGCGGGCGACGGGATCTCGGTGTCGATCTTGTCGGTCGAGACCTCGGCGATCGTCTCGTCGGCCTCGACCCAGTCGCCGACCTGCTTGCGCCAGTCGACGACCGTCCCCTCGGCGACGGAGACGCCCATCTGCGGCATCGTCACGTCGACGACGGCAGCCGATTCAGTACTCGAGGAGCTGACGGCACGCCTCCCTTACGCGATCGACGGACGGCAGCACGGCCTGTTCGAGCGGCGGCGAGAACGGAATCGGCACGTCGGGCGAGGCGACCCGCACCACCGGGCCGTCGAGATCCTCGAAGCCGTGCTCGGCGATGAGCGCCGCGACCTGGGCTCCGGCCGCGCACGACTGGTTGGCCTCGTCGACGATGACGACCTTCGAGCACGCGCGCACCGCGGACAGGATCGCCGCCTCATCCAGCGGCACGAGTGAGCGCAGGTCGAGCACCATGACCGACGCGTCCTCGATCTCGTCGGCGGCCTCGAGCGCCGTGTGCACCATCGCGCCGTACGTGATGACGACGAGATCCGAGCCCTCGCGCGCGACGCGTGCGCTGAACGGCGTCTCGTAGGAGCCCTCGGGCACCTCGCCCTTGACGCGCCGATACAGGTTCTTGTGCTCCATGTAGATGACCGGGTTGGGGTCCCGGATGCTCGCGATGATCAGGCCCTTGCAGTCCTCGGGCGTGCTCGGCGCGACGACCTTCAGCCCGGGCGCGTGCATGAACCACGCCTCGGGGTTGGAGGAGTGAAACGGCCCGCCGGAGAAGCCGCCGCCGCTCGGCAGGCGCACGGTGATGTTCACCGGCAGGCCCTGGCGGTAGAGCATCTTGCCGGCAACGCTGACGAGCTGGTCGAAGCCGCACGTGACGAAGTCGGCGAACTGCATCTCGCACACCGGGCGCAGCCCGACGACCGCGGCACCGACCGCGCAACCGACGATTCCGGATTCCGCGAGCGGCGTGTCCATGACGCGGTCGGGGCCGAACTCGCCGATGAAGCCGTCGGTGACCTTGAACGCGCCGCCGTAGACCCCGATGTCCTCGCCCATGAGCAGCACGCGCTCGTCGTCGCGCATCTCGCAGCGCAGGCCATCGGAGATGCCCTGGAGATAGGTCATGGTCGTCATCGGAACCGCTGACCTTCGGACGACGTCACACGAGTCATGGGGACCCATGACCTCCCGACGACGTCACAAACCCACTCCACGGAGCGCTGCCGTCCTCGAGCAGGATCTCCTCGGCGTCGCGCGGGTGAAAGACGCGGTCCGTCGCCGTGGCGGGATCGGGCATCGGGCCGGTGAGCGCCTTCTTGACGGCCTCCTCGACCTCCGTGCGAACCTCGGCCTGCAGCGTCGCGACGTCGACACCCAGCGCGGCGAGCCGCGCGATCTGGCGGTCGATCGGGTCCTTCTTGCGCCACTCGTCGACCTGCGCCTTGGGGACGTACTTCATGTCGTCGTGCGCACCGTGGCCATGCATGCGCATCGTCACAGCCTCGATCAGCGTCGGGCCGCCGTCGCTGAGCGCGCGGTCGCGGGCCACTCGGGTGGCTTCGAACATCGCCTCGACGTCGTTGCCGTCGACGCTCAAGCCGGGGAAGCCGTACGCCGCCGCGCGCTCGACCGGGTTCACGGCGAACTGCTGCTTGATCGGCGTCGAGTAGGCGAACTGGTTGTTCTCCAAGACGAAGATGACCGGCAGGTGCTGGACTCCGGCCCAGTTCATCGCCTCGTGGAAGTCGCCGCGCGAGGTCGAGCCGTCGCCGAACCACGTCAGCGCGCAACGCTGCTCGCCGCGGAGCTTGAACGCCATCGCCATGCCGGTGGCGACGAGCATCATGTCGGGCAGCATCGAGACCATCCCGACGCAGCCGGTCCGGTAGTCGCCGAAGTGCACGTTGCCGTCGCGGCCGCTCGTGATGCCGGCCTCGCGCCCCATGTACTGGCTGAAGATGCGCGCCGGCTCGACGCCGCGCACGAGGTGCGCACCGAGGTCACGGTGCAGGATGCACAGGCGGTCGGCGGCGGACATCGCCCACGCCGGGCCGACCGAGACGGCCTCCTGGCCGAAGCCGTCGTAGAACGAGCCCGGCACCTTGCCCTGGCGGTAGAGGTTCATCGCGCGCTCCTCGATCGAGCGCATGAGCAGCATCGCTCGCAGCAGACCGACCCGGTCGTCCGGGGTCAGGTGCTGGGGAAGGCTGTCGGAGGGTGTGCTGGGACCGGTTTGAGCTTCGGTGCTGCTGGTCGCCATCTCTGCCTTTCGCTCCGCGGGCCGAGGCCAGGATCTCCGACCTCACCATTGCTCATCCAGTCGGGATCTCCGCGCGGGATGCTTGCCTCGTCCCCGAGGGTACCGGGTACGTACGCTGTCGTGGCATGAACGATGGTGTAGCCGAGGGGGGTGGCGCCGCGCTGCGACGGCTGCGCTGGAGGCTGCGCGGCGCGGTCCTGTGGCCGGCCTTCGCGCTCCTCACCGTCCTCGACGCGGCGGTCATGCACTGGCTGCCCATCGCCGGTGAGGGGACACGCTGGGTCCCGGCCCTCCTCCTCGCGGGCTGCCTGAACGTCGCGGCGGTCGCGTTGTTCGGCGGCCTGGGCGGCCTGCTCCTGCGGCGGCTGCGCCCGAGCCTGCCCAAGGTCGTCGCCGACGACTCCGCGGGCACCGCGGTGCTCGGCGTGCTCGGGCTGGTGTTCCTCACCGCGGGCCTGGTGCACCGCCCCGAGGTCGAGAGCGACCGCAACGCGTTCAGCGAGCAGTCCTTCGCCGTGCGCCGGTGGGTCGAGTCCCACGGCGACGCCTTCACCCGCGCGCACGTCGACCTCGCGGACTCGGTGCGCATCGACGCAAACCTGTACCGGACGTGCGTGCCCGGCCTCGACCCGCGCCGCTTCCTCTGCCTCGTCGTCGATACGACGCGCACCCCACCGCTTGTGCGGCGCGACACCAACCGCGAGTCCAACGCTTCGTTAACTCATCGCACGGGCTACAGGTGAGCAGCCCGTGTGCCGATGAACTGGATACATGCGTGATGCACGGGCACTTCTCGCATCGGTCGGCACGAGCGCGCTTCTGATCGCGGCGGCCGCCGCGTCGCTCCTGAGCGTCACGATCGTCTTTGCCATCGGCGGCATCTCGTCGACCGACCAGGCGGGCTCTCCCGACGCGCTCGTCCTGCAGGTGCCCGGCGGCTCGGCTTCACGCTCGACGCCGGCGAGCGCGCGCGAGACGGCGGTCGTCCTGCGCCGCCCGGCCGCTCGCGCGCGTCGTAGCGCTGCTCGCCCAGTGGCCGGCGCCGACAAGGTGCGCTCGCCCTCGCAGGGCACGACGTCCGTTTCGGCGAGCGCCCCGCAGGCCTCCGCGCCCGTCGCCGGCACGGACAATCAGTCGGCGACGCCCATCCCGACGGTCGCGCGCAAGCCCAACCTCGGCGACGGCGTGAAGAAGCTCGGCGACAACCTGAGCTCGACGGTGCAGCAGACCGGCTCGACGCTGGCACAGATCACCGCACCGCTCGGCCCACCCGTCAGCGCCGCCGTCCAGCAGGTCCTCAACGTGATCGCGGCGATCGTGCAGTCGACGACGAACACGCTCGGCGAAGTCTTGGGCGCGCAGCCCGGGCGGTAAGCCCCCAACGTGCCCGCGGCGCGCCCGCAGCCCACTCGGGCCTAGAACGCCAGCGCAAGCGGCTGCTCGAGCAGCGCGCGGATGCGGGCGAGGAACTCGGCGGCGTCGGCGCCGTACAGGATGCGGTGGTCGCAGGCCAGCGTGATCGCCATCGTGTGGCGCGCGACAAGCTCGCCGTTTCGGACGACGGCTCGCTGGGCGAGCTCCCCGACGGACAGGATCGCGGCCTGCGGCGGGTTGATGACGGCCGTGAAGTCGGTCACCCCGAACATCCCGAGGTTCGAGACCGTGAACGTGCCGCCGCTGAGCTCGGGCGGCGTGACCGTTCCGGCGCGGACTCGCTCGGCCAGCGCGCGCGTCTCATGGGCGATCTCGCGCAGCGACTTCGCGTCGGCGTCGAACACGGTCGGCACGACGAGGGCGCCGGGCGCCGCGACGGCGACGCCGACGTTGACCCGACCGTAGAGCTCGAAGCGGCCATCGCGGTAGCTGGCGTTCGCGCGCGGGAACTCACGCAGCACGAGCGCGCACGCCTTGACGATCATGTCGTTGTAGGACGGGACCTCGCCACCGAGTGACTTGAGCTCCGTTCGCAGCGCCACGGCGGCCTCCATGTCGACCTCGCTGCGCAGCGTGAAGTCCGGGATCGTCGCCTTTGACTCGGCCATGCGCCGCGCGATGAGCTGCTGCGTGCGGGTGAGCTCCTGGACCGTGACGTCGCCCTTCGCGGCGCCGGGCTCGCCGCGCGTGACGGCGGGCGGGGCACCCGGTTCGGTGGGGGTGACGGCGCGCGTGACGTCGGGCGCAGGCGGAGGTGCCGCCGCCGGGTCGAAGCCCTCGACGTCGGCGCGGACGATCCTCCCTCCGGGCCCTGTGCCGGCGAGCTGACGAAGGTCGATCCCGAGATCCTTGGCGATCCGGCGGGCGACCGGAGAGGCCTTCAGGCGTCCGCCGCCGTTGGTCGCCGGAGGCGGAGCCGAAGCCGGAGCAGGCGGTGGCGCGACCTGGGTCGGCGGCTCGGCCTCGGCCTCGATCTCGGGCGCCGGCTCGGGGGCGGCCGCGGCCGCGGTCGCCGGTCCCGCGCCGTTGCCTGCGTCCAGCCGCGCGATGACCGCCCCGATCGGGTGCGTCTCGCCGGCCGCGGCGAGGATCGTCAGTACGCCGGCGGCGTCGGCCTCGTAGGTCAGCGTCGCCTTGTCGGTCTCGATCTCGGCGAGCGGCTCGCCGCGCGTGACCGCGTCGCCGTCGGCCTTCAGCCACTTGAGGATCGTGCCCTCCTCCATCGAGTCCGACAGGCGCGGCATGACGATCTCGACCGCCATCTCCTACCGCTCCCCGACCGACGCGAGCGCGGCGTCGATGATCTGCTGCTCGTGCGGGAAGGCGATCTGCTCGAGCGGCTTGGAGTAGGGCATCGGCACGTCGGCGCCGGTGACGCGCTGCACCGGCGCGTCGAGGTCGTCGAAGGCCTGCTCCTGCACGAGCGCGGCGAGGTTTGCGCCGACGCCGCCGTGCGGCCAGCCCTCCTCGACGATGACGCAGCGGTTCGTCTTGCGCACCGAGGCAAGGATCGTGTCGAGGTCGAGCGGGCGCAGCGTGCGCGGGTCGATGACCTCGGCCGCGACGCCATGCTCCTCGCTCAGCGTCTTCGCAGCGCGCGCCGCGGTCAGCGCCATCCGCGAGATTCCGACGATCGTGACGTCCGTGCCCTCGCGGCGAATCGCCGCCTCGCCGAAGCGCACCGTGAAGTCCTCGTCGTCGGGCACCTC
>JAWVGM010000147.1:0-6915 GCA_033855075.1 Solirubrobacteraceae bacterium | reverse complement strand
TGACGGCTGCGCCGCAGGCCATCGCCTCGAGCACGGCCCACGAGAACGCGTCCGCGCGCGACGGCAGGCAGGCGATGTCCGCCTGCTGGAGCAGCTCGAGCAGACGCTCGCGAGGCACGTCGCGATGCACGCGCATATCGGGTCGCGGCGGGACGTCCTGGAACGTGACGACGTCGAGTTCGAGGCGATCGCGCCCGACCCGCGCCACCGCGTCCAGCAGATCCTGCCCGCCCTTCTCGGCGAAGCGCCCGCCGACGAAGAGCACGCGCGGGCGTTCGCGCGCTCCGCGCGGCGCGGGCCGGAACGCCGCGAGATCGAGGCCCGGATTGTGGACGACGTAGCGCACATCCGGCGCCTCGGCGGCGAAGCCGCTGCGCGCCCAGTCCGTCCACGGCAGGACGAGGGCCGCGGCATGCAGGCTGCGTCGCTCGAGCGCGATGCTCGGGGCGATCATCGCGCGTGAGTGAGGGTGAAGCGGCGCCCACAAGGCCATCTCGCGATGGCGCCAGATGCTGACGTCGCTCGAGAGCACGACGGGGACCTCGCGCATCCGGGCGACCATGCCCAGCGCGATCGAGTGGCTGACGACGTGCACGATGTCGGTGGGCGCCCGGCGTAGCTCGCGTCCGAGCAGCCGCCGCGCGCGCGCGGCCTGGACGAGGTGCCAGCGCACGGGCTGCAGATCAAGGTCGGCAGGGCCGAGCACGGGCACGCCGTGGGCGAAGCCGCGCGTCGCCAGGCCCTGCGGCGGCAGCGTGACGAAGCGCGCCTGGATGTCGTCGCGTCCCTCGAGTCCCGCGCGCAGCGCGGGCTCGTTGCGCGCGTGGCCCACCGTACCGATGCCCAGGGCACCCTCACTGACGAACAGCGCCCGCAGCGGTCCGGTCATCCCTTCGCCACACTACCCGCATGACGGTCCTCGTCGCCCTCGTCGTCACCGGGGCCCTGTTCGCCTGGTTTCTCCGGCTCGAGAGCAACGGTCCCAGCGTCGTCGTCGTGGCCGTGGTGTTCGGGATCGTCCTCGCGGAGTCGGTCATCTACCAGAGCCAGAACACGATTCCCGGCGGGCTCGTCCATCCCGAATTTCACAGCTTCAGCTTCCGGCTGATCGACATCGTCATCCCAGCCGCGCTCCTCGCCCGGGCCCTCCATCGCACCCGCGGGCGTCCCGTGAACGTGTCCATCCTGCTGTGGGGCGCGCTCGGCGTCTGGCTCGTCGGCGCCGGCCTGCTCGGCGCGTACGAGGGCAACAGCCTCAAGCTCGTGGGCTTCCACGGCAAGGCGATCGTCTATCTCGGCGCGCTCGTGCTCACCGCCACGGTGCCGCTGCGGGAATACCTGGCACCGGGACGCCTGGAGCGCTTCTTGACCTGGACGTCGGCCGTCGCGCTGGTGTTCTTCGCCACCGACGTCGCCGGGATCTCGGTGACGCGACACGTGCCGCTCGTGCCGCTGACGGAGTTCGGCACGATGGGCTCGGACGCGGCGACGATCTTCACGAGCCTCGGAATCCTCGCGGTCGCGCTCGCGCTGCTGGCTGACAGCGGCCGCGGGCGCCTGTTCGCCATCGCCCTGCCGCTCCTCGTGGCACCCGCGGTGGCCGATCAGCGTGCTGCCTTCATCGCGCTCGCGGTGTCGCTCGCCGTCGTGGTCGTCGTCATGACGTTCTCGCGCCGGCAGGTGCGGGTGACCCCGACGAGCGCCGGGCTCGCCGCGCTGGCGGTCACCGGCCTGCTGCTGCTGCCGAGCATGGGCCAGATCCTCACGGGCGGCGAGGTCACGCTGCCGCTCCAGAGCCGGCTCACGACCACCTTCACCTCCTACGAGGAGGTGCTGACGACGCAGGACAGGCTCAACCAGTGGCACGCGGCGCGCCCGCTCATCGAGCAGCGGCCGATCCTCGGCTGGGGACTCGGCAAGGAGTACCTCTACTACGACCCCGGCTTTCAGACGTTCGACCGCATCGACCTGACCCACAACATCTTCGGCGATCTGTTGCTGCGGTCGGGGCTCGTCGGGCTCGGGCTGTTCCTGCTCGCGCTCGCATCGACGAGCGTCGCGCTCGCGCGCGGGTGGAGCTGGCGCGAGAGCGATCGCGCGGCGGCGTTCGCGCTCGGGGCGGGAGCGATCGTCGCTGGGCTCATCGGCAAGGGCATGGCCGAGTCGATCTTCGAGAAGTACCGGCTGTGCGTCGTCCTGGGCCTGGGGCTCGGGCTGATGATCTCCGCCGGCCTGCCGAGCGAGGCGCGGCCGCCCGTGCGACGTCGCGTCCCGGCTCAGCGGGCGCCGAGCACCTCGGAGGAGCGCATCTCGCCCCGGATCCCCGCGCGCTTGTAGCCGGAGAAGAGCGCGTAGGCGTTCAGCGTTCCGCGGCGCTGGGAGATCAGCGAGCGCGCTCCCGCCGACAGCTCCCCGTCGAACTTCCAGGCACCGCCCGCGATGCGCGCATCCACCTGCACCGTCGTCGTCTCGTCGCCGTCGAGGAACTGCAGCTGGAGGTGCACCACGCCGCGTGCGCGCGTGCTGATGCTCCCGCTGGCCCTGAGCCTGCCGGCCGTCAGGGTCGGGCGCTGCATCGTCAGCCCCGCGGCGGTCCGTGCGGCGAGCACGCGCGCGGTCTGCGCCTGAGTGCGGGCGTCGCCGCCGTAGCGGATCGTGACCGTGCCCGTCGCGGATTTCGCCAGTGACGTCGGGAGCGTGCGCAGCACGCTGATCCGGTGCCTGGAGATCTTCGTCTTGAACGTCTTGCTGCGCTTGCCCGCGCGCAGGGTGACGCGGACCGTGCCCGTCGCGCGCGCCCCGAACCTGGCGAACACCTCCAGCTTGCCGGACGGGCGCCGGATCGCCGCGCGCTCGATCGAGAGCCCGGAGGTGGCCTTCGTCGCGGTCGGGATCGTGCCGTCGGGGTTGACGCAGACGCGGCCGTGCGGCTTGGGCCACACGCCGGCCACCCTCGCCGGCGCGGCCCCGCCGCGTTGCGCGCTGGCCTGGTCCCGCGGCAGCAGCTTGACCCAGCGCGAGACCGAGGGCGTGCCATCGCCGCCGACGACGAACAGCATGTACCAGCCGGGGGGTGCGATCCCCGCGGCCGCGGGGGCCTGCACGTTCACGCCTCCGGCGGTGACGGTCCCGGTGACCTTCAGCGGGACGACGCGCTGGTTCATGTTGAAGCTGTGCGTCACCGCCGACGGCGCGACGAGGACCGCCTTCATCCCTCTCTTGGCGTGCTCGCTGAAGATCCCGAACGTCTCGCCGTACGCCAGCGTGGCCCACGGCGCCCTCGGATCGGCGGGCGGTCCGCCCGACCCGACGGCCCGGATCACGGGCCGCGGCGCGCAGGAGTTGCCGTTGAACAGGTAGGGCGGCCAGTAGAACTCCGCGCTGTCGCGCCGCACGCTGGACGGCAGCGGCGTGAACGGATCGGGTCCCTCGTGGTAGTCGTCTCCGCCCGAGAAGATGCGCCCGTCGGTCAGCAGCGCCGCCGTCGAGTGATACGTGCGCCACTCGAGTTGCGCGGCTCCGAGGCGCCACGTGCTCTCGCCCGGCCGGCGCAGCTCGACCTGGCGCAGCTTCGCCGGGGCGGGACGGCTGACGTAGTACTCGTTGATCGTCCCCGAGCTGTAGCCCGACCCGCCGCCGACGACGACCATGCCACCGTCGGGCAGCAGCACGTTGTTGGGCCAGTAGCGGCTCTTCTTCAGCCGCTCCTTGGACTTGGCCGGCTTCCACCGGCGGCTGCCCGCCGGGTTGACGTCGACCTCTTCCGTGACACGGCGGCCGAGCTGGGTTCCGGGCAGCCCGACCTTGCCGCCCACGATGAGCACCTTCCAGCTGCCGCCGTAGCTGTTCATCTGGGGCTCGAGCACCGCTGGCGCGCCGTAGTGCTCGGACGGGCTCGTCGACAGCTGCGTCCACGCGCTGCCCAGCGGCTTGCCGCGATCCGTCGCGATCTGGGTGTTGAGGATCGCGGAGTCCTCCTTGCCGGGGCCCGCGAGCAGGACGTTGCCGTCGGGCAGCGTGAACAGCCCTGGGTACAGCGACTGATCGTGACGGCCACCCGGCGCCACCGCATTGTTGATCTCACGAAAGCCGCCGGGGAACGGCGTGAGCGACGTGGCCTTGTCGTCGATGCCCGGCCGGAAGATGTCGACGGTCGGGTTCTTGTCGAGGCTCGTCCCCGTCTCGTCGAGCCCGCTCATGATGAGGATGTCGCCGCTGGGCAGCTTGACGATCGACGGATACCAGCGACCGTGCGACATCTGCGGGCCGATCTGCCACTTCTCCGTCCAGGGATCGAAGATGAACGTGTACTTCAGGCCCGCGAGGCCGGGCTTGTCGCCGAGGTTGCCGCCGACGACGAGGATGCGGCCATCGGACAGGACCGCCTGGGCGCCGCAGTAGATCGCGGCGGGCTTGCCACCGTTCTCGGGGATGGGCGGCGGATCCACCGAATGCGACCTGCCGGTGTCGGGGTCGAAGACCGACGCCGAGCCGAGGTTGACCGTGGAACCGTCCGGTTGCAGCGGCTCGCGGCCGAAGACGAGCAGGTCGCCGGTGGGCAGCATCGTCGTGTGGATCGCCGAATCCAGCAGCGGGAACAGGCTCCCCTTCTGGTCGCCCCAGAAGCCGACGTCGTCGCGCGGCTTGGCGCCGACCTGACGGTTGAGCTGCCGCGTCTCACGGTCGGCGGCCTGCACGCGCTCTCTGCGCTGAGGCGGCGACAGCGCCAGCCAGCGGCGATGCGCGATCCCTTCGAGGGCCCGCAGGCGCGCGTGCTGGAGCGCGTGCTGCCTGCCCAGGACCGCGACCTCGGCCGGATCAGGCTTGACGTTCTTGAGCGCCGGGAGCGCGCCGGGGCCGTGGGACGCGGCGGCGGGAACGAGCGCCAGCCACAGCCCGGCCGCGACCGCGAGCGTCCGCCGCGCCGTGGTGCGTCGCGATCCCCCCGCACGGTTGCAAGCTTCGACGGCCAAAATGACCGCAGGAATGTATCCGACCGCGCGTTTGACCGCGCCCGGCGTCAGGGATCGCCGAGCACCTCGTAGGACCGCATCTCCCCGCGAATGCCCGCGGGCTTGTAGCCCGTGAACACCGTGTAGGAGTGCAGGGTGCCCGTGCGCGCGGCGATCTGCGCGCGGACCGCCTTCGAGAGCTGCTTGCTGAGCTTCCACGCTCCCTTGGACACGCGCGCCGTGAGCTGGACGGTCTTTGTCGTCTCCCCGAGCTCGAACTCCAGCTGGACGCGGACGCTGCCGCGCGCGTGCCTGCTGATCGTCCCGTTGGTCTTGATGCGGCCACCGGAGGTCAGCTTCGGAGCGGTCATCGTCAGCTTCGCCGCGTGCGGCCCGACCAGCAGGCGCACGGACAGCGGGCGCGTGTCGGCGTCCCCGAGGTACGTGATCGTGACGAGGGCGGTCCGCCGCGCGGCCAGGGAGGCGGGAATCTTCCGTTTGATCTGGATCCGCCCCTTGGCGCTGCTGATCGTCGGGTGAAACGTCGCACGATGGGACCCCGCGACCAGCTCGACCTTGACGCGGCCGGAGGCGCGCGTCGTGATGCTCGCGAGCAGATCGAGCTCGCGAGAGCTGCGCCGGATCGAGATGTGCTTGACGGTGAGCTTCGAGGTGAAGGTCACGGCCGGCGGCACGGGCGCGGGCGGCGGCGGCGGGGGCGGGGGCGTCACGCCCTCGGTGACGGTGGAGCCGTCGGGGTTGACGCACGAGCGAGGGCTGGGGTTCGGCCACGTCCCGGTGACCGTGATCGGCGGACCGTCGCGGTTCGCGTCCGCCCCCGCGGGCGCCAGCAGCCGCACCCAGCGCCCGACCGACGGCGTGCCGTCGGCGTCGATGACGTAGAGCTCATACCAGCCCGGCTGTGCGATCGCCGCGTTGGCCGGCGTGAGCACGTTGAGCCCGCCGCCCGTGACGACCGACGTGACCTTCAGCGGGATGACGCGCTGCGTGAAGTCGAACGCGTGCGTGTCAGCCGCCGGGGCGACGAGCACCGCCTGCATCCCGCTGCGCGCGTGATCGCTGAAGATGCCGAACGGCTCCGCGTACGTGGTCACCGCCCAGGGGTCGTTGGCGCCCGCTGGCGGCGCGGTCGCCCCGACCGCGCGGATCACGGGCCGCGGGGCACACGTGTTGCCGTTGAACAGGTACGGCGGCCAGTAGATCTCGGCGCTGTCGCGCCGCGTGCTGTCGGGCAGCGGGTTGAAGGGGTCCGGTCCCTCGTGATAGTCGTCTCCGGCGGAGAGGATGCGCCCGTCGGGGAGCAGCGCCGCGGTCCCGTGGTATGTGCGCCACTCCTCCTGCGCCGCGCCGAGCCGCCACGTCTTCTCGCCAGGACGGCGCAGCTCGACCTGGCGCAGCTCGTCGCGGGTGGAATCGGAAGGATCGATGTAGTAGTTGCCGATGTAGGTGGTCGGATCTGACCCTGACCCGCCGCCGACCACCACCATGCCGCCGTCGGGCAACAAGACGTCGTTGTGGTAGTAGCGCGCCTTGGTGAGCTGCTCGGCCGGGTCCGGTGCCTCCCAGCCCGGCGTACCGGCGGGATCGGCGTTCATGCGCTCGACGACCCGCGTGGCCAGCGAGAGCTGGAGCCCATCGGACGCCGGGATGCCGCCCAGGAGCAGCGCGCGCCAGCTCCCGCCGAAGCTGCTCATGTCCGGCTCGAGCACCGCGGGCCCCCCAAGGTGCCGGATGCTCGGCTGCGTCGAGTAGTTGGTCCAGGCGCTCCCGAGCGGGGCGGACGGGTCGGTCGCGGTCGCCGTGTTGAGCTTCGCCGAGTCCGCCCAGCTGGGGCCGGCGAGCAGCACGTTGCCGTCCGGGATCGTGAACATCCGCGGGTACAGCGACTGCACGCGATCAGCCGGTGAACCCGGCGGCAGGTCCGGGCTCTCGCCACGGAAGC
>JAWVGM010000146.1:0-10391 GCA_033855075.1 Solirubrobacteraceae bacterium | reverse complement strand
AGGGCGGCGACGCCTGAGGTTCGGGCGTGCCGCACTAGCATGTGCGCCGCACTCGGCGCCGTGGCGGAGTGGCTACGCAGCGGCCTGCAAAGCCGTTTACTCCGGTTCGAGTCCGGACGGCGCCTTCCCGGTCTCGGTGTCGGTCAGCCGTCGCCGGTCGGCAGCGGCCGGGTGTGCTCGATCTGCACGGCCTGCAACGCCTTGGGCCTGAGGCCGAGCAGTTTGAGGATCGTCGGCGCGACCTGCGTCGTCTCGACCGGATGGCCGTCAACGGCGTGACGGACCGGGCCGCCCGAGATGACGATCGGCACCGCGCGATCCTGGAGACTCGCGCCGCCGTGCTCCGCGATCTTCCCCTGCTTGCCCGTGTACACGACCCCGTACTGGGTGAGGCCGAGGAGGTCCGGCACACGGGGGTCGTCTTGGGCGGCATGGAAGTAGCGCGCCGCGTCACGGCCGGCGAAGACCTCGTCCAGGCCTGAGGCCGAGTACGACTTGGGGCTGCCGTTGATGTCGTTGCCGACGCCGGAGTGAGCGAGCAGGAACTCCTTCGCGAAGCGCGTCGCGTCCGGCGATCGGTCGTTGAGCCACATGAGCATCGCGTCGTCGTCGATCGCGAATGCGACCAGCGGGGCCGTGGCCTGCGGGTGCGAAGCGGACCAGGCGACGTTGAGCGCGTCGAGGATCGGGGCGTCGGGGATCCGCGTGAGCGCCGATGGCGTGTCCGGCGACTGGCCGTGCTTGGCGCTCAGCACGATCACCGTCGAATCATCGAGGCCGCGGCCGTGGATCGCCGACCTCATCGCGCCGACCTGGGTGTCAACGAAGTCCAGCGCGCCACGGAGCACCGGCCCGGGCGTCACGCCGTCGGCCTCGTACCCGCCGGGCAGGCCGCCGGACAGCGGCAGCTTCTCCGCGGTCGACACCGACTGGAAGTTCATCCCGAGGATCGCGGGCGTGCCGACGCTCGTCGTGCCGCTGTGGTCGCGCCCGGCGATCTCGTTGAGCACCGCGTGGACCTTGTAGGCGTCATAGCGCCGGGTCAGCGCGTTGTCGCTCGTCCAGTCGCCGCTCGAACCGGGCGTCGGAGCATCGCTGTTGATCTCCGGCGTGAAGAAGTCCTGTACGCCGGTCCCGGACGGGCCGTTGAGGAGCTCGTAGGCGGGATGTTTGTCCGACCACGCGGTGCGCAGCCCGGCGGCACGGGCGACCTCGAAGATCGTGTTGACCCGCAGGTAGCTGTGCGGGTAGACCGGTGCGCACGTCGCCGGGTCGACCGGGAGCTGTGCCGGTCGATGACGGTGCGCGGCTCACTGGTCATCGAGAGAATCGAGTCGGGCAGGCCCGCCAGGCCCTGCCCGGCATCGAGCGCCAGCGGATCGCGATCCAGCGCCTCGAAGTACCTGACCTCGGCGCCGGGCGTGCCACCTGCGCAGTTCGTGGTGCCCGCCGGCAGCAGCGCGCGGTTGTAGGAGTCGTCGTAGTAGATGCCCGTGCTCGCCGGGTGGCCACCCGTGGCGAGCGCGGTCATACCCGGGAAGGAGTCCGAGGGGACCGGCGTGCGCGCGGCCGTGAACTGGGCGCCCTGTCGAGCGAGCCGCGCGAGCGCCGAGTTCGGCTGGTGGTTCACATACCAGTCCAGATCGGACTGATGCAGGCCGTCGACCGACAGGAGCAGCACATGGGAGACGCGCTCCTCGTGGCGCGCTGTCGCCGCGGTCGGCGCGGCGACGATGCCGGCGAGCGACAACGCGAGGATGACCATCGATCCGGCAACAGATTTCCGCATGGCGCCAGCATCTGCGCTCGTTGGTGCGCCGTCGTTACCGAGATGTCACGGCAACCTGACTGAAACCTGAGCGTCGCGCGCGGTTCGTCAGCCGCGACGCTGGCCGAGCCGCCCCCGCACGCGTTGGGACAGCCGGGCCGCGTCGGCAGCGGCGAGCGCGTCGCGCTCCGCGCGCAGGCCCGCAGACTCGAGCTGCAGCAGCGCGACCTGGTGGCGCAGAGCGGCGATCTCGCGCGGCTCGGCTGGGTCGATGCGCTCGAGCGCCTGCACGCTGACCGGCGCGTCGCGCCGGCGCAGGACGACGAGGCCGTGCTCGCGCGGAGCGGCGCCCTCGCGCAGCTGAACGATCTCGAAGGCGCGGCCCCAGTGCTCGCGCAGCCACCACGGCGAGTGAAAGACGATCGGGCCGCCGAGCTCCCAGTCCTGCCCGTGGTGGAGGACCGTCATGCCGATGCGGTCGGGTTCCCACTCGCCACCCGCCAAGACCTCGTACATCGCCCCGCCCAGAAACGAGATGATCGCGAGCCCTCCGGGCTTGAGCACGCGGTGAAGCTCGGCCAGCCAACCGGCCCAGTGATCGGTGAGATGGGTGAAGACCGACACCGACCAGACGAGGTCGAAGCTCGCGTCGGGCTGATCGAGCGGCGGCGTCTCGCCGTTGCGAAACGCGACGAGCGGCGGGCTGAGCTCCTCCTGCAGCCACGCGATGCTGGGCTTGTCGATGTCGCAGCCCCACAGCTCGCACTCGTGCGCCTCGGCGAGGAAATGGCGCATGACCTTGCCCGAGCCGCAGCCGAAGTCGAGCACGCGCTTGCCCTGCCAAGACCAGTCGTCGCCGAGCAGCTCCAGGATCGTCGCGCGCGAGTCGCGGCCGACCGCGCGGTAGGAGGCCAGGGCGTCGGCCGGATCGGGAACGCCGACGCGCAGCGCCAGCTGGCGCGGCGGGAGTGGTGCGGCGGCCTCGAGGGTTGCGGCCTCGTCGCGTTCGGTCACGGGAGGGCAGGATGACGGGTGCGGGTCGGGGCCGCGCGGTTGGCAAAACCGCATCGATGAAGGAAGGAGGGAAGAGTCGGGGCGCCGCCGCCGGTCTCTGGACCGCAGGTGGTAAGCATTTCTATCGCGAGACGGCCAAAACGCTTGCCACCCTCGCCTCGCGGGTGCCGTGTCGCATCAAACCGGACTCCTTATCGCTGTTGTTCGCTTCTCGCACCGCGCGTTAGCGTGCACCACACGATGGGCGCCATCACCCTGCACCGCGGCGACATCACGACCGACGCCGAGGCGGACGCGATCGTCAACGCCGCGAACTCGAGCCTGCTCGGCGGTGGTGGCGTCGACGGCGCGATCCACCGCGCCGCGGGTCCCGCGCTGCTTGAGGAATGCCGCGCGCTCGGCGGGTGCGACACGGGCGACGCCAAGATCACCGGCGCCGGCGACCTCCGGGCGCGCCACGTCATCCACGCGGTCGGGCCGGTCTGGCGCGGTGGCGATCAGAACGAGCCCGAGCTGCTCGCCTCCTGCTATCGCCGCGCCATCGAACTGGCCGACGAGCACGGCTGCAGGCGCGTCGCGTTCCCGGCCATCTCCGCCGGCGTGTACGGCTACCCGCTCGACCAAGCGGCGGCGGTGGCGATCGCCGCGACGACCCAAGCGCTCGCGGCGCATCCCGGCGTCGAGGAGGCGCGCTTCTGGCTTTTCGGCGACCGCGCGCACGAGGCCTTCACACGAGGATCACAGGAGGCATAGGCTTGCCCACATGACCCCCACCGCCGGCATCGTCCTCGCGGGCGGGAGCTCGACCCGGATGGGCTCGCCGAAGGCCGCGCTGCGCTGGCGCGACTCGACGCTGCTGCGCCGCGCGGTCGGGCTCGTCGGCCGCGCCGTGGACGGGCACGTCGTGGTCGTCAAGGCGCCCGGCCAGGAGCTGCCCGAGCTGCCCGCCGGAGTGCAGGTCACCGAGGATGCGCGCGACGGGCGCGGACCGCTGCAGGGCCTCGCCGCCGGACTCGCGGCGCTCTCCGACACGACGGAGGTCGCATACGTCAGCGGCGTCGACGCGCCGCTTCAGCACCCGGCGTTCATCCGCCACGTCGTGCGCTCGCTCAACGGCGAGCACGACGTCGCGCTCCCCCACGCCCATGGCTTCGACCATCCCCTCGCCGCGGCGTACCGGACGTCCGTGAAACCCGCGCTCGAGGAGGTCATCGACGGCGACGCCCTCGGGACCGGCGCGCTCATGGAACGCCTGAACGTGCTCGCGCTCGACGAGGACGCACTGCTCGCCGACCACGCCGTCGCGAGCCTCGATCCCGAGCTGCTGTCGCTGCTCAACCTCAATACGCCCGAGGAGTACGACGCGGCCCGCGGGCGCATGGCGCCGACGGTCACGGTGCGCTGCTGGGGCGCCCTGCGCATGCACGGCAGCGAGCCCATCACGCTGTGCGTGACGAGCGTCGGCGCCGCCGCCGGCATCATCAGCATCGAACTCGGCTCAGGCGTCGTCGCGATCCTCAACGGAGACCGCGTCACGGACGACCCGCAGGAGCCGCTGGCGGCCGGCGACAGCGTGATTTTCACGGCCTCCGCGCGACCTCGCTCATAGCCGCTTTCTTGCTAGTTTCCGCGCTCATCCCATGGCCGGGCGCCGCGGGCCCCCCGACGGCTCGCGGCGCCCGGCCATCTTCTTCGTTGACTGAGATCGGAGCCCGCGTTCACGCATGAGCACCACGCCCGCTACTGATGACGCCGTGCTGGTCGGCGGCCCTTACTGGGAAGAGCTCACCGTCGGCGACACGTACGTCGAGTTCCCGGCGATGACGCTCAACGAAGGCCACGCCGCGCTGCACCAGTCGATCGTCGGCGATCGCCTGCGGCTGGCCCTCGACGCGACGCTGTCCGAGCGGGTGGCGGGGCGGCGCCTGGCCCACCCGATGCTCGTCTGCGACGTCTCGATCGGGCAGTCGACGTACCTGACCCAGCGGGTCATCGGCAACCTGTTCTACCGCCGGCTCATGCTGCGCCGCCTGCCTGCCATCGGCGACACGATGAAGACGACGACCGAGATCGTGGCCCTCAAGCGAAACGCGGTGAAGGAGGGACGCAAGCCGACCGGCCTCGCGGTGCTGCACATCGTCACGAAGGACCAGGAGGACCGCGCGATCCTGGACTACTGGCGCTGCGCGATGCTGCCGATCTCAGACCTGGACGCGTCCGAGCCGCACGCCGACGACCTCGATCAGTTCCCCGCCGACCTGCCCCCGGACGCGTTGACGAGCGCGCTGGACGACGTCGACCTCGGCGCCTATCGCAGCGAGGTCCCCGGCGCACACTTCGCCGACCTCAGCGCCCCGACGACGTGGAAGGTCGACGGCGGCGACAGCGTCACCGGGGCGACCGAGCTCGCGCGGCTGTCGCTGAACATCGCCAAGGCGCACACGGACCCCGGCTCGCATCACTCCGGCCAGCGCCTCGTCTACGGCGGGCACACGATCGGGATCGCCGCGGCGCAGATCACCAAGACGCTGCCGAACCTCGTGACGATCCTCGGCTGGCATCACTGCAACCACCTCGCGCCCGTCTTCGAGGGCGACGTGCTGCGCAGCACGATCCACCTGGAGGGCACCGAGGGACTGCCCGACGGGAGCGGCGGCCTCGTGACGCTGCGCAGCGAGGTCGAGGCGCAGCGCGCCGACGGCTCATTCGACGCGGTACTGGACTGGCGACTCGTGGGAGCGATGGCATGAGCGAAGGGATCCTCAACGGCATTCGGGTGATCGAGGGCTCGGCGTTCGTCGCCGCGCCGACGGCGGGGATGACGCTCGCGCAGCTCGGCGCGGACGTCATCCGCTTCGACGCGCCGGGCGGCGGCCTTGACTTCAAGCGCTGGCCGCTGTCCGCAAACGGCGACAGCCTGTTCTGGTCGGGCCTCCAGAAGGGCAAGCGCTCGATCGAGGTCGACCTGCGCTCCGACGACGGCCGCGAGCAGCTCTCGCAGCTCATCACCGCGCCCGGCGAGGGCAACGGCATCTTCCTGACGAACTTCCCTGCCCGCGGCTGGATGAGCTACGAGAAGCTCAGGGAGCGCCGCGAGGATCTCATCATGGTCGTCATGTCAGGCAACCACGACGGCTCGTCGGAGGTCGACTACACGGTCAACCCCTCCGCGGGTTTCCCCGAGGCGATGGGCCCGCGCGATTCGGCGGTCCCGACGAACAGCCTCATGCCGGCCTGGGACTCGATCATGGGCGGCCTCGCGGTCGTCGGCCTCCTGGCCGCGCTGCGCCACCGCGACGCCACGGGCGAGGGCCAGCTCGTGGAGATCGCACTCTCGGACGTCGCGTTCGCGACGGTCGGCCACCTCGGCCGCATCGCCGAGGTCCAGCTCGAGGGCCGCGAGCAGCCGCGCGACGGCAACTACCTCTACGGCGCGTTCGGCGGCGACTTCCCGACCGCGGACGACCGCCGCGTCATGGTGGTCGCGCTCACGGGCCGCCAGTGGAAGGCGCTCAAGGAGGCCACCGGCACCGAGGAGCTCTTCGACACGGTGTGCGAGGCCACGGGTCACGACTTCCGCGGCGAGGCCGGGCGCTACAAGGGCCGCGACCTCATCCGCGAGCTGCTCACGCCGTGGTTCGCCGAGCGCACGCTCGAGCAGATCCGCGAGACGTTCGCGGGCACCGGGGTCTCGTGGGGCCCCTACCAGACGTTCAAGCAGCTCGTCGCGGAGGACGCGCGCTGCTCGGAGGAGAACCCGATGTTCACGATGGTGGAGCACCCCGTCGGGACGTACCTGACGCCGGCCTCACCGCTGAACTTCAGCGTCTCCGGACGGGTGCCGGCGAAGCCGTCGCCGCACCTCGGCGAGCACACCGATGAGGTGCTCGCGGAGCTGGCCGACCAGACGCCGGCCTAGGTCTGCTCCGGCCTAAGCCGGCGGGGCGACGTAGAGAGGCGGCCATTCCTTTGCCGCCTCTCCACGCCAGACGCGCGCCCTGCCGTCGTGGGGCGACGAGCAGCGAGCGCGCGGGTCGGTGAACTCCAAACGGAGCCCTGACCGCCATCATCGATACTCAGCCAGCGACGGAGGGTCGCGTACTGGCCGAAGGTGTAGGTCGCGACGGAGCCTGGCCTTTTCTCGACCGGCCGGGTCAGGCCGCGACTGCGAGCGGGCGCTGCAAGGTCTGCGGCACCGAGTCCAGATGCCGCAGCTCAGCGCACATCGCGCGCCGGCCGCGGTGATGCAGGCCGTAGACCGAGCTGTGCGTCCGGCCGAGCCGCTCGGCGATCTCGACGGGGGACAGCCCGCACACGTGGCGCAGGACGACGACCTGGCGCTGGTCCTCGGGCAGCGCGGCGAGCGCGGCATGCAGCGAGCGGGCGCTGTCGGCCGCGTCCTCGCATGAGGTGTCATCGGGACTGAAGATCTCCTCAGCCGGCGTAGCACGCCGCGCCCGGACGGCGTCGACCGCCGCATTGTGGGACATGCGCAGCAGCCAGGCGATGAACGGCACGCCGCGCTGCTCGTACTTGCCGATCGCCGTCATGAGCTTGGCGAAGACGTGCTGGGTGACGTCCTCGGCATCGTGATGGTCGCGCACGATCGTGCGGACGTAGCCGTAGACGTTGTCTGCGTAGCGCAGGTACAGGTAGCGGACTGCGTCGGCGTCGCCCTGCTTGGCCCGCATCACGGCCCGGCGGACGAGCCGCTCGATCTCGGGCGAGGTCTCGACGGTCGGCTTGGCAATCAGACGATCCTTCGTCTGCCCGGCCCAGGGCGTGTTCGCCTCGGGCATCGGGAGCGATGTTCTGTGGTCGCGCGGCATGTTGGGTTCCCCTATGTGGCGGTGTCTAGAACGCGTCCCGCGTCATGCGGGACGAGGCGCGGCGATTCAGCAGGCGACGGCTTCGGCCACCGTCACCAGGTTGTTCATGTGGGCGTAGTGGCTTGCTTCCGTGCGGTTCGCGACACCGAGCTTCCGGTACGTGTTGGACAGATGGAACTTCACGGTCTGCTCGGTCACCCAGAGCATCCGCGCGATCTGGCCGTTCGTGGCCCCCTCTGAGACGAACCCGAGGATCTCCTTCTCGCGCAGCGTCAGCGGGCATTCGGCCGCGGGCGCCGGCGGGCGACGCTCGAAGCGGTGCACGACGTTGCCGCGCACGACCTCGCGCAGCATCGTCCCGAGGCTCACCGAGTGCATCGACTTCGACAGCACGGCGTGGGCGCCGGCGTCGAAGGCGTCGTTCATCCATTCTTCGCTCATGCGCAGCGTCAGCAAAAGACGCTTGGCGCTGGGCGCGACCTCGCCGGCCTCGCGCAGGCGAGCCAGCGCGTGATCGGACTCGTACGTCTCGCCGTGGCGCGGATCGTGCATGTCGTCGACGAGCACGACGTCGGGATGGAGCTCGAGCAGCGCATCGCGCACCGTGGTTCGGCCGTCGACGACTCCGACGACCTGGAACCCGGCGGTCTGCTTGAGCGCCAGCCGAATGGAGTGCGCGACCAGCGAGTGGTCAGCGACGATCAGAAGGCGCTTCATGCCGGGACTCCTCTCTCGTGATGCAGCTCGGTGTTCATCGCTTCGCTTCCTTCCGTGGTTGCGTAGACGTCCGCCGCCGACACGATGCCGAGGCGCAGGTCCGAGCCGGAGTGGAGGATCAGGTCGGCGGCCTCGTGGCGAGAGCGGACGCCGAGCTTGGCGAACGCCGACGACAGGTGGCACTTGACCGTGCTCTCGGCGAGGTACAGCTCGCGGGCGATCGCCTTGTTGCCGTGGCCGGCGACGACCATCCCGAGCACCTGCTTCTCGCGGCCCGACAGCGTCGGCCGGTCGACCTCGTGCCGGCGCGCCGCGGGAACGGCCATCTGGCCGATGAGCGCGGCGCGGACGGTCAGGGTCAGCGCCGCATCGATCTCGTCCTCGAAGACGACGCCCGCGGCGCCGGCCTCCAGCGCGCGGCGCACGCCGCGCCGGGAATCCTCGGGCATGATCGCGACGAGGTGCGTGTCCGGCAGACGCTTGCGCAGCCGGCGCATCTTCTGGTCGCGCTCGGTGATGCCGCGGCCGAACACCATGACGAGGACGTCGGGCGGCGGGTCGACGACATCGTGGCGCAGGCCGCGCGAGTCGACCGCCATTCCTTCGGCCTGCAACAGGCCCTCGATCCGGCGAGCGACCAGCTCGTCATCTGCGACGATCGCGACGGTTGCCTGCGGTGATGTACGCGCTCCGTGCCGCCAGTCGGCCTGCGCGCGATCGCTGTGAGTCACAGCCATGCTCTGCCCCTTAGTTGGCCCCGGCCACATCCGAGTGGCCTTCAACAGGTATGACAATCGCATAGGTCTCGACGACCCACATCGGGGCTAGTGCCGTGATCGACTTCCGGAGTACGCCGTCCTCGTGCAGGGCTTACGCAGGCGCCATTGCGAGGGTTCGTGCGCGTTCTCACCGCGGAGGGTGCACGATCCCGCAAGCGCGGCACGCGGGCTATAATCGCCGCCCTCGCGGATGTAGCTCAGTTGGCTAGAGCGTCTGCTTGCCATGCAGAAGGTCGAGGGTTCGAGTCCCTTCATCCGCTTCGTTGCCGGAATCAGCCGCGTGGGACATCGACCGGATGCGCCCCGTCGTCCCGGAATGGGACTGGGTCGTGCAGCATCTGGAGGAGCGCGACCGCCTGCCTCGCTGGTGAGCTTTATGGCGTCGTCAGCGTTGGCGGTCAGGGTTGACGCAACCGCGTGCGCAGAGATAGGTTTGGGTGCGCGAGAAAGACGGGTCTGTATCTCTCTTGTGAACCGGAGAGCTCGGGCGTCGGGCGAGGACCCGCTCGATATGCATCACCGCGCCGCACCGTAGGACGTGGCAGCAGCATGCGATGAATCAATAGCGAGGAGACGTACACACATGACGGATTACGATCCGCGGACGGACACCGGTATTCCGACGGAGCCCGTCGGCTCCCTCCCCCGGCCTCAGACCCTCCAGCAGGCCTACGCTGACTATGACGCGGGCAGCATCTCGCAGGATGATCTGGAGAGGCAGCAGGACGCGGCCGCTAAGGATTCGATCGAGCGGATGGAGGCGACGGGCTCCCCGATCAACTCTGATGGTGAGCAGCGCTGGTCGAGCTTTGCGACGTACCCGATCACCGACACGCTGGCCGGTACCGGTCTGGCGCCGAATCTCGGGCCGGGCGGCCAGTTTTTCGCGATCTTCGCCGACGGCCACGGCCGTCAGCTGCCGACGCTGACCGGTGGGCCGCTGAAGTACAACAACTACGCCGCCGACGCGCTGTCAAAGTCGCTGCAGTACGCGACCAAGCCGCTGAAGCAGGCCGTCATCGCCCCGTCGATGCTGGCGCTGCTGTACCCGCTGCAAGAAGAGGTTCCCGGCTACACCCGCGAGCAGTTTGAGGAGGACATCGTCCAGGAATGCGTGACCGACATCCGCAAGGCCTTCGAGGTCGGTGCGGCACGCGTCTCGATTGACTTCACCGAGGGTCGCCTGGCGACCCGTGAGGACCCGCGCAACCCGTGGACGGGCGCGGGCCTGCTGCCGCACTTCATCGAGCTCAACAACCGCGTGCTGGAGAACTTCTCCGACGA
>JAWVGM010000145.1:0-4771 GCA_033855075.1 Solirubrobacteraceae bacterium | reverse complement strand
AGACGTTCGTCACGCACGACCCGCTCGGCAACCCGGTGGACAAGCGCCACCCGTGGAACAAGCAGACCATTCCGAAGCCGCAGAAGCGCGACTTCAACGACAAGTACTCGTGGGTCGCTGCGCCGCGTATGTATGACAAGCGCAACGACATCTACGTGGCCACGGACACCGGCGGCGGACCGTTCGCCCGCAACTGGTGCACCGCGAAGGCCGGCCTCGTGGACCTCGGCTACCTGAAGGCGACCGGGCACAGCATCCAGATGGTGCTGCCCAAGAGCCTGAACATGCCGGAGATGGAGCTCGAGTGGAAGATTCCGCCGTGGTCAAACGCAGTTGAGCGTGACCGCGCCCGGACCTACCACCAGCCGATTTCCGCGCTGATCGGTCTGTACAACCTCGAGAAGGCGCTGGTTGAGGTTCGCGCAGGACGCACCAAGTCATGGAACAGCTTCAAGGTTCCGGACGAGGCCGTCTCCTGTGGGTTCCACGAGGCAGCCCGTGGCGTGATCTCCCACCACATGGTGATTCGCAACGGCAAGATCGCCAACTACCAGCCCTACCCGCCGACCCCATGGAACGGCAACCCGCGCGATAAGTTCGGGACCCCCGGTCCGTACGAAGACGCTGTCCAGAACACTCCGATTTTCGAGGAGAACGGTCCGGACAACTTCAAGGGGATCGACATCATGCGCGCTGTGCGCTCCTTCGACCCGTGCCTGCCGTGCGGTGTGCATATGTACACCGGCAAGGGCCGCGTCAAGAAGGTTCAGCACACGCCGACGGGGATGTGCTGAGGGCCTGAATGGCTACTGAGCAACAAGCTCCGGAAGAGCTGGTCGAGCGGGTCCAGGAACTCCTGGGCTCGCTCGACGAAATTGCCGATCCTGTCGCGCAGCAGCGTGTGCAGGAGCTCATCGGCACAGTTCTCGAGTTGTACGGAGCTGGTCTGGAGCGCGTCCTCGGCATCGTTAGCGATGCCGGGGACGACGCGCTCCCGATCCGCCAAGCACTGCTCGATGACGGCGTTGTCTCGAGCCTGCTGCTGATCCACGGGCTGTACCCGGTCACGCTCGAAGAGCGTGTGATCGAGGCCTTGGACAGTGTGCGGCCGTTCCTCGCATCGCACGGAGGCAACGTCGAGCTTCTCAGTGTCGAAGAGGGCGTGGCACGCCTGCGGCTGGAAGGCAGCTGCAACGGGTGTCCGTCGTCTGCGGCAACGTTGGAGAACGCTTTGAAGGAAGCGATCGACCTCACTGCACCCGACCTGCTCTCACTTGAGGTCGAGGGTGTCGTCGGTCTCGAGGAGGACGCCGGCGAGTCCGGTGGTTTGTCGCTGCCCGTCGTCCAGGTCGGCGCACCCACCCTGCCGATGGCAGATTCGCCGTACACAGAATGTCCCTCGGGCGTGGGGAAGTGACCGCGAGCGGTCGCCTGCCCTCCACGCTTGTAGCAGGCTTGGGCCGCCTCGCGCGGTCCTCGCCTGTTGAGGAGGACGAGAAGTGCGAGATCTGCGGTCAGGGTCTCTCTGAAGATCACCGGCATCTGCTCGAACTCGGGGAGCGGCGCATCCTGTGCTCCTGCGAGCCCTGCATCGCCATGCGGTCGGGCATGGAGAACTACTGCCCCGTCGGCACGCGGTTTTTGTGGCTCGACGACTTCGAGATGCCCGATGAGCTCTGGGCCGCGTTCCAGCTGCCGATCGGGCTCGCGTTCTTCTTCCGCTCGACCGGTGTCGACGCTGTCGTCGCGCTGTACCCGAGCCCGGCCGGCGCGACGGAGTCCGAACTGCATCTCGAGAGCTGGGAGAAGCTTGAGGGGATGAACCCGATCCTCGACAACCTCGAGTACGACGCCGAGGCCCTCGTCGTCAACCGCATGGGCGACGGCGAGCCCGAGTACGCGATCGTGCCCATCGACGAGTGCTACCGCCTCGTCGGGCTCATCAAGTCGACCTGGGAGGGCATCTCCGGCGGCTCGGCGATCGAGAACTCGGTCCCCAAATTCTTTGAATACGTTCGTCACAAAGCGAGAGTTGATGACTGAGGCCGACAAGCCAGAGGGACCGGAGACCGGTCCACCCGCCGCACCCGCCCCATCCTTCCCATCCGCCCAACCGCTGCAGCCGGGCGAACACCCCAAGCACGTCTCGACCGCCCCGAGCGGTCCCCCCGCCGCGATCTCGCGCGATTACGGGCCCGAGATGACCTTCGAGATCCTCGGTGCCACGCACGAGCCCTTCGCCGCCCAGCCCACGCTGCGCTTCGAGCTCGGCGCGTCCGAGCCGAGCGGGCGCGAGATCTACGCGGTCACGCTCACCGCGCAGATCAACTTCGATCCCGCGCGCCGCGACTACGACGCCGCCACGAAGGAGGACCTCTACGAGCTCTTCGGGGCCCCGGAGCGCTGGCCGTCGACGACGCGCAGCTTCCTCTGGACGCACGCGACGTCGCTCGTGCATACCTTCACCGGCGCGATCACGTTCGGCATGGAGGTGCCGTGCACGGCCGATCTCGAGATGGTCGCGTCGCGCTACATCGCGGCGCTGCCCGACGGCGAGGTGCCGCTGTCCTTTCACTTCACCGGCCGCATCCTGTACGCGGCGCCCGATCAGCGCGTCCAGGTCGTCCACCTGCCCTGGAGCACAAAGGCCGAATACCGGATGCCGGTGTCGGTCTGGCGCAACATGATCAAGCACCACCACGGGGAATCTGGCTTCGTGAACCTGCACAACGACACCCTCGACGCGCTGAAGAACTACAAGCGCACCCGCGGGCTGCACACCATCGACGCCTGTGTCCTCGATCTCATCGAGCGCGCCCCCGTCGAAGAAGAGGAGGCCATCGGATGAGCGGCGAGCCCACCGCCGGGACGGAGATCCCGAAGATCGATCCCGAGAACTGGACCGACGTCAGCGCGACGTCGAGCAAGTCGCACCTGGACCGCCTCGTCGACTCGCTGCTGTTCGAGGGATACGCGCTGTACCCGTACACGCCAGGCGCGACGAAGAACGCGACGCCCACGCCGTTCGGCATCGTCTACCCGGCCGACTACGCCGACCAGCAGACGCACGCCTTTGACCGCATGCAGCTGCAGTGCGTCGTCACCGACGCCGACGCGCTCGTCACCGGCCAGGTGCGCTTCCTGCAGCCCTCCGGCGACAAGCACAAGGCCGTCGAGCGGCGCGTCCAGCTCGGCGCCGCCCCGGCGGTCGTCTCGTTTGAGTTCGACGAGCTCGAGGGTCGCGCGGAGATCGAGGTCGAGCGCCTGCCCGACGGCAACGGCCGCGTCACGCTGCGCGTCATGAACGTGACGCCGCTGACCGAGGAGGAAGCGACCGCGGACCGCAAGGACGCGCTGCTGAAGAGCATGCTCTCCACGCACCTGGTGACGCAGGTCGAGAGCGAGGGCCACACGTTCATCTCGCCGCTGGAGCGCGGCGACGACGGCGTGGCCGGCTGCTGCAACGTCAACACCTGGCCGGTGCTCGCCAACCTCGACGACACGGCGATCCTCGGCCCGACGATCATGCTGCCCGACCATCCCGAGATCGCGCCGGAGAGCGTCAACGACTTCTTCGACGGCACCGAGATCGAGGAGGCGCTCGTCCTGCACATCCAGGCGCTCTCAGACCAGGAGCGCGAGGAGATCGCCGCGCAGGATCCGAAGGTCCGCGAGATGCTCGCGCGTGCCGATGCGACGACCCCGCAGCAGCTCATGGACCTCCACGGCCGCGTGCGCCTCGAGGATCCGCCCGGCGAGCGCGAGTACGAGATCGACGGCGTCACCTACAAGCGCGGCGACAAGGTCATCCTGCACCCGGCCCCGAGCGCGGACGTCTACGACAAGATGCTCGACGGCCGCCCGGCGACGATCCATCGCCTCTTCATCCGGATGGACGAGCGCCTGCACATCGGCGTCACCGTCGACGACGATCCGATGCAGGAGATCCTCGGAGAGAGCGGGCGCTTCCTGTTCTTCTTCTCCGACGAGGTCGAGGTGGTCTCATGAGCGCCGACGAGGAGGAGCGCGGCGCCGAGCAGACGACCCCGCCGGTCGACAACTGGCGCCCGCCGGACATGAGCTCGCCGCTCGAGCTCGTCGAGGTCGACGTCTCCGACCGGCCCAAGCGCGTGCTCGTCGCGGGGATCGGTAACGCGTGGCAGAAGGACGACGGGTTCGGCAGCGAGGTCGCGCGCAAGCTCGAACACGAGGAGCTGCCTGACGGCGTCGCCGTCATCGACTTCGGCACCGGCGGCCTGGATCTCGCCTACCAGGCGATGAACGGCTACGACGCGATCCTCATGATCGACATCAGCCGCCAGGGCGGCGAGCCTGGCACGCTGTACGTCATGGAGGTCGACGAGGACGAGGTCGAGTCCGGCGCCGTCGAGGATGGCGAGGTCCTCAACCCGCACGGTATGGACCCCGAGACCGTCCTGCGCTTCATCAAGGTGATGGGGTCGTGGCCGGGCAAGGTCGTCATCGTCGCCTGCGAGCCGCAGACGATCGAGGAGATGGGCATGGGCCTGTCACCCGTCGTCGAGCAGGCCGTCGACCGCGCCGTGAAGCTCGTGCTCGAGACCGCCGCCGAGCTGCTCACCGACGAGGCCTACGCCTCGGTCGACGAGACCAAGTAGCGGGCGAGATGCACGAGTTCGACCTGTCCAGCGCGATCGTCGCGACGGTCAAGAAGCACGCCGATGGGCGCAAGGTCACCCACGTGACGCTGCGCGTCGGCCGGCTGCGCCAGGTCGTCAAGGACACGCTCGAG
>JAWVGM010000144.1:0-14467 GCA_033855075.1 Solirubrobacteraceae bacterium | reverse complement strand
AGCGCCCCGAGCGCGGGCAGGGCAAGGCGCGCGATGTCGCGGTCGTGGGGCGAGCGCATCACGCGCCTGACTCTACGATGGCCCTCATGGCGGGCCGGACCGCATCCTTCGCGCTGCTCCTCTCGCTCCTGCTCGCCGGTTGCGGGAGTTCGTCGCCGGACGTGCCGGCCGCCTGCCTGGCCGGAGCGGACACCATCGAGCGAGCGCTGCAGGGCGCGCCCGCGGCCGTGACGCTCACCGACGGCACGCGCCTGTCGACGTGCCTGAGCCGCGCGCGCAGCGACTCCGAGCTGCAGACGCTCGGCGCCTCGCTCATGCAGGTCGCCGACCGGTTGCGTCCGCGCGCGCGGACCGACGACGCGGCGGCGCTGCGCCTGGGCTACCTGCGCGGCGCGGCGCGGCGCGGGGTGAAGGGCAACCCCGGCCTCGCCGACAACCTCGGCCGGCGCCTCGAGCAGACGACGCTGCTCCCGCGCGGATCGGCGAGCGCCGCGGCGCTCGACCGCGGTGTGCGCGCGGGCGAGTCCGGCGGATGAAGCTTCGCCTGTACCACCATCGCGACGGCGCGCGGATCGCCTACCGCGAGGCCGGCGTCGGCCCGAGCCTGTGCCTCGTCCACAGCGCCGCGCTGTCGCACCGGGAGTTCATTCCGATCGTCGAGCATCTCGCCGACCGCTTCCGCCTCGTGCTCCCCGACCTGCCGCTGCACGGTGATTCCGAGGATCGCCCGCGCCACCCCTACACGCTCGAGTGGCTCGCCGAGGTCATGGCCGAATTCTGCCGCGAGACGTGCGGGCCGCATCCGGTGGTCGGCGGCCACGGTGCCGGCGCCGAGATCCTCCTGCGCGCTTCGGTGACCGGGCAGCTCTCCCCATCCAAGCTCGTGCTCATGCCAAACCGGCTGCACCGGCCGCCGCAGCGCTCGCGGCTGCCGGTGCCGCTGCGGACGATCGCGCCGGCCGCCGCGCTGCCGGGCCTGGATCGCGCGGCGGCGCGCGTGGTGCGCTTCACCTACCGGCCGGAGTCGGGGATGAAGCTCACGGCGCGGGGGAACCCGGCCGCGCGCGACCTCGTCCGCCACGCCACGGCCGACGTCGCGGGCAACGCGAACCTCGCGCGCTCGTGGTCGCGCTGGGTGCGCCGCTGGCCGCCCGGCGCGCAGACCGATCTGCTGGAGGCCTATCCGCGGCTGCACGCCAGCGTCCTGCTGCTGTGGGCCGACCGCGACCGCTACCACCCGCTCGTCGGCGCCGAGGAGGCGCTCGACCTGCTTCCCGACGCGCAGCTGCGCGTCCTGCCCGGCACGGGCTTTCTCATCGCCTACGACGACCCGGTCGGCGTCGCGCGCGAGCTGACGGCGTTCTGCTGATGCGCGGCACCATCGCTCTCATCGCGGCCCCAAGCCCTGCCTGGATGTCATCGCCGAGCCAAGGAGATACGGTTCTGACATGAGCGTGACCGACCAGCAGCTGTGGGGTGGAGAGACCTCCAAGGCCGTCGAAAACTTCCCGGTCTCGGGCGAGCGCGTGCCGGTCAGCGTCGTGCGCTGGCTGGCCGACATCAAGGGCGCGGCCGCGCGCGTCAACGCGGACCTGGGCAAGCTCGACCCCGAGCTCGCCGAGCGCATCGCGGCGGGCGCGGACGCGGTCGCCGCGGGCGAGTACGACGACCAGTTCCCGATCGACGTGTTCCAGACCGGGTCGGGGACCTCGACGAACATGAACGCCAACGAGGTCATCGCGAACCTCGCGGGCGAGGGCGCGCATCCCAACGACCACGTGAACATGGGGCAGTCCTCCAACGACGTCTTCCCCAGCGCGGTGCACCTCGCCGCGCTCGACGAGGCCACGAACCGTCTGCTGCCGGCACTGGAGCACCTGGAGCAGGCGTTCGCGGACAAGGCCACGGAGTTCGAGGACATCGTGAAGTCCGGGCGCACGCACCTCATGGACGCTGTGCCCGTCACCCTCGGCCAGGAGTTCGCCGGCTACGCCGCGCAGATGCGCCTCGGCGCGCGGCGCGTGCGCAACGCGCTGCCGCAGGTGGCGCAGATCCCGCTCGGCGGGACCGCCGTGGGCAACGGGCTCAACACGCATCCCGAGTTCGCCGAGAAGATCCGCGCGCTGCTGAGCGAGAAGAGCGGCCTGGAGATCTCGGCGCCCGAGGATCCGTTCGAGGCGCAGGCCAACCGCGACGCGCTCGTCGAGCTGTCGGGTGCGCTCAAGGTCATCGCCGTCTCGCTCACGAAGATCGCGCAGGACCTCGCGATGATGGGCTCCGGCCCGCGGGCGGGCATCGGCGAGATCCTCCTGCCCGAGCTGCAGAAGGGCTCGTCGATCATGCCCGGCAAGGTCAACCCGGTCATCCCCGAGGTCGTCATGCAGGTCGGCGCGCAGGTGATCGGCAACGACGCCGCGATCACGATCGGCGGCCTGCAGGGCAACTTCGAGCTCAACGTGCGCATCCCGCTCATCGCGCGCAACCTGCTCGGCTCGATCCATCTGCTCACCTCGTCGACCGAGCTCCTCGCCACGAAGTGCGTCGAGGGGATCGAGGCCAACGAGGAGGGCTGCAGGCACTCGTCCGAGTCGACGCTCGCGGCAGCGACCGCGCTGAACCCGTACATCGGCTATGACAAGGGCGCCGCCATCGTCAAGGAGGCCGCGACGTCGGGGCGCATGTTGCGCGAGGTCGCCCTCGAGCACGGCGTCGACGAGGCGACATACGACGAGGCGATGGACCTGCGCAAGATGGCGCGGGGTTCGGCGGCCGAGTCCTAGACCCGAGTCGTAGACTGTGATGAGCCGCGGTATCGGATGGACCGTTTCCGAGGCGCAGACTCACCGACGGGGACTGGACGCGATCCGCGCGTGAACAGGACCTTCGCTCGATCAGCGAGGTCCCACGTGCTTGACGTTCCACCCCAGCAGAGCCCGTATGCCGCGATCATCGCGCGCCTGGCGCCCGATGACGATCCCGCCCATATCGAGGCGTGGATGCGCCTTGCGCACGGCGGGTTGGATCACATCGACCCGGTCCACTTCGCGAGCGAGGTCAAGGCAGCCTCAGAGCGCGCCCGCCGTGTCGATGCGCGCCATTCAGAAGCGCTTGCCCGGTCGTTTGGCCTGAGCCCAGCCGCCTGAGATGCCTGAACCTGGCGAGATCTACCCGCCGTCCGCCTGAGCCTCGGCGGCAAAGCGGGCCGCCACCGTCTGCACCGCGGGCTTGGCCTGTAGATGGAGGTTGAACAGGCCCTTCTGGTTGACGCCCTTGACGAGCTTGATGCCGGGCACGAGGCCCTTGATCGAGCCACCGGCGAACGACGGGGCAACGGCGAAGTCGCGCAGGTTCCAGATGAGAGCGCCCGAGAGGTCGGGGATCTTCTCGTAGGTCGTGAGGTGCAGATCGAGCAGGTGGGCCTGGAAGGCATAGCCACCCGGTGCCGTCGTCGCGTTCTGACCGTTGGCCTCGGCGCCGAACTCGGTGACGGCGATGACCTTGTCGGGGAACACCTTGCGCAGCTTGGCCAGCCGGCGGCGGATCTCGCTGCGCAGCTCGGGAGCGCTCGCGTTCGTCGACTCGTACCAGCCGATGTAGTTCGTCCAGCCGATCATGTCGATGTTGCGGAAGATGCGCGACTCGCGCGTGGGCGGATGGGCACCCCAGATATCCAGCGCGACCGGGCGGCCCGGGTCGGTCTTCTGCAGCTCGGCGGCCATCGAGTCGATGTACGGGATCTGGCCGTTGGGGTGACCCTGGTTGGCGACCTCGTTGGCGAGGTTCCAGGTGATCACCGAAGGATGCAGCTGGCTCTGGCGCACGGTCGTGCGCACGCGCTCCTTCGCCCGCGTCACGCGCTGTGCGCCACGGGACGTCCAGGCGCCCGGAGCGTCCGTCGGGCCGACGCCGAGCCAGACCATGATCCCCGCGGCGTCGAGGCGCTCGAGCAGGCCCTCGTCGACCGGGTGCTGTGAACGCGTCGCGTTCGCGCCGATCATCTTGAGCTGCGCGACGATCTTGTCCTGGTCGGAGGGCGACAGGCCGTCGCCGTGGCGGAAGGCATCTTCGTGGATCGACGCGCCCCGCATGCGGATGGGCTTGCCGTTGAGCAGCAGGTCCTCGCCGGCGGTGCGCACCTCGCGCAGGCCGACCCGAGCGCGGTAGCTCGCCTCCCCGGGCACGTCGAGCTGGAGGTCCCACAACGTCGGCTGGCGCGGCGACCACAGGTCCGGGTGGTCGATGCGCACCGAGCCGCGCAGCACGCTCGCCCCGCCGCCCGCGACGGGCTCGGGCACGAAGTCGACGTTCACCGTGCGGTCGCCGTGGCTCAGCGTCCCGTGCACCCCGAGCGTGCGGACCGTCGTCGCGTTGTTGCGCACGTGCACGCGCATCGCGACGTTCGCCGCGCCATCGCCCGAGAGCGTCGTCTGGATGTACGGATAGAGGATCTCGCTGGCGCCGATCGGGCGGATCGTCACGCCGCGGTTGATCCCGCCGTAGTTGAACCACAGGCGATGCCAGCCGTCGGCCTTCATCGCCTTCGGGTCGCGCCAGTCGGCGCGCACGACGAGGCTGTGGCGCACGCCGGCTGTCAGATGCGCCTTGATCTCGAACGGCAGGTACTCGCCGGTGTGGGTCCCGACGCGCTTTCCGTCGAGATAGACGAGCGCCTTGTGGTTGATCGACTCGAAGCGGATCGCGTACGTCCGCGCGACGGGCACGTCGAGGTGCGTGCGGTACCACCCGACGGTGCCGTGGAAGTTCGCGATCCCGGCCGCGCCGCGGATCTTGGCCGCGTCGGGCACGAACGGCGGCTTGACGAGCTTGCCGCCGAAGCCGCCGCGCTGCCATCCGCTGCGCAGCCCGACGTCGTGCGGGTCGCGCCTGTAGCGCCACAGCCCATCGAGCTCGGCCCGCCCGGACGGGCCGGCGTAGATCGCGGGCGGGGAGCCGTGTGGCGGGAGGATCGTGCCGGTCACCGCGGCCGTCGAGGCCTGGCGCGGCGAGGGGTCCGAGGACCCCGTCGAGCCTGCGGCGATCGCGGCGAGTGTGAAAGCGAGCGCGATCAGGCCACCGACCAACGCTGCTAGGCGCCCGTTCACTCGACCCTGTTCATCAAGTACATACAAGTTCCTGCGCCCGACGCTCGGCGCCGCGCGCGGCGCGCAGGGCTCTCCTCCGCCGGATCCGACTCGTTCGGAACGCGGCGGGCAGAGAATGTAGCGGCCCGGGGCCCGAGGTGGGCCGGACCGTCGTCAGACGTTCATCGCGACGTACTTGATCTCGACGTACTCCTCGATGCCCTCGGGGCCGCCCTCGCGGCCGACGCCGGAGTGCTTGATGCCGCCGAATGGCGCGCCGGCGTTGGAGACCATGCCCTGGTTGAGGCCGACCATCCCGGTCTCGAGGCGCTCGGTGACGCGGAACGCGCGCTGCAGATCGCGGGTGTAGAGGTACGCGACGAGGCCGAACTCGGTGTCGTTGGCGGCCGCGATCGCCTCCTTCTCGGAGGCGAAGGACTTCACGGGGGCGACCGGGCCGAAGATCTCCTCGCGCAGCAGGCGCGCGTCGGCGGGAATGTCCGCCAGCACGGTCGGCGGATAGAAGTACCCCGGGCCGTCGATCGGCTTCCCGCCGCACAGGACGGTCGCGCCCTTGGCGACCGCGTCCTCGACGAGCTCGGCGACCTTGTCGCGCTGGTCTGCGTCGATGAGTGGCCCGACGCGCACGCCGGGCTCGGTACCGCGGCCGATCTTCAGCGCGCCCATCTCGCCGGCGAGCCGCTTGGCGAACTCGCCGGCGACCGGCTCGGCGACGTGGAAGCGGTTGGCCGCCGTGCACGCCTCGCCGATGTTGCGCATCTTCGCGATCATCGCGCCCTCGAGCGCAGCGTCGAGATCGGCGTCCTCGAACACGAGGAACGGCGCGTTGCCTCCGAGCTCCATCGACACGCGCAGGATCTGCTCGGAGGCCTGCGCCATGAGCGACCGGCCGACCTCGGTCGACCCGGTGAACGAGAGCTTGCGCGTGCGCGCGTCCTTGATGAGCGGCTCCATGACCGAGCCCGACGACCGTGCGGTGATGACGTTGAGAACGCCGCCCGGGAGCCCCGCCTCCTCCAGGACGCTTGCGAGCATGAGCATCGACAGCGGCGTGAGCTTCGCCGGCTTGGCGACCATCGTGCACCCGGCCGCGATCGCCGGCGCGATCTTGCGGGTGCCCATCGCGAGCGGGAAGTTCCAGGGCGTGATGAACACGCACGGGCCGACGGGCTGGCGCATCGTCAGCACGCGACCGGACCCCGCCTCGTTGGGGGTGAAGCGGCCGCTGATGCGCACCGCCTCCTCGGCGTACCAGCGCAGGAAGTTCGCGGCGTACGTGACCTCCGCCCTGGACTCGGCGACGGGCTTGCCCATCTCCAGTGTCATGAGCAGCGCGAGCGCGTCGGCGCGCTCCATGACGAGCTCGTACGCGCCGCGCAGGATGTCGGCGCGCTCGCGCGGCACCGAGTTGCGCCAGCTCGCGAACGTCTCGTCCGCCGCGGCGAGCGCGTCCATCGCGTCGTTGGGCGAGGCATCGGCGACCTCGGCGATCGTCTTGCCCGTCGCCGGATCCTCGACGGCGACGGTCTCGCCGGTGGCGCCGTCGCGCCATTCGCCGCCGATGTAGAGCTGCCGGGGGACGGCCTGCAGGACGGCGTCCTCATCGGGATGGGAGGTCGTGGGCATGGTGCTGACGTTACTCGCGGACATGCGCACCGCTTTCCCACCTGCGCGACTCCTAGTGTTTCCTCCCGTGAGTCATCGTACGTTTGGGCGGTCGGTCCTCATCCTGGTGAGGCTTGCATCCGCAACTCCGTGCCGGTCCGCGTGTCCCCGGAGGCAGATGCGACGGCGGACGATCCTGCTCGCGACCATCGTGGCGCTCGTCGCGACCGGACCGGCCCACGCCGCCTCGCGCGTGATCATCCGGGGCGGAGGCTTCGGCCACGGCATCGGTATGAGCCAGTACGGCGCGCTCGGCTACGCCAAGCACGGCAAGGACCACGCGTTCATCCTTGCCCACTACTACACGGGCACGCGGCTCGGGCGCCTCAGCGGCGCGGCGCGCGTGCGCGTGCTGTTGCAGACGACCGTACGCGTCTCGTTCAGCGGCGCGGTGGACCTCCCCGGAGCCAAGAAGCTCAATCCCGCCGCGACGTATCGCGCGACGCGCAACCTCTCCGGCGGGGTCGTGCTGCGCACCGCCGCGGGAAAGCTCGTCGGCACGTACGGCGCCCCGCTGACGATCACCGGCTCGCCGGGCGGACTGCGGCTGCGCGGGCGCAGCGGCAACGCGGTCACGAACGGGCGCTACCGCGGCAACCTGCAGCTGCGCCCGGCGGCGGTCGGCGGGCTGAACGCGATCAACGAGCTCGACCTCGACTCCTACGTGCGCGGGGTCGTCGCCGGCGAGAGCCCCTCGAGCTGGCCCGCCGAGGCGCTGCGCGCGCAGGCCGTCGCCGCGCGCACGTACGCGATCACGACGAGCAAGCGCGGGGCGGGCTTCGACCAGTACGCCGACACGCGATCGCAGGTCTACAACGGGATCGCCGGCGAGCGGGCGAGCACGGACGCCGCGGTCGCCGCGACGAGCGGCGAGGTCGTCACGTACCAGGGCAAGCCGGTCGTCACCTACTACTTCTCGACGTCGGGCGGGCGCACGGAGAACATCGAGTACGCCTTCCTCGGCGCCGCACCCAAGCCGTGGCTGAAGTCCGTCGACGACCCCTACGACGACGAGTCCCCGGAGCACAGTTGGGTCGTGCGGCTGACGCTCGGCAGCGCGCAGCGCAAGCTCGGCGGCCTCGTGAAGGGCTCGCTGCGGCGCATCCGCGTCCTTCAGCGCGGCCGGTCGCCGCGCGTCGTGCGCGCGCAGGTGATCGGGACGAAGGGCCGCCGCAACGCGACGGGTCCGACGCTGCGCGACCGCTTCGGCCTGCTCTCGACCTACGCGCGCTTCACGGTCATCACGTCGGCGGGCAGCCAGGGCGACGGCAGCCCGCCGCCGAGCGACTCGCCGTCACAGGGCGGCACCCCCGCGGGCGGGGTGACGCCCAAGGGCGCCCGCGCCGTCAGGCGCGCGCTCGTTCCGGTCGGCTCGATCGGCGGACACGTCGCGCCGGCGGTCAAGGGCGCCGTCGTGACCGTGCAGCGCCGTGAGGGTGACGCGTGGACGACCGTTGCGCAGGTCCCGCTGGCGGCCCACGGGCGCTACCGCGCGCTCGTGCCCGGCGGCGGGCGCTACCGAGTCGTGTACCGGGGTGAGGCGGGACCCGCTGTGCGGGTGGGGTGAGCTGAGCCACCAGGGAAGAGGGAGCGGGCTCGCGCGGAGGTGAGTGGGGATTCAAGCGCCTACAGGGGGGCGGAATCCCCACTCACCTTTGCGGCGGCCCGCCGGGGCGCCTCTCTCCCTCATTCCTTCATCGCTGCTGTTTCGTGACCGCCCGGCCGCGAAGCTCGGCGAACTACCGCGCGTACACGCGCGTCAATTGTTGGGCGACGCAGACCGGCTTCAGCGCGCCCTCGCCCTCGAACGTGAGCTTGAACGTGATCTGGGCGCCGCCGACGACGTCCTCGACGTCGACGAGCGTCAGCCGCATGCGCACGCGGTTGCCGACCGGCAACGGGGCCGGGAAGCGCACCTTGTTCAGGCCGTAGTTCACGGCGAACGAGAAGCCCTCGAAGCTCACGAGCTGCTTGGCGAACATCGGGTGCAGCGAAAGCGTGTAGTAGCCGTGCGCGATCGTGCCGCCGAAGGGCGTCTCGCGCGCACGCTCGGGATCGGTGTGGATCCATTGCGAGTCGCCGGTCACCTTGGCGAACTCGTCGATCGCGTACTGCGTGACCTCGTGCCAGTCGCTGACGCCAAGCTCCTCTCCGGCCTGTGCGCGCAGCTCGTCCAACCCGTTGATGATCGTAGGCATCGAGAGGAGCTTAGGCTGTGGGTCCCGTGGCTGCCCCGCTGCTCGCCGTCGACGCCCCGTCGCTGATGTACCGCGCGTTCTTCGCGCTGCCATCGAGCATCACCGACGAGGACGGGAACCCGGTCAACGCGCTGCTCGGTACGGCGAACCTCATCCTGTTCGTCATCGAACGCTACACCCCGCGCGCGGTCGTCCTGTGCTGGGGCGCCGAGAAGGCCGCCTACCGCGCCGAGCTCTACGCCCCCTACCACGCCGACCGACCGCCGATGCCCGACGAGCTCGAGCGTCAGTGGCGCGAAGCCCCGGCGTTCTTCGCCGCGTTCGGCTGGCCGAGCGTCTGCGACGAGGAGCTCGAGGCCGACGATCTGCTCGGCTCGCTCGCGCACGTCGAGGCGGCGGCCGGCGGCGATACGCTGCTGTTCACGGGCGATCGCGACATGTTCCAGTGCGTGTCCGATCGCGTCCGGGTGTTGTTTCCGCGCGGCGGCAAGGACGGCCCCGAGGACATCGGACCCGACGAGGTGCGCGAGCGCTACGGCGTCGAGCCCGCGCAGGTGGCGGACTTCATCGCCCTGCGGGGCGACCCCTCCGACGGGCTGCCCGGCGCGAAGGGCATCGGTGCGAAGACCGCGCGCGACCTGCTGCGCGAGCACGGGACGCTGACCGGCGTCATCGCGGCGGCGGGCCGGCCGGGCGCGATGACGCCGCGCATGGCGGGCGCGCTGACCGCCGATCCGGACGCGCTGCACGCGTTTGCCGACATCGCGCTGCTGCGCGAGGTGCCCGTCGAGCGCCCCGCGGACGCCCCGCTCGACGCCGCCGGGGCGACGCGCGCCGCGGCCGAGCGCGGGATGAACCGGCTATCCGAGCGCTTGGCGAAGCTCGGGCCCGGCACCGTCGCCTGACCGCATCGCGCGACCACACGAGATGTCCTGCGGCCGCCGCATGCTGTATGGGTGTGCGCAATGATCTCGGCGGTGCGCCCCCGACTGGCCCGCGGCCTGGCCCTCGCGCTCGCGCTGGGCGCCGTCCTGACAGCACCCGCGGCCGCGGCGGCCGCCGATCCGCCCAACCCCGTCCCCGTGGCGAAGGGCTGGCAGTACGCGCCCGATCCCTCCGACCAGGGCGATCGCCAGGGCTGGCAGACCGGAGGCGCGGCGCCCCCATGGCGCGGGGTCGCCGTGCCGCACGTCTTCGACGGGCACCCGGACGTCGCCGGCTTCTTCGGCACCGTCGGCTGGTACCGGGTCACGTTCACCGGCCCGGCGACACCGGCCGGCGTGGGCTGGGCGCTGCATTTCGATCAGGTACGACGGGTCACCCGCGCGTGGCTGAACGGGCGGCCCATCGGCTCCAACACGCAGCCCTACACCCCCTTCGAGCTGCCGGCCGCGGGACTGCGGCCGGGGCAACCCAACACGCTCGTCATGCGCGTCGACAACCACCGCTCGTCCGATCTGCGCGAGGGCTGGTGGAACTGGGGCGGGATCACGCGGCCGGTCTCGCTGGTCCCGCGCGGACCGCTCGTGCTCCACGACGTCGGCGTGCTGCCGCGGAAGGCCTGCGTCGGCGACAAGTGCACGTGGAGCGCGCTCGTCGACGGCTGGCTGGAGAACGGCAGCCGCTCCGATCAGCGACCGGTGCTCACAGCCGCGATGCGCTCACCCGACGGGACGGTGTCGCGCGGCACCGCCACGCCGCGCACGCTGCATCCCGGCGAGCGCCTGCGCGTGCGCTTCATCGTGCCGATCCACGGCGAGGCGAAGGTGTGGTCGCCGGAGAAACCCCAGCTCTACGACACGACGATCACGACCTCGGCGGGCGGCCGCGTCGCACAGATCGACCACGATCGCCTCGGGCTGCGCACCGTCGACGTCACCGACGGCACGCTGCGTCTCAACGGGCGCGCGCTCGATCTGCGCGGAGCATCGATCCAGGAGGACATGCCCGGCCGCGGCCCGGCCCTGACCGATCAGGACATCGATGAGATCGTCTCAGAGCTCAAGGCGCTGCACGTCAACGTCACGCGCGCGCACTACCTGCTCGACAAGCGGCTGCTCGACCGCTTCGACGAGGCGGGCATCCTCGTCTGGAGCCAGGCGCCGGTCTACCACCGCGACGCGCAGCTCAAGACGCCGGGCCAGCGCGCCTATGAGCTCGACGTCCTGCGCCGGACGATCCTGGCCGCCCGCAACCACCCGTCGGTGATCACGCACTCGGTGGCCAACGAGCTGACCTCGGTGCCCGATGAGCGCCCGTCGACCCAGGCCTGGATGGTCAACGCGGCGCAGCTCGCGCACGACCTCGATCCGACGCTCCCGGTGTCGATCGACGTGCTCTCCTATCCCGGGATCGCCAAGCAGCACACCTACGACGCGTTCGACATGCTCGGGATCAACTCGTACTACGGCTGGTACACCGGCAAGCCGGACCGCTCGACGGCGAACCTGGGCGACCTCGCGCCGTACCTGCGCGCGATGCACGCCAAGTACCCGCGCAAGGCCCTCGTCATCACGGAGTTCGGTGCCGAGGCGACCGAGAACGGGCCAGCCGATCGCAAGCAGACCTACGCGTTCCAGTCGCAGTACATCCAGCGCTACCTGGACATCGTCGACCGGCTGAGCTTCATGAACGGCGCGATCTACTGGACGGCGCGGGAGTTCGCGGTGAAACCCGACTGGGACGGCGGCGCACATCCGCAGGGGCCGCGCGACCCGATCCACAACAAGGGCCTCATCTCCTACGACGGCAAGGTCAAGCCGGCGTTCTCGGTCGCGGAGAAGGCCTTCGCGCAGACGCCGCTGTACCGCGACCCCGAGGCCGTTGCCCGGGCCGAGCTCTCCCATCCGCGCTCGATCATCCTGAGCGGGCTGCTCGTCATCTTCGTTCTCGCGCTCGTGGGCGCGCTGCTGACGCTCAACGTCATGTGGCTGCGCGACATCTGGCTCGCCCTGCGCCCGCCGGAGGCCGAGGTCGTCGCGCTGCGCCGCCGCGCGGCGTAGCCGCGCGGCCCCTGTCGTGCGGGCGGTGCCGCGGGTCCCGAGCAGCTATCACGGCCGGGGTTGCGGGGCGCCCCGGATCCGGCGCAGGAGGAACGCCAGCTTGAGCTTGCATGGCGGACCCGCACTGCTCCATGTCGTCCGAAGGGGCAGCGAGCGCGAGAGCGCTCCGTTCGTCGTCGAATAGGGGCAGTCTCGCGAGGGCGCTGAAATTCGCCGGATCGGGCGCGCGCAGCCACGACCGCTGAGCGGGGGCGCCATCGCGCCGTTGGCGGCGTGCCGGATGACGCCCCTGAGCGGGATTTCAATTCGGACGGGCCTACCGGGATGGCCGTGAACTCGACGAGGCGGGGTGGGGTGGGGTGCCAGGCGGTCCTCGTTCCGGCAGACGACGCTGATTCAGGCTGAGGGCCGCGTTAGCGGGCAGCTTCATCCGGTGTCCGGATGAAACAACCTCCCTAGGAACTACATCTAGCCGGCGATCTCTTGCAGCCGTTCGCCGGCGGGCAGGGTCAGGAACTCGACGAACTCCTGCGCCAGCGCCACCTCCTCGAAGATCTCGCGCGAGAGATCCGGCCGGCCTTCGTTCTCGAACCACTCGTCGTCGCCAATCTCCTGGCGGATCTTCTCGAGCTCGGCGCTTGCGAGCTCGCGCACGAGCTCGGCGGTGATCGTACGGCCGTCGTCGAGTGTGGCGGCGTGGTGCACCCACTGCCAGACCTGTCCTCGAGCGATCTCGGCCGTGGCGGCGTCCTCCATCATGCCGTCGATCGCCGCGGCACCGTTGCCGCGTAGCCAGGACGAGATGTACTGGATGGCCACGTTGACGTTGCTGCGCAGGCCATCCTCGGTGATGTCGCCCTCGGTGGCGGGCACGTCGAGCAGCTGCTCGGCGCTCACGTCGACCTCGTGTCGGCCGCGCTCGAGCTGGTGGGGCCGGTCGCCCAGGACGGCGGCGAATTCCTCCATCGCAGCGGCGACCGAGTCGGGGTGCGCGACCCAGGTGCCGTCGAAGCCGTCGGCCGCCTCGCGTCGCTTGTCCTCGCGCAGCGCTGCGAAGGCCTGCTCGTTCGCCGCCTCATCCGTGCGGCTGGGGATCTGCGCCGCCATGCCGCCCATCGCATGCGCGCCGCGCCGATGGCATGCCTTGACGAGCAGCTCGGTGTAGGCGTGCATGAACGGCACGGTCATCGTGACCTGCTTGCGGTCGGGCGTGACGAACTCCGGCCGCGTGCGGAAGCGCTTGATCGCCGAGAAGATGTAGTCCCAGCGGCCGGCGTTCAGGCCGGCCGAGTGCTCGCGCAGCTCGTAGAGGATCTCGTCCATCTCAAACGCCGCCGGCAGCGTCTCGATGAGCACGGTCGCCTTGATCGTGCCGCGCTCCAGCTCCACGCGGTCCTCGGCGAGGGTGAAGACGTCGTTCCACAGCCGCGCCTCGAGGTGTGACTCCAGCTTCGGCAGGTAGAAGTACGGCCCAGCGCCGCGCGCGAGCAGCTCGCGCGCGTTGTGGAAGACGTACAGGCCGAAGTCCAAGAGGCCGCCGGCCACCGGCTCGCCATCGACCAGTAGGTGGCGCTCCACGAGGTGCCAGCCGCGCGGGCGCACCAACAGGGTCGCGACCGTCCCGCCGAGCTCGTAGTGCTTGCCGTTCTCGTCGTGCTCGATCGTGCCGCGGATCGCGTCGGCGAGGTTCACCTGCCCGCCGATCATGTTGCTCCAGGTCGGCGAGTTGGAGTCCTCGAAGTCCGCCATGAACCCCGACGCGCCCGAGTTCAGGGCGTTGATCACCATCTTCCGGCTCGTCGGACCAGTGATCTCGACACGGCGGTTCTGCAGCGCAGCGGGCTCTGGCGCGATCGTCCAGTCGCCCTCGCGGACGTCCTTGGTACTCGGCAGGAAGTCGAGGGTGCCGCCCGCATCGAGTTCCTTCTGTCGCTCCATCCGCGCGGCCAGCAGCTCGCGCCGGGTAGCGTCGAATTCGCGGTGCAGCCGCGCCACGAACTCCAGCGCATCCGCCGTCAGGATCTCGTCGAAGCGCTCGCCTCGCCGCCCGTTGATCTGGACTCCCTGCACCCGCTCGCTCACGACGCCCCCTGAAGACCAAGTCACCAAGCACTATCTCCGCGATGGCGGGTTCGTACACGGGAGTTCCATTGAACGAGCGACTCCCGCGACCCCATCACCTCGGGACAACTGGGCCACCGTGCGACGGGCGTGCGCGAGCCACAGCGTCCAGCTCGACCATCATCACGCTCCTACTCGCGTGCGCCGGTAGAGGTTCCCTAGTCGGTCGCGTCCGGCGCGGGCTCGGACCGACCACAGCGCTGGTTTTCGCGCAAACGAGCGCTCTCGTCGAATCGGCCGGACGTCTCCGCTTCGTCTCTATGAAGAAGGGCTGGTTGTCAAATAGCGGTCGGCTTGTTCGTGGTTCCTTGGTCGTGGATGGTGGGAGCGGCGCTCATCTCTCTATGGCCTGCTCGGCGGCAGGACTCGGTGTCATGGG
>JAWVGM010000143.1:0-16669 GCA_033855075.1 Solirubrobacteraceae bacterium | reverse complement strand
GCGCGGTAGGCCTCGAAGAGCTCGGTCGCGTCGGCGTCGCCGCGCCGCATTGCCTCGATCGCCTGCGTCGCGGTGAGCGCGGTGAGATCGGTGGCGCTCACCCTGCCGCCTGCGGGCTCGGCACGAGGAACCCTCCGTCCGCGACGGCGGGCGCCTCCGCGAGCGCGACCGCACGCGGCAGCGACGGCTCGGGCTCGTCGGGACGCAGCGCGTTCTCCACCTCGATGACGTGCGTCGTCGGCGCGACCCCATCCAGATCGAGTTCGCCGATCTTCTCGATGTGGTCGAGCACCGCGGACAGCTCGCCGCTCATCCGCTCGACCTCGTCCTCGGTCAGCTCGAGCCGGGCGAGGCGGGCGACGTGGAGCACCTGGTCGCGATCGATCATCGTGCGGCGATTCTAGGAGGCGCGCGGCGGACCACTCCATAGCCGCTGCGTTTTTGGGCCGCCGTTCGGGGAACAGGACTGTCGAACCGAGGGGGAAACCATGCGCCGTCATCTGCTGTTGCTCTCCGTCACCGCCATCGGCTTCACGGGGGTCGGCGCAGCCGTCGCCTCAGCTGATTCGCTCGTCACGACCGGCAGTCCGCCGGCCCCCTTCTCCCAGAACAAGCAGAACGAGCCGGGTCTCGCGATCAACCCGCTCGCGCCCAACGTCGTGGTCTCCGGCGCCAACGACGAGATCGACCTGGAGGCGTGCAACGCCGGCGAGCCCGACACCTGCCCCTTCACCGAGGGCGTCGGCGTCAGCGGCGTGACGTTCTCGTTCAACGGCGGCTCGAGCTGGATCCAGCCGACCTACCAGGGCCTGACCGCCCGCGACTGCCTCGGACCCGAGGAGTGTGTGCCGCATCCCGGGCCGATCGGGACGCTGCCGGGCTACTACGAGCGCGGTCTGTCGTCCGGCGGCGACCCGGCGCTCGCGTTCGGGCCACGGCGTGGGGCCGACGGGCGGTTCGCGTGGTCAAACGGCGCCCGCCTGTACTACGTCAACTTGGCGGCGAACCTGCCCGGAAGCGGGGCGTTCAATGGTGTCGAGGCCATCGCCATCTCGCGCACGGACGACGTGAACGCCGCCGCCGCCGGCTCCAACGCGGCGTGGATGGCACCGGTCCTCCTCAGCAAGCAGAGCTCGGCGACGTTCTCCGACAAGGAGGAGATCGCCGCCGACGACGCCGCGTCGAGCCCGCACTTCGGCAACGTCTACGTCTGCAACGTCGCGTTCCGCGGCAACGGCACGGGTGGGGGCGGCGAGCCGCTCATGTTCGCCCGCTCCACCGATGGTGGAACGACGTGGAGTCAGCGGCAGATCACGGCCGCCACCAACAACACGCAGACCGGCGGGCGCCAGGGCTGCATGGTCCGCACGGACTCGCGCGGCGGCGTGTTCGTGTTCTGGGTCGGCACCGACACCAAGACCGGCGCGACGGTCTTCTTCGAGGCGCGCTCGTTCGATGGCGGCATCTCGTTCGACAAGCCGCGGATCGTCGCGAGCGTCGTCGACGTCGGCCTCCCCGATCCGGCGACCGGCCGCCTGTCGTTCGACGGTGTCGCCGGCGCCCGCTCCTCGACGTTCCCGAGCGTCGACATCGCCAACGGCGCGCCGACCGGTGCCGGAGCGACCGACGAGATCGTCCTCACCGGCCCCGACGGGCCCACGCCCGACACGTCCGGCACGCCCAACGAGCGGGCGATCATCCGCTACTCGACCGACCGCGGGGCCACGTTCTTGAGCGCCCCGAGCGCCTCGCCGCCGAGCGACCGGCCGATGTTCCCGGCCATCGCGATCTCCCCCGACGGCGACGATGTCTACGTAACGTACAACGCGTTCCACGCCCCGTGGCAGCACGACACGTCGGCACCGCGTCTCATGGAGGACGTCGTCCGGCATGCCACGCTGGACGCGGGCGGTGCGCCCGACGGGTTCGCGGACATCAGCCGCACTTCGGGTGGCGACGCCCGCGGCTCCTCGCAGAACAACCTCGTCGCCGAGTTCCTCGGTGACTACAACACCATCGGGGCGACGAACGACGGCGCGGTGGCTGTCTACAACGACACCCGCCGGGCGGCGGACTGCCCCGCGATCGACGCCTACCGCGACGACTTCGTGGCGGCGGTGCTCGCCGGGACGGCACAGCCCGCCGACGAGGACGCGGGTGAGGGCGGCGGGGAGGAGTCAGACGCGCCGGCGGGCGGCACGGCCGCGCCCGCGGCCCCGGAGCCTCAGCAGGATTGCCCCGCGGCGTTCGGCAACTCGGACATCTTCGGCGGGCCGTTCGGCTGAGCGCTACGCGGTCGGGCGCTTCGGCGCCGGGCGCCCCGGATCCCGTGCCGGCGGCGCCGGGCGCGGCGTGCCGCGCACCGCCAAGACCCGTTCGGTCTGCTCGATCGACGCCGGCGCGTCGGTGCGCTCGTCGGCGAGCGTGCGCCAGGCCCCCGCGACGCAGCCGAACAGGAACAGCACGCCGAGATAGGCGCCGAGGTCGATGCTGCCGGCCGCGTCGGGACCAGGCTCGTTGACGACGACGCGGTAGAGGACCAGCAGGAGGGTCAGCCCGCCGACGCCGACGGTGATCCCCGCCGCCGAGCAGGCCATCGCCACCGTCCGGGTGACCGTGAGCACGACGATCGCGAGCGCGAGCAGCGCGGTGATGACGAGCGGCACGCGCAGGAAGGTCAGCGACTCCCACCCGGTGTGACCCGCGAACCAGTCGCTGAACATGACCGCGAGCAGCGCTATAGCGCTCGCGCCCGCGAGCAGCTCGCCGCTGCGCAGCCGGCGCAGGTCCATCAGGCGCCGTGCTGCATTCGTGCCGCCTTGAGCGTGTTGCGCAGCAGGAAGGCGATCGTCATCGGGCCCACGCCGCCCGGCACCGGCGTGATCGCGCCGGCGACCTCCTTGACCGCGTCGAAGTCGACGTCGCCGACCAGGGTGGGTGGCGTCGTCGTCATGCGGTTCATGCCCACGTCGATGACGGTCGCGCCGGGCTTGACCCAGTCGGCCTTGACCATCTGCGCGCGTCCCACGGCAGCGATGAGCACGTCGGCGCGGCGGCTGACCTCGGCGAGGTCGCGGGTCCGCGAGTGGCACATCGTCACGGTCGCGTTGGCCCCGAGCAGCAGCTGCGCCATTGGCTTGCCGAAGAGGTTCGACCGGCCGATCACGACGGTCTCGGCGCCCTCGAGCTCGGTGCCGGCCTCCGCGATCAGGCGCATCACGCCCGACGGCGTGCACGGCCGCAGGCCCTCGCGGCCGAGTGCGAGCAGCCCCGCGCTGAGCGGCGTGAGTCCGTCGACGTCCTTGCTCGCAGCGATCAGGCCCGTGAGCTCGACGCCGTCGAGGTGGTCGGGCACGGGCAGCTGGCAGAGAATGCCGCTCACCGCGGGGTCGGCGTTCAGGCGCTCGATGAGCGCGATCGCCTCCGCGCGCGACGTCTCGGCGGGCAGCGGGAAGTTGAAGCCCTCCATCCCGACTTCCCGGCACGCCTTCTGCTTGCCGTTGACATAGACGGCCGACGCGGGATCGTCGCCGATGAGGATCGTGGCCAGCCCGGGCCGCCGCCCGCCGTGTGCTGCGACGAACTCCTCGACCTCGGCCGCGACCTCGGCGCGGACCGTGGCGGCGATCGCCTTGCCGTCGATGATCTGGGCTGACACCGCCGGGAGCCTAGTCACTGGATCCTCGTGATCGGCGCGTACTCGGCCATGAGCTTGCGCTCGCTGCCGTCGCTCGCGAAGCGCACGACGACGATGCCGCCGGGCTCCACTCCGGTGACGACCCCGGCGCCGAACGCGGCGTGCTGGACATCGTCGCCGAGCCGGAAGTCCACGGTGGGCGTCGTCGCCGTGGCGGCGCGCGTCGTGGCCGACGCGCTCGCCCACGAGCCGGGGCGCTGCGCCGGGCCGCGCGCGCCGGGGCGCAGCAGGCGGATCTCGTCTGCACGATCGGTGAGTTCGTGGGGAATCTCGTCGAGGAAGCGCGAGCGCATCCCGTACTGCGTCGCGCCGAACACCGCGCGCCGCCGCGCGCTCGTGAGGTAGAGCTTGTCCTTCGCCCGCGTGATGCCCACGTACATGAGCCGCCGCTCCTCCTCCAGGCCGCCCTCGTCGAGGGCGCGCGAATGCGGGAAGACGCCCTCCTCCATCCCGGCCATGAAGACGATCGGGTACTCGAGGCCCTTGGCGTTGTGCATCGTCATGAGCGTCACGAGCCCGTCGTCCTCGGTGCGACCGTCGGCGTCGGCGACGAGCGCGAGCTGCTGGAGGAAGACGTCGAGCGTGTCCTGCTCCTCCTCGGCCGTCGCGTCGAACTCGCGCGCGACCTCGACGAGCTCGGCGAGGTTCTCCTCACGGCCCTGGGCCTCGATCGTCCGCTCCGCCTTGAGCGCGTCGATGTACCCGGTCTCGTGCAGCACGGCCTCGAGCAGGTCGCCGACCGGGACGCTCTGCTCGGCGCGCTCGCGCAGCGCGGCCATCGTGTCCATGAAGCGCCCGCACGCCTTGATGGCGGCGGTGCCGAGCCCGGGGACCGTGTCGGCCTCGGCGGCAGCGTCCCAGACACTCACGCCCATGCTGTCGGCGAAGGCCTGCACGCGGGCGAGCGACGTCTGCCCGATCCCCCGGCGCGGCGAGTTGACGATGCGCGTGAACGACACGACGTCCTGCGGGTTGGCGAGCACGGTCAGGTAGGCGATCGCATCCTTGATCTCGGCGCGTTCGTAGAACTTCGGCCCGCCGATGACCTGGTAGCTGATGTCGCGCCGCACGAGCGTGTCCTCGATGACGCGGGCCTGCGCGTGCGTGCGGTAGAAGACGGCGATCTCCGAGCGCGACGCGCCCTCGTCGACGAGCCGCTCGATCTCGCCGACGACGTAGCGGCCCTCGGCGTGCTCGTCGTCGAGCTCGCGGATCGTGACCTTGTCGCCGTCGCCACGGTCGGTCCACAGCGACTTGGGCTTCTGCTCGCGGTTCTGCGCGATGACCGCGTTGGCGGCCGACAGGATCGTCTGCGTCGAGCGGTAGTTCTGTTCGAGCTTGATGACGCGCGCGTCGACGTAGTCGTCCTCGAAGTCGAGGATGTTCGAGATGTCGGCGGAGCGGAAGGAGTAGATGCTCTGGGCGTCGTCACCGACGACCATGAGGTTGCGGTGCTCCGAGACCAGAAGCTCCAGCCAGCGGTACTGGGCGCGGTTCGTGTCCTGGTATTCGTCGACGAGCACGTGCCGGAACGCGGTCGAGTAGCGGTCGCGGACCTCCTGGAAGAGCTCGAGCAGGTTCACCGAGCGCACGAGCAGGTCGTCGAAGTCCATCGCGTTGGCGCGGTGCATCTCGCGCTCGTAGAGGTCGTAGGCGTTCGCGACGGTCTGCTCGAAGTACGACCCGACGATCTCGCGGTACGCGGCCGCGTCCTGCAGACGGTTCTTCGCGGACGAGACCTGGTTCTGGACCGCCGCCGGCGTGTAGCGCTTCGTGTCGACCCCGATCTCCTCGAGGACGCGCTTCATCATCCGGCGCGAGTCGGACTGGTCGTAGATCGTGAACTGCCGCGTGTAGCCGAGCCGGTCGCCGTCGGCGCGCAGCATCCGGGCGCAGGCGGAGTGGAACGTCATGACCCACATCGCGCGCGTGCGGCGCCCGAGCAGGCCCTCGACGCGCTCGCGCATCTCTTGCGCGGCCTTGTTCGTGAACGTGATCGCGAGGATCTCGTTGGCCCGCGCCATGCCCGTGCGCTCGAGGTAGGCGATGCGATGGGTGAGCACGCGCGTCTTGCCCGACCCGGCTCCGGCGAGGATCAGCAGCGGCCCCTCGCCATGCGTCACCGCCTCGCGCTGGGGGTCGTTGAGACCCACGAGCAGCTCGTCGGCGCGAGTAGGGGTGCCTGAGCCGGCCACGTGGCCGGCGGAGGCGGGCCCCCGGGGGTTTTCAGCGGTGTCGGGCATCCTCCTCCAGCATAGGCCCGGGGCCGGAGCCTTCGAAGGTCCTCTAGCGTGCGCCGGATGACCGGGCTCGGCGACGAGGTGCGCGAGACCTGCGCCCGGATCGCCGGCGGCGCGCAGTGGGTGAGCATCGACATCGAGGCGCTGTCCTCCGTCGTGCCCGGGCCGCCGCCGGCGCTCGATCCCGACCGCCACTACCTCGAGGGCTCCGAGGCCGACGTGGCGACCTACATGCTCGTCAACGACGCCGTGAACTTCGGCTCCGGGTGGTTTCCGACGCTGAACAAGCGACCCGGCCACTCCGGCTACTTCACGATCGCCGCGTCGCTCGCCGACCGCTTCCGGGCTGACGGCGCGTGGACCCCCGCTGACCTGCGCGCGATGGGCACCGAGGAGCTCGCCCGGACGCTCGGCCAGCCTCCGGACCACGAGCTCATGGCGCTGTACGCGCAGGCGCTGCGCTCGCTCGGCACCTTCCTCGGCGAGGACTCGGCGCTTGACGTCGTGCAGCGCGCCCGCGGCTCAGCGGAGCTGTTGGCCACGCAGCTCGCCGCCGGCATGGCGTTGTTCTCCGACCGCGGCTTCTACAAGCGCGCACAGATCGCGGCGGCCGACCTCGCGCTCGCGGGCGTCGCGACCTTCTCCGACCTGGACCGCCTGACGATCTTCGCCGACAACGTCGTTCCCCACGTCCTGCGCTGCGACGGGGTGCTGCACTACGACGACCGCCTCGCGGCGCACATCGACGCCGGCCGCCTGGTCCGCGCCGGCCGGGCCGAGCGGGAGATCCGCGCCTGCGCGGTGCACGCGTGCGAGCTCATCGCGGCGCGGGCGGGGTGCAGCGCGCATGAGCTCGACAACTGGCTGTGGGAGCGCGGGCGGGGGGACGCGTACAAGGCGGTGCCGCGGCATCGCTGCCGGACGGTGTACTACTGATTCGCGTTCCGGGTTCGAAACGCATCGATGAAGGATGCGGGCGCGGGCGTTCGCGGGGCCAGCAGGAGCGTGCTTAAGTGACCACTCGTGCAGCGCGCTTCGACGTGTGGTCACTTGTGCACGTCATACGTGCCTGAGTGACCTCCCGCGAACGGCGGGCGCTCGAGTGGTCACTTGTGCACGTGATCGGGGCGCACGCTCACCCTGCGCCCACGCCCGCGTCGCGACCTTCCGCCCCCCGATCCGACCCGCCCCCGATCCGACCTCTCCTTCATTGCTGCTGTTCGCCGGCCCCGCCACGCCGCCGGCGGGGAGCAAAGAGCGCGTCAACCCCCAGCCGGACTCGGACCCTTCACCGGCCGCAGCTCGTGCACCTCGGCCTCGGGCTCGCCTTCGACCCCCGACAGCTCCGCCACCAGCCGCTCGAGCTCGTTGACCCGCGTCGCCATCCCCTTCAGCGCGTCGGCGATCGGGTCGGGCAGGTGGATCCAGTCGACGTCGGGGCCCTCGGGCTTGCGGCCCTCCACCCGGACCGGATGGCCGGGGTTGCCGACGACGGTCGAGTTGGGCGGTACGTCGTGGATGACGACGCTGTTCGCGCCGACCTTCGCGCCGTGACCGACGGTAATCGCGCCGAGCAGCTTGGCGCCGGCGCCCACGGTCACGTTGTCCTCGAGCGTCGGGTGGCGCTTGCCGGTGGCGAAGCCGGTGCCGCCGAGCGTCACGCCCTGAAAGAGCGTCACGTCGTCGCCGATCTTCGCGGTCTCGCCGATGACGACGCCGGCGCCGTGATCGATGAAGAAGCCCTGGCCGATCTCGGCGGCTGGATGGATCTCGATTCCGGTCAGCGTGCGCGAGACCATCGACATCGAGCGCGGGACGACCGGCACGCCAATGCCGTGCAGCCCGTGGGCGACGCGGTGCAGCAGCAGCGCCTGGACGCCGGGCCACTGCGTGAGGATCTCCCCGCTCCCCGCGCCGCGCGCGGCGGGATCGCGAGCATGAGCGGCGGCGACATCGCGGCGCACCTCGCCGACGACGCGCGAAAGGGTTCCAAGCCCGAGCACGCGTTCAAGCGTAACGGGGTGGTCGGCTCCGCCATCCGCACAATGCGGGTTCGCCGGCCGCTAGGGAGCGAAGAACGGCGTCGAGACGTATCGCTCGCCGGAGTCCGGCAGGATCACCGCGATGCGCTGGCCCGCCCCGTCGGGTCGGCGCCCGATCTCCATCGCGGCGTACAGCGCGGCGCCGCAGGAGATGCCGACGAGCGCCCCCTCGCGCCGCGCCGCCAGCCGTGCCGTGTTGATCGCGTTCTCGTCGGACACCGGGATGACCTCGTCGATGACCTCGCGGTTGAGGACCGGCGGGACGAACCCGGCACCGATGCCCTGGATCTTGTGCGGCCCGGCCGGGCGGCCCGACAGCACCGCCGAGCTCGCGGGCTCGACCGCGATCATCCGCAGGTCGGGGTTTCGCTCCTTGAGGAACTCGCCGACGCCGGTGATCGTGCCGCCGGTCCCGACGCCCGCGACGACGACATCGATCTTGCCGTCGAGCGCCTCCCAGAGCTCCGGCCCCGTCGTGCGACGGTGGACGTCCGGGTTGGCGGGGTTGGAGAACTGGTCGGGCAGGAAGACGTCGGGGTGCGTCGCCATCGCGCGTGCGGCGACGACGGCCTCGTTCATCCCGCCCAGCGATTCGGTGATCTCCACGCGCGCGCCGTACAGGCGCAGCAGTCCTTCGCGCTCGCGGCTCATACCCTGCGGGAGCGTGAGCACGAGGTCGTAGCCCTTCGCCGCGCACACGAACGCAAGCGCGATGCCGGTGTTGCCGGAGGTCGCCTCGACGATCGTGGTGCGGCCCGGCTCGATCTTCCCCTCGGCCTCGGCCGCCTCGATCATCGCGACGCCGATGCGGTCCTTGACGCTGCCGCCGGGGTTGAAGGACTCGAGCTTGCCGAAGAGGCGCACCCCCTCGGGCGCGATCCGCGCGAGCTCGATCATCGGCGTCCGGCCTACGTGCTCGGCAATGTTGACCGGAATTCGCGCCATTTCGGCTGTCTACGGTATCCAGACCGCCAAGCTCGATGTCAGCGACGGCAGCGCACGGCACCTGAATCGAGCACGCGACCCGAGGCCGCCACGAACGTGTAGCGGGCCCGGCCGGGGCGCAGCGTCAGCCGCAGCGCGCCGTCGCGCTTGTCGTCGGCGAACGCCAAGCGGTGGTCGCCGCGATGGACCGCGTAGTGGCCGTGGCCGCCGGCCCCCGACACGAACTCGGTGATGCCGTCCACCGTCCGCATGCGCTGCATGTCGTGGTCGTGCCCGTTGAGGACGATCCGCGCGCGCCCGCGCAGCGCCTTCCAGATCGGCGCCATGTCGGGCTGGTCGCCGTGCTGGCCTGCGCTGTAGCGCGCGCGGTGCCAGAACGCGATGCGGCAGGTGCCGCGCCTCCGAAGCTGCGCGTGCAGCCAGCGCTCCTGCGGCGAACCGCGCCCGTGGTCGGTCTCCGAGTTCAGGCTGAGGATCCGCCAGCCGCCGGCGCTGAAGGCGTACCACGACGCCGTCTTCTTGCGCTGTAGCGCCTTGCCCCAGTACGGGTCGTACGCGCTCGGGTGGTTGTGCCAGTCGTGGTTGCCCGGCGTCGGTGCGGTGCGGCCCGCGAAGCGCCCGAACGTCGGCGCGTAGTTGTCGGCGAACTCGTCCGATGTGCCGTTCTCGTAGACGTCGCCGAGGTAGATCAGGCGATCGAACGGCCGCGCCGCGATCCGATCGGTCAGCGCGCGCGAGGCTGCGCCCGCGTCGCCGTCGCCGACGGCCCACAGCGTCGCGTGCGTGCCGGGAACCGAGCGCGCCAGCGCAAAGCCTCCGATGCCCGGCGGCGCATCGGTGAGCTCGCGCTTGAGGAACTCGCGAAACCCGTAGGCCAGGCCGACGCCTCCGAGCAGCACACCGAGCGCCGCGACCATGCCGAGTGAGATGCGGCCGGTGCTCACCCGCCCTCGCTGCTGAGCTGCGGGAGCGGCCGCCCGTCCGGCGGCGGGTCGTCGCGCATGAGCTCCGGCACGGTCACGAAGTGATAGTGGCGCGCACGCAGCCGGCCGATGATCTTCGGGAGCGCCTTGACGGTCTGCGTCCGGTCCCCGCCGCCGTCGTGCATGAGGATGATCGCCCCCGGCCGCACCCCGGACACCACCCGATCGACGATCTTCTCGACGCCGGGCTTCTCGTAGTCCTGGGAGTCGATCGTCCACATGACCATGAGCAGCCCCAGCCGCTTGGCCTGGTCGAGCGTCGTCTGGTTGAACGCGCCGTATGGCGGGCGAAACAGCACCGGCCGCGGCAGCCCGTACTTCATCAGCCACTGTGTCGGGACGAGCAGCTGGTCGTACTGGTCGGCGGCCGACAGCAGCGTCAGCCGCCTGTGCAGCTCGGTGTGATCGCCGACGGCATGGCCGCGACCGATCTGCGCGATCGTCGCGTTGTGGAAGCTCCGCTCCTGGGCGCCGATGAAGAAGAACGTCGCCTTCGCGTTGCGGTGGTTGAGCACCTCGAGGACCTTCGGCGTGTACGGGCCGGGCCCATCGTCGAACGTCAGCGCGACCTCTCGCCCCTTGCCCCCGCCGCGCGTGACGAACGGCGTGTAGCTCAGCACCTTGTGGACGGCGTCATCAAGGCCCGCCGCCGCGGAGTTCGGCGACAGCGTCGAGGTCGCGACCGGCGGCTTCCTGGCCACGGAAGCCGACCGCGGCGTGGCCGCCGTTCCCTCGTTGCCGCCATGGTCGGATCCGGTCACTGCGAGCACCAGGACGATGCCGCCGACCAGGACGAGCAGCAGGCCGATCCGCCTTCTCAGCACCACCTTGCTCACAGCCGCGCACGTTAGGGACCCGGCCGCGTCCCGGGTCGCCATGCATGAAGGCGTGCGGTAGCCTCACGCGCTTCGCGCGTCGCAGCGAACCCCCCGGGGGGAGGGTCAGCTCCGCGTCGAACTGAAGGGACTCGGGAACTGGTATCCGCCCAAGATCCGGCGGATACCGGGTCCCGCGGTCCCGCGCGTAACCGGAATCCCGCGCGCCTCAGATGTGGTACATCGCGACGCCCGCGTCGCGCGCCTCGCGCTCCACGATGTCAGCGATCGTGCAGCGCTCGAGGACGGTGCGCGCCGCCGCGGCGGCTTCGCCGATCACGCCCTCGGCGTCGCGGCCGAACGGGCCGTCGAGGAGCTCGACGATCTCGAGGACCGTGATCTCGCTCAGCGGCCGCGCGAACGTGTAGCCGCCCTTGACCCCGCGCTGGGACTTCAGGACGCCCGCGCGGCGCAGCGAGGCGAAGAGCTGCTCGAGAAACTGGACGGGGATGTCACGCCGGCGGGCGAGCTCGCCGATCGGGACCGGTCCCTCGCCGGACCGGCCGAGCTCGGCAAGGGCCTTCAGGGCGTAGGGCGATTTCGTGCTGATCGAGATCATCGGGCGGAGGGCCGAAGGTCGGCGACTAGCCTCACTGTATGCGACTCGTCAGCCGGTACGGACCGCCGCTGGCCGTCATGGGGCTCATATTCTTTCTCTCGGCGCAGCCGGATCTGAGCACGCACCTGGGGACCGTCGACCTCCTGCTGCGCAAGCTCGCGCACATCACGATCTACGCGGCCCTCTGGCTCACGGTGGCGCGGGCGTTGGACTGGCGCCGGCCGGTCATCACGACGATCTTCGCGCTGCTGTATGCCGTGAGCGACGAGTTTCATCAGACGTTCGTCACCGACCGCCATGGCACGCCGGTCGACGTCATGATCGACGCCATCGGGATGGGCCTCGCCGCGCTTGCCTGGCTGCGGGCAGCACAACGCCGCGGCGGGCAGCCTGGGCCACCCTGGCCGCGACGGTGGGGCAGGAGACTGCTTACAGCCAGCCGCGCTCGGTAGCGATGAGGACCGCCTGAGCGCGGTCCACGGCGCCGAGCTTGCCGTAGATGTTGTGCAGGTGCGTGCGCACCGTGGAGGTCGAGAGCTGGAGCTCGGCCGCGATCTGCTTGTAGACCTTGCCCTCGGCCAGGCGCTTGAGCACCTCGAGCTCGCGCCCGGACAGCGGGCACGGGTCGATCTGGCGGGGGCGGCCGGAGGTCGGGTACGGCAGGTCGTACATGACCGACCGCAGCTCGGCGGGGCCGAGGCCGACCGCGCGGGCCGTCTTCAGCAGCGCCTTGGGGGACACCTGATCGCCGTGGGCGTAGTGGGCGAGCATGTCGGCGAGGCGAACGAAGGCGGCCTCTCCGGTGACGTCCTCGGAGTGGTGGCGCTCGATCGCGGAGGCGACGGCGCTCGGCATGCCCCAGCGGCGGGCGAGAACGCCGCCGACGAGCGCGTGATCGACGCCGAGCTCGCGGCGCTCGCGGTGGATCCGCTCCTCGGGGGTGTTCGCGTCGCCGTGGACCTGGGCGGGGTAGCCCGGGTAGGCGTGGGTCAGGACGAGCTTGCCGATGTCGTGCAGGAGCGCGGTGACCATGAGGCGGTCGCGATGCTCGTAGCCGGCCTCCTGGGCGAGGCGGTCGGCGGCGCGCTGCGTGGCGACACCGTGCAGGCGGAAGCGTTCGGGCGCGGCGTCCCACAGGGACGAACGCTCGAAGAAGTCAAACGTGCGCGCGCGGCTGGCGAGCGCCTGGACGGACTCCGGGGAGAGGATCTCGACGGCCTTGACGACCGACTCGATGCGCCCGCGGCGGGGCCCGTCGATCTGGTTGGCGAGCCGCATGACGCTGATGACGAGCGCAATGTCGGACTCGACGGTCGCGACGACATCGGCGGGCGATACGCGCTCTCCGCTGACGAGGCGAAGCAGGCGGTTGCGCGACTCCGCAAGAGCGGGGAATGCCTCGAGCGCCTCGAAGGCAGCAGTCAACCGGCGGCCATGGCCCTCATTGTGATGACGCTGAACTGAGGCACTGCTGGGCTCGGCGGGAAGGACTGGTGCATTGATGCTCATCTGGCGTTCCATGCCCTCTCGGTGGGGATCGGCGGGATACCCTCCTATCGGCAGCTCTGGACATATGGTTGAGCGCGAATTTCAGACGGTGTAGCCGCTCAATGCTCGATCCAGCCGGGCCAGGGATTCGTCGCGCCCGAGAACCTCCAAAGTCTCGAAGATTCCAGGAGAAACCGCGGTCCCGGCGAGCGCGACCCGGACGGGCTGAAAGACGTTGCGGGGCTTCGTACCGCGCGCCGCGACGATGCTTTCCAGCGCGCCCTTCACCGCGTCGAGCGTGAACGGGTCGACGTCCTCGAGCGCCGCGCGGGCGTCGCGCAGCGCCCCGACGCCGTCGTCGTCGAGCCACTTCTCGCGCGCCTGCGGATCGTCGGCCGGCCCATCGAAGATGAACCCCGCCAGCGGCCAGAAGTCCGCGAGCGTCTGCATCTTCTCGCTGGAGATCGCGACCGCGTCGCGCAATCCGTCGCGGCCGGTGAAGGCCTCGACGCGTGCGGTCAGGTCGTCGAGCGAGAGCTCGCGCATGTAGCGCCCGTTGATCCAACGCAGCTTCTGCTCGTCGAAGCGCGCCGGGTTCTTCGACACGCGCTCGATCGTGAAGCGCTCGACGAGCTCGTCGGTCGAGAGGATCGTCTCGTCGTCCTCGCTTCCCCACCCGAGCAGCGCGAGGTAGTTGCGCACGGCCTCCGGCAGGTAGCCGGAGTCCCGCAGCTCCTGCACCGACGCGGCGCCGTGACGCTTGGAGAGCTTCTTGCCGTCCGGTCCGTGCAGCAGGGGCAGGTGCGCGTAGACGGGCTGCGCCGCGTCGAGCGCCTCGAGCACGAGCAGCTGCTTGGGCGTGTTGGAGAGGTGGTCCTCGCCGCGGATGACATGGGTGATCTCGGCGTCGAGGTCGTCGACCGCGACGGCGAAGTTGTAGAGGACGCTTCCGTCCGCGCGGGCGATGACCGGGTCGTCGAGGTGCGTATGCGCGAACGTCGTGTCGCCGCGGATGACGTCGTGCACGATCGTCTCGCCGTCATCGGGGACCCGCAGACGCACCGCCCCTTCCCCCTCGTCCTCGCCGCGATACCCGCGCTCGGCACCGTGCTGCGCCTTCCACGCCTTCACGTCCTCGCCGGTCGCCGTCGAGCGGTACGCGTGCCCTCCCGCGAGCAGCTGCTCGAGCAGCTCCTGATGGCGATCGGAGCGCGAGACCTGGCTGATGGGCCCCTCGTCGAAGTCGAGCTCGAGCCAGCGCAGGGCGTCGAGGATCTGCTCGACGTTCTCGGGAGTGGAGCGTTCGCGGTCGGTATCTTCGATCCGCAGGATGAGCGTCCCGCCGGCGTGCCGCGCGGAGAGCCAGTTGTAGAGCGCGGTGCGGGCGCCGCCGATGTGCAGTGCGCCGGTCGGGGATGGAGCGAAGCGGACTCTCATGAGCAGTCACCCTAGATGGCCGTCTGAGCCACGATGCTGATCGGCGCGCACGTCTCACCGGCCGGCGGTCCCGCAAAGGCGGTCGAGCGCGGGACCGAGCTCGGCGCGCGCGCGATCCAGATCTTCAACCAGAACCCGCGCGCGTGGAAGCCGCGCGAGTACACGCCAGAGGAGATCGCCGCCTACCACGAGGCGGTCGCGGCGTCGGAGGTCGACGCGCTGCTCATCCACGCCGTCTACCTGCTCAACTGCGCCTCCGAGGATCCGGAGATCCGCGCGAACACCCTGCGCTCGCTCACGGCCTCCCTGCGGGCCGGGGACCTGCTCGCGGCGGACGCCGTCGTGCTCCACGCGGGATCGGCGAAGACGGGCGCCGTGGACGAGGCGATCGCCCGGGCCGGCGAGGTCATCGCCGAAGCGCTCGCGGAGTCCCAGAGCTGCTCGCTGCACCTCGAGAACACCGCGGGGTCGGGCGGCACGCTCGGGCGCTCGTTCACCGAGCTCGCCCAGCTCATCGACGCGTCCGGCGGCGGCGACCGGCTGGGCATCTGCCTGGACTCGTGCCACATGCTCGCGTCGGGCTATGAGATCCGCACCGCCGGCGCGCTCGGAGAGGTGCTCGACGAGTGCGTCGAGCACGTCGGCCTCGAACGGCTGGGCTCGCTGCACCTCAACGACTCCCAGACGCCGCTCGGCTCCAACGTCGACCGTCACGCGACCATCGGGGACGGCGAACTCGGCGAGGACGGCTGCGCGGTGTTCCTCTCCGAGCCGCGCTTCGACGGCCTGCCGCTCGTGCTCGAGACCAAGCCGACGCCCGAGGAGCTCGAACTCACGCGGACGCTGCGGGCGCGCGGCCTGGCCGCCCGCCGCGGCAAGCGTAAGCGCTAGGCGCATGGCGGTGTGCATCGCCCGCGAGCCGTGCGCGGCCATGCACTGGCGTCGTGTCGAATAGTGGGCGCCATACGCCCCCTGATTCGACACGACCGCCGGATGCTCCGCCGCAGCCCGCACCCCCATCCTGCGCTCTCCGGAGCTGAACACTCCACCCCGAGAGGCCCCGTACCGCCGCCCAGCGCGCACCCGCCCGAGCGCTGATCCGTCGGCCGGCTGTCGTATCGCGTTCGCTGAGCGCGCACACGGGTAACCCAGAGGTATGCGTTCAGTTCGAGAGACCTACGACCTGCCCGAGCGCCCGCCGCTGCCGTTTCGCCAGATCGTCGTCATGGTGGCGATCCCCCTGGCCGCGTTCGTCCTGTGGCTCGCGCTTCCCCACTCGCCCGTCACCGTCGCGCTCCTGGCCATCGCTTTGCTCGTGGCGGTCTTCATGGGCGTCGGCATGGTGCTGCGCTCACGCGAGCTCGACGAGAGGCCCGGCCGCCAGCCGGTCACGCCGCCGAGCGCCGAGCAGGGCTGACGAGCCTTTAGGTAATCAGTAGCTCTCCGCCGTCAGACTCGGCGGGATGGCGACGCAGTCGCCGGTGCTCGCTCGGCCGTGGCTTCGCGGCCTCGTCGTGGCCGGGCTCGTGCTCGGTCACCTCGCGACGATCGCGCTGGGGTTCTGGCTGCTCATCTGGCTGTTGGCGCCGCATACGTGCTTCGCGCTCGTCGCCGTGTTCGTGGCGGCGGTCGTCGTCGCGGGGGTGGTCGGAGCCGGCCGCTGGGCAACGGGTTGGTGGTTCGGCGTGCAGATCGCGGCGGTCGTCGGTGTGTGCGCCTTCTACGTCGTCGCGGCGCTGTACGGATTCCACGTCGGCATCGATGACTTCGCCGCGCGCGCCGCCATCGGGACGCCGGCGACCGACATCGGCCTGAGCCTCGCCGTCGGCGCGGGCGCCATCATCGCGATCGGCGTGCTCGTCGCGGCGCTTCCGCTCGTCGAGTTCGGGCACGACGATCGCGTGCGTCGCGTATATATGGTGCTCCGCTCCGACTAGGCATGACGCACAGACGCGTCGACGTCACGCCGCGAGATGGACGATCGCTTCCTTACGACCAACGACGGCGCGCTGAGGTACTCGATCCTCGGCGATGCGTCCGCGCCGCGCACGCTCGTCTGCCACCCCGGCGGGCCCGGCATGTCGGCGGCCTATTTCGGCGACGTGGCCGGTCTCGGATCGGGATCGCTGCGCGTCGTCCTGCTCGACCCGCGAGGCACCGCCGCGACGAGCCCGCCCGCCGACGGCGGCTACGAGCTCGAGCGCTACGCCGCCGACGTCGATGCGCTGCGCGAGCACCTCGGCCTCGAGCGCATCGATCTGCTCGGCCACTCGCACGGCGGGTTCGTCGCGATCGTGTACGCGCTCGAGTACCCGCAGCGCCTCGGCCGGCTCGTCCTCGCCTGCTCGGCCCCGCGCTTTGCCGCAGAGCTACGCGACGAGGCGCAGGCGGCATACGCCCGCC
>JAWVGM010000142.1:0-10316 GCA_033855075.1 Solirubrobacteraceae bacterium | reverse complement strand
GCGGCGAGCCGAAGCGTCGTAGCGAGGTCGCTCCACGAGCGCGGTCTTTCCCGAAGCGCACCGATCAAGCGTCGCAGACTCGGCGCCGCGACACGCTGCCGCGTTACAGGCGACGGCCGCGGCGGCTGTAGCCAAACCCGCCGCCAAAGAGCAGCAGGAGGACGATGATGATGAGCAGAATCGTGAGCACGGTCACCTCCCCCGTGCGAGATCGGGTGGACTGGACATGTCGCGTCTAGAGCCTGCGGTCGCGATAGACGACGGGCTCCTCGGCGACCCTGGTGCGTGTCAGCGTCCGGGCCTGGAACATCTCGATCACGAGCCACAGGGCACCGACCAGGACGAGAATCAGACCGATCGTGTGAATCGCGATGCCCGCGACCGTGGCGGTGACGGCCAGCCACAGGACCAGGCCAACAGCGATGAGGAAAATCGGGGGTCCGGCGTCGGCAACCATCAGGGACAGCCTCCTTGCGTCGATGAACGTAGCCGGGGTGGTACCCGCGTCAGCGATGCGCAAGTCCCGCCCAAGGCGAATCTCATACACGTCTCATCGAGGCGGCGCCCGGCCGGCGGGCTACGCGTAGGACCGGTACTGCTGCCAGACCAGGTACAGCGTGTACGACGCGGCCGCCAGCAGTGCGAACCACAGCAGCGTCCCGGCGCCCGTCGCGAACAGCCGCCGCGAGGCAGCGACCGTGACGACCGCCACGCCCACCGCCGCGTACAGGGCAAACCGCCACTGGTCACCCAGCGCGAAGATCTCGCCGCGGTACTGGCGGTACAGGCGGCTCACGAAGAGCACCATCAACACGATGAAGATCGCGCTGAGGATCTGCGTGATGATCGCTGCCCCGTCGCCGCCGCCCGGCACGAGCCAGACGACCAGGGCGAGCGCGATGACGATCGCGATGTTGCGTGCGACCTCGAGGTTCATGCCCACAGGCTAGACCCTGTGGCCGACTCGCAAACCGCTCGTCTCAGCCGCGAGCGGGCGCCGTCGCCGTCCTCAGGCGAGGGCGCGCAGCGCGCGAACCTGCTCCGGGTCTCGGTCGGGTTCCTGCGCCGGCATTGCCGCCGCGGGGATCGGCGGCGAAGCGTCTCCTGCGCGTTCTGCGGCGAAGCGGTAGCCGACGCCGAAGTGGGTGTGGATGTAGCGCCAGCCGGGCGAGGCCTCCAGGAGCTTCGAGCGCAGCTTGCGTACGAAGACGTCCACGGAGCGGTCGCCGTGGGCCATCGCGTAGCCCCACACGCGCTGGTAGATCTCCTCGCGCTCCAGGACGCGGCCGTCGGCCGCGGCGAGCATCTGGATGAGTTCGAACTCGCGCCGCGTGAGGTCGATCGAGCTCCCGTGGGCGAAGGCCTGGAACTGGTCGGGCCGGACCTCGATCTCGCCCGCGATCACGGCGTCCGCCGTAACCTGCCCGTCCGATGATCGGCGGCGGCGCGCGACCGCTTCCAGGCGGGCGATGAGCTCCTCCGGGTGGCATGGCTTGGTCACCCAGTCGTCGGCGCCGAGCCGGAGCCCGCGGACGCGCTGGGCGACAGTGGACTGCCCGGTGCACACGACGACGGGCAGGCTTGGCAGTTCACGGGTCACACGCTCGAGGTACTCCCAGGCGTGCGGGCCGAGCAGCGCGAGGTCGAGCACGAGCGCCCCGAGGCGCATGCTCACCAGGCGCTCGATTGGGACCGCGCTACCGAGCATGCGGTGCTCCCAGCCGAGACGGTCGAGGCGGTTCGTCAACACCTGGACGAACCCTGAGTCGCCGTCGCATACGGCGACTCGCAGCGCGGCTGACGCGGGCGCTGCTGTATTGAGATCGCTCATGACCGCACGAAGTCTATGGACCCCGGGTGACGACGGCACAGCGCATCGGGCCCGCCATCACAGGATTTTCACAGCCGGACCAACGCAAAGTGCGGGCTTCCTCACGCGACGGTGACGTGCGCGCCGTCGGAGAACTCGCGGAACAGGCCCGTCACGAGGAAGGCGGTCTGCTCGCCGATGTCCACCGCGTTGTCGCCGACGCGCTCGAACGCTCGGGCCACGAGCGTCATGATCATCGCCCACTCGCGGACGTCGCTGTCGTCGCCGGCCTCGATGGCCAGCCGGAAGATCTCCCGGTTCAGGCGGTTGACCTCGCTGTCGCGCTTGACGAGGTCCTCGGCCATCGCCACGTCGCGCTCGGCGAACGAGCGGCGGCACTGCACGACCTCCGCGCGCGCGAACCGGCCCATGGCCAGCGCGCGCTCGAGAATCTGCGCGTCGACCGGCGGCTCGTGGCCCGAGAGCGGCAGGAGCGCCACGATCGACACGCACTGGTTGCCCATGCGCTCGGCGTGCTTGATGACGTGCAGCAGCGCCGCCACCATCCGCAGATCGCCCGCAACCGGCGCCTGGAGCGCGAGCAGCGACAGCAGCCCTTGATGGATCTCCATGCAGCGCGCATCGAGCTCGAGATCGGTCTGGGCCACGATCTGGCCGAGCTCGATGTCCTGGTGCTCGAGCGCTTCGATCGTCCGATCGAGCTCGTCGATCACGAGCTCGATCGCGCCGAGCGCGCGCGCTTCGAGTTCTGCGAGCTCGCGGCGAAACTGCCGCCGGGCCTCGGTCATGCGCCCTGCCTTCCCGACGCCGTCGGGGTCATACGGCGAAACGCGCCGGTCGCGACGAAGATCGTCTGATCGGCGATGTCGACGGCGTTTCCGCCGATCCGCTCGATCGCCCGCGCGATCAGCGTCGTCGTCATCGCCCACTCGCGCAGATCCGGATTCTCGCCGGCCTCGACGGCCAACCGGAAGATCTCCCGGTTGAAGCGGTCGACGTCGCGGTCCCGCGTCGCCAGCGAGGCCGCGAGCTCACAGTCCCGGTCGGCGAACGAGCGCCGCGCCAGCGTGAGCTCTTCGCGGGCGGCGGCGCCCATGAGCTGGATGCGATCGCTGATCTCGTGGCCCTCGGGCGCGCCGTGCTCGGGCAGCGGGATGAGCTTGGCCACGTTCACGCACTGGTCGCCGATGCGCTCGATGCTGTTGATGATGTGCAGTACCGCGGCGACGACGCGCAGGTCGCCGGCGACCGGGGTCTGCAGCGCCAGCAGCGACAGCACGCCCTGGTGGACCTCGAGATAGCGGCCGTCGACGCGGTCGTCGTCGGCGATGACGAAATCCGCGAGCTCGAGGTCGGTGCGCGCGACGGCGTCGAGCACGCGGTCAAGCTGGCCGATCGTGATGTCGAGCGCGCCGAGCGCGGAGTGCTCGAGCTGACGCATCTGCGCCTGGAAGTGCGGGCGCCCCATCCCGGTAGGGGCCATCAACTGAACTTGCCGGTGACGTATTCCTCGGTCCGCGGATTCTCCGGCGTGCTGAACAGCTTCCCCGTCGGCGCGTGCTCGATGAGCTCGCCGAGATAGAAGAACGCGGTGCTGTCCGACACCCGGGCCGCCTGCTGCATGTTGTGCGTGACGATGATGATCGTGAAGTCGCGCTTGAGCTCCTCGATGAGCTCCTCGATCCTCAGCGTCGCGATCGGGTCCAGCGCGGAGCACGGCTCGTCCATGAGGATGACCTCGGGCTCGACCGCGATCGTGCGCGCGATGCACAGCCGCTGCTGCTGACCGCCCGACAGCCCGATGCCGGGTTCGGAGAGACGGTCTTTGACCTCGTCCCAGAGGCCGGCGCCGCGCAGTGAGCGCTCGACGACCTCTTTCGTGTTCGCGCCCTTGACCCCCGCGAGCTTGAGCCCGGCGGCGACGTTGTCGAAGATCGACATCGTCGGGAACGGGTTGGGCTTCTGGAAGACCATGCCGATCGCGCGCCGCACCGACGTGACGTCGACGCCGTCTCCGTAGATGTCGAGGTCGTCGAGCGTCACCTTGCCCTCGGCGCGCGCCCCCGGGATCTCCTCGTGCATCCGGTTCAGGCAGCGCAGGACAGTGGACTTGCCGCAGCCCGACGGACCGATCATCGCGGTCACCTCGTTGGCGGGATAGTCCAGGCTGACGCTCTTGATCGCCTGGGCGTCGCCGTAGTAGGCGTTGAGGCCCGTGAGCGACATGCTGCGCCCGGTCGCGGCCGCGTCTTTGCGCTCGGGTCGCCGGGCGAGCGCCGCGGCCTGCGACGACAGCGCAGGCGTCACCGACGACGCCTCGATCGGCTCTCTCTCGTCGGGCGTCACACGCTCTGTGGGGACATCGGGCTCGGTCATGATTGCAGGCGGCTCCTTCTCTGGGCCAGGCGGGCGAGCAGCGTGAGGACGAAGATCAGCAGCACGAGGGTGAGCGCGGCCCCCCATGCCCGCTGCACCAGGCGGTCCTGGGCCTGGCTGACGTCGTTGAAGATCTGCAGCGGCAGCGAGTTCATGCGGTCGCCGATGTTCGTGCTGAGTGGAAGCGCAAAGGCGACGGTGAACAGCAGCGGCGCCGTCTCGCCGGCCGCGCGCGCGATCGCGAGCATCGAGCCGGTGACGAGTCCCGGCAGCGCGGTCGGCAGGACGATGCGGAAGATGACGCGCCAGCGTGGCGCTCCCAGCGCCAGCGCCGACTCGCGCAGCGGGTTGGGCACGAGGTTCAGCACGACCTCGGAGGACCGCGCCACGACGGGCAGCATGAGCAGCGCGAGCGCGACGCCGCCCTTCCAGGCGGCGAAGGTCCCGCCGATCTGCGCGACGACGAGGACGATGTAGATGAACAGGCCGAAGACGATCGACGGCACGCCCGTCATCACGTCGATGAAGTAGCGCACGATGTTGGAGAACAGGCTGCGCTTGCCGTACTCGACGAGATACAGCGCGACCGCGATGCCCAGCGGCACAGCGATCGCGGTCGCGAGCCCGACCATGATCAGCGTGCCGACGATCGCGCTGCGGATGCCGCCCGGGTCGCCGATGAAGCGGCCGGTCGGGTCCGTCGTGAAGAAGTCGACGCTGAACGCGCCGAGCCCCTCCTTGAGCAGGTAGTAGACGATCATCACGAGCGGCACGAGCGCGACGAGCGTCAGGCCGAGCGTGGCTCCGCGGGCGATCGTGTCCCGCCGGCGCCGGCGGGGGCTGACGGGCTTGAGGATGCCGGGCGAGGCACTCATCCGGCCATCCCCATCGGGACCTTGCGCCGGCTTGCGGTCTCCGCACGGTTGACGAAGTAGCGGGCGATCAGGTTGACGGCGAGCGTCAGGATGAACAGCAGCAGCCCGGCGGCGATGAGCGACGACCGGTGGATCGGGTCCGACGCCGCCTCGCCGAACTCGTTGGCGAGCACCGCGGCGAGCGTGTAGCCCTGGGAGAAGATGTTGTCCCCGATGACCGCGGCGTTGCCGATCACGATCGTGACGGCGATCGTCTCACCGATCGCCCGCCCGAGGCCCAGCATGGCCGCGCCGGATATTCCCGCGCGCGAGTAGGGAAGCACGGCCATCCGGATCATCTCCCAGCGCGTCGCGCCGAGCGCGAGCGCCGCCTCCTTGTGGTCTGAGGGGACGGTGGCCATGACCTCGCGCGAGATCGCGCTGACGATCGGCAGGATCATGATCGCCAGGATCAGGCCGGCCACGAAGTAGTTGGGGATCGACGTCGTGCCGCCGAAGAGCGGCAGGAAGCTGAACGTGTCGTTGACCCACTTCTCAGCGGGCAGCAGCTTGGGCGCGAGGAAGAAGATGCCCCACAGCCCGTACACGACGGAGGGCACCGCCGCGAGCAGTTCGACGAGGATCGTCAGCGGCTGGCGCACGCGGCGCGGCGCGAGCTCCGTGACATAGAGGGCGCTGGCGATCGCGACCGGAACCCCGATGAGGAGCGCGATGGCGGCCGTCACGAGCGTGCCGAACAGCAGCGGCAGCGCGCCGTACTGGCCGCGTGAGGGAACCCAGTTGTTGGAGAAGACGAAGTCCAGGATGCCGGTGTGCTCGAACGCCGGCTTGGACTCGAAGACGAGCTTCAGGAAGAAGTAGCCGATCAGGATGAGCACGCTGGCCGCCGCGACGGCCAGCGCACCCTGAAGCAGCGGATCGGCAAGACGCGGCCCCGACCCGCGGGGCAATCCCCTGCGAGCCGGGGTGACGGTTGCCGCTCCCATCGCGTCTGCCTGGACCCCTTACGCCTTGAGCGCAGTGCCGTTGCACTGCAGCCCATCGACCTTGGCCTGTGCCTTGGCCTTGATGGAGTCCGGCAGCTTCGCGTACTCGAGCTGATTGGCGACCGCCTGCCCATCGCCGAGCGCGTAGTTCAGCCAGTCGACCAGGAGGCCGGCCTTGGCCTTCGTCAGGCCCGCCTTGCAGCTGTCCTGATAGACGAGCAGGAACGTGACCGCCGAGATCGGGTAGGTCGTGTCGCCCGGCGCGTCGATCGTGCTGAAGCGCAGATCCTCCGGTGGCTTGGCTGCCTCACCCGCGGCCGTGACAGCCGGGAGCGTGGGATCGATGTACTTGCCGGCCTTGTTCTTCACGGCCGCGGTCGTGAAGTTGTTCTGCAGCGCGTAGGCCTGCTCGACGTAGCCGACCGCCCCGTCGGTCTGCTTGACGCAGCCCGCGACGCCGTCGTTGCCCTTGGCGCCTGTGCCTGTCGGCCACTTGACCGACTTGTCGACGCCCGGCCCGCTCTCCCATTTCTTGGAGTAGTCGGCGAGGAACTGGGCGAAGTTCTTCGTCGTACCCGACTCGTCGGAGCGGTGACACACCGCGATGGCGGTGCTCGGTAGCTTGACGCCGCTGTTCTGCTTGGCGATCGCGGGGGCGTCCCACTTCTTGATCGTGCCGAGGTAGATGTCGGCCACGGTCGCGCCGTCGAGCTTGAGGCCCTTGTCGAGGCCGTTGACGTTGTAGGAGACGGTCACCGCGCCGAGGACGGTCGGGATGTGGACCGGGTCGCCCGTCTTCTGGGCGGCCTTGATCTCCTCATCCTTCATCGCGGCATCCGTCGCGCCGAAGTCGACGGTTCCCGCGGTGAACTGCGCGATGCCGCCGCCGGAGCCCACGGGCTGGTAGTTGACCGTCGTGCCCTGCGCGTCCTTGAAGTTCGCGGCCCACTCGCTGTAGACGGGCGCGGGGAATGTGGCGCCGGCCCCGTTGAGGGTGCCGCCCTTCTGCGTCGACGAGCCCGTGCTGGACTTCGACTTGTTGTCGCTGCCACATGCCGCAACGCCGAGCGCCATCGTCCCGATCGCAAGCACGGCAATCCATCTGCGTGACCTCACAGCCTCTCCTCTGGTCGATAAACAGCCGCAGGCAGAGTCGCGCGCAGCCTGCGGCAGCCTGTTACGCGGGGGACGCGGGCGTGTGAAAAGGATGTAAAGGTTCTGCTGAAAACCGGTAGCCGAACCCGACGTGCGTGTGGATGAACCTCCGCGCCGGCATCGCTCGCTCGAGCTTGGAGCGCAGTTTGTGGACGTACACGTCGATCGAGCGGTCGCCCTCGCGCAGCTCGCCGCCCCAGACCTGCTCGTAGAGCTGCGCCCGCGACACGATGCCGTCCTTGCGCCGAACGAGCGCGCACAGCAGCTGAAACTCCCGGACCGAGAGCGTGATCGCGCGGCCGTCGACGAGCACGAGCCCGTCGCGGGCGCTGATCGTGAGCTCCTCCGCCTCCAAGATCTCGTCGCGCTCCGGCGCCTCCATGGGCGGATCGTGGCGCGCCTCCCCACCCACCGGTTGAAGGGACGTGAACCTCGTGTGAACAGGTTGTCAACGCGCGGGCACCCCTCGTTCCCGGCTCGCAGTGCCGCGTTAGGGTTGGCACAGGGGCATGCCGGCGTTCTTCCGTAACCGCGACGAGACCGTCTACGACCTCTTCGAAGAGTCCGGGCGCAACGTCGTGCGCACCACGGCCCTGCTCGTGAAGCTGTTCGTCGATTACCCCGAGCACCGTGACCTCGTGGGTGAGATCGTCGCGTGCGAGCACGAGGGCGACCGGATCACGCACGCCATCGTCCGGCGCCTCAACGGGAGCGTCCGTGCGCGGCTGCCGCTCGAGCCCTCCGACGGGCTCACGCTCGCCACGGCGCTCGACGACATCGTCGACTTCACCGAGGAGGCGGCCGATGCGCTCGGCCTGCACGGGGTCGAGGCGCCGATGGAGCAGGCCGGCGCGCTGGCGGAGGTGCTCGCCGCGGCCGGCATCAAGGTCTGCGATGCGCTGGGGTGCCTGCGCGACGAGAACGGGCTGTCCGCGCACCTCGTCGAGATCCACCGGCTCGAGAACGAGGGCGACCGGCTCAGCCGGGCCGCGGTCGCGGCCCTTTTCGCAAAGGGGGTCGACCCGATGGTGCTCATCCGCTGGAAGGACATCTTCGCCGCGCTGGAGTCCTCGGTGGACGCGTGCGAGACCGTCGCCCACGTGCTCGAGGGCATCGCGCTCAAGCGCACCCGGCGCCGCGGCCGCTTCTCACCGCCCGCCCGTCGCTGATCCTGGGCGCACCGCGACCGCTCCGTTGACGTGTTCGCGCGCAAGGTGCGCCGCAAGCTCGCCGCGGTCTCACCGGACTGGATCTTTGGGGGTCACGAACCTGCAGTTGAGCCGCCTATAGCGGCACAACTGCAGGTTGGTGGCTGAGCGGTTGCCGATCTCACGGCCCCGGCACGGCGGAACGCTCCCGCATTCCTTATCGCTGCCGTTGGCATCTCGCGCCGCCGCAGGGCCGGGATGAACGACGCGCTCAGGAAATACAGCTCAGGGCGCCGCGACGTCCGTCGCCACGACACGTACGAGCGTCACCATCGTGATGTCGTCCTCCTGCTCGGCGTCCGGGCCGACGAACGCCTCGATCTCGGCGAGCACGTAGTCGATCATCGCCTGCCCGACCGGCGCGACGGCGACCGTGTCCTTCAGGCGGGGGAAGCCGAACATGTCGCGATCGGGGCTGTGCGCCTCGGCGATGCCGTCGGAATGCAGCAGCACGCTGTCGCCCGGCTCGAGGACGGTCTCCTTCTCCTCGTACTGCATGCCTGGCAGGAGCCCGAGCGGCATGCCGCGCGCCCGCAGTTCCAGCACGCCGTGCGCGGTCTTGACGTACGGGACGTCGTGGCCCGCGTTGGCGAAGCGCAGCCGGCCGCTCACCGGGTCGAGCACCCCGTACAGGCAGGTGACGAACATCTTCTCGGGCATGTCCGGGCACAGATGGTCGTTCACGCGCTCGAGCACCTCACCGGGCTCGATCAGCCGCTGCGCGGAGGCACGCAGGACGCTGCGGGTCGCCGACATCACGAGCGCCGCGGGGACGCCCTTGTCCGTGACGTCGCCCACGACGAACCCGATGCGCCCGTCGGGCAGCGGGATGACGTCGTAGAAGTCGCCGCCCACCACGCGCGCGGGGCGATAGACGGCCGCGACCTCCCAGCCCGGCAGATCGGGAAGCTGCTTGGGCAGGAAGTTCAGCTGGATCAGCCGCGCGACCTCGAGCTCGGCGGCCGACTTCTCGATGGCGGAGTCAAGCGCGACGTTGTGCAGGGCCAGGCCCACCTGGCGAGCCAGCTCGGCGAGCACGCGGTCGTCCTCCTCGTCGTAGGGCTCCTGTGCGCCGCGGGACACGACGATCAGACCGAGCAGCTCGCCGAGGTGCGCGATCGGTGCGACGCGGATCTGGCTGGTCTCGCGGTCGGTCAGGAGCGCCGGGATCCATACCCCGATCCACGTGCTGCCTCCGACGCGGGTATGGGCGAGGACCTCGCGCCCATGGGCTTCCAGCACGATGCGGGGTTGCGGCCGGTCGGGGACCGACACCGAGAGCTCCAGCGCGCCATCGACGACGGTCCAGATCTCCGCGCCGCCGGCTGCGATCGAGTCGCGCAGGGTCTCGGCCAGCTGGAGCAGCAGCTCGTCGATCGGAACGGCGCGCGTCATGCGGGCGCCGAACGTCTCCAGGGCAATCTCCGCCGGTTGCGCCGACGCCCCGATCCAGCGGTCCGCGAGCTCGCGCAGCCGGTTTCGCACGGGCTCGGCGAACGCCACGGCGACAAGCGCCGCCACCATCGAGAGGGCGAGCACATCGCGCTCGGCGCCGTGCGGGTTGCGCCCCAGGCCGATGACGATGATCACGTAGCACGTCAGGATGAGCACCGCGAGCCCACCGACGACGACGACCGTGCGCAGCGCCTGCTCCCCCGCGCCGCGGGTATATCGCAAGCGCCCGCACACGACGCCGGCCGCCAGAGCCAGGCCGGCCAGCACGATCGAGCCGACCGCATGCGCCGGCCAGGCGACGAGCAGGTGCAGTAAGGCGCCGGTGCCCAGGATCGCGATGCCCGCGAGCAGGCCCGAGGCCAGCCAGAGCACCTCCGGGCTGCGCTGTGACCGCGGCGCCATCATTCGGCCCGCAAGGTCGCGGCGACCT
>JAWVGM010000141.1:0-47194 GCA_033855075.1 Solirubrobacteraceae bacterium | reverse complement strand
TCATGGCCGGCTTCGGCAACTACTTCCTGCCGCTCATGATCGGCGCGCGCGACATGGCGTTCCCGAAGCTCAACGCGCTGTCGTTCTGGCTGCTGCTCATGGGCGGGATCGTCTTCTACGTCTCGCTGTTCTTCAGCCCGCCGGAGGCCGGCTGGACGTCGTACGCGCCGCTCAGCTCCGACGCCTACTCCGCCAACGGCGGCATCGACGCGTGGATCTTCCTCATCCACCTGACCGGCATCTCGTCGCTGCTCGGTGCGATCAACTTCTACGCGACGATCGCGAACATGCGCGCGCCGGGCATGGGCTGGGGCCGCCTGCCGCTCTTCGTCTGGTCGCTGCTCGTCTACGCGATCCTGCTGATCCTGGCGCTGCCGGTCATCGCGGGCGCCGTCACGCTGCTCCTGACCGATCGACATTTCGGCACCGGGTTCTTCAACCAGGCCCAGGGCGGCGACCCGTTGCTCTGGCAGCACCTGTTCTGGTTCTTCGGCCACCCCGAGGTCTACATCATGATCCTGCCGGGCTTCGGGATCATCTCCGAGGTCCTGCCGGTGTTCGCGCGAAAGCCGATCTTCGGTTACAAGGCGATCGCGGCCGCGACGGTCGTCATCGCCTTCCTGGCGCTGCTCGTCTGGGCGCACCACATGTTCGCGACACCGAGCCCGACGATCGTGCTCGTGTTCTTCATGATCAGCTCGTTCCTCATCGCGATCCCGACCGGGGTGAAGATCTTCAACTGGGTCGCGACGCTGTGGCGCGGGACGGTCGAGTTCACGACCTCGCTGCTCTTCGCGGTCGGGTTCATCTCCGTGTTCCTCATCGGCGGCATCACCGGCGTCTTCCTCGCCGTCTTCCCCGTCGACTGGCAGCTCACCGACACGTACTTCGTCGTCGCCCACCTGCACTACGTGCTGGTCGGCGGATCGGTCTTCGCGATCTTCGCCGGGATCTACTACTGGTTCCCGAAGATGACCGGGCGGATGCTCTCAGAGCCCCTCGGCAAGCTGTCGTTCGCGCTCATGTACCTGGGCATCAACCTGACGTTCCTCATCCAGCACATGATCGGCCTTGATGGCATGCCGCGGCGCGTCTACGAGTACCCCGACATCGGCCACCTCGGGCTCTACAACCTCATCTCGACGGTCGGCTCGTTCATCCTCGCCGCCGGCGTCGGCGTGACCGTCCTCAACGTCGTGCGCTCGATGAAGAAGGGCGTCACCGCCGGGCCGGACCCGTGGAAGGCGAACACGCTCGAGTGGTTCACGCCGTCGCCACCGCCCGTGAACAACTTCGACGTCGTCCCCCGCGTGCGATCGGTCGAGCCGATGAAGGACATCCGCCGGCAGGTCGCCCGGCAGACCGTGGAGGACGACGGCGGATCAGCCTCCGTGCCCGACCCGGCGCTGCACTCATAGCGATGGAGGCCTTCCGAGCCACATCGCCCGCCGTCCTGCCGGCGCACAGCGGAGCGCGCCAGGTCGTCGCGGACTACGTCGAGCTGACGAAGCCGAAGGTCCAGTCGCTGCTCCTGCTGACGACCGTCTGCACGATGCTCGTGGCCGGCGATCCGTCGATCGAGCTCATCCTGCTGACCGTGGTCGGCGGCTACCTGTCGGCCGGCGGCGCGGGAGCCGTCAACCATTACTTCGACCGCGACATCGACGCGCTCATGGCGCGCACGGCCAACCGGCCCGTGCCGTCGGGACGGGTCGCGCCCCGCGCGGCGCTCATCTACGGCTGCGTGCTCGCCGCGTCGTCGTTCGTGCTGCTCTCGACCACGGTGAACGTGCTCGCGGCCGCGCTGGCGTTCTCCGGCTTCCTCGGCTACGTCTTCGTCTACACGGTCTGGCTCAAGCGGCGCACGCCGCAGAACATCGTCATCGGCGGCGCCGCGGGCGCCGTGCCACCGCTCGTCGGGTGGGCGGCCGTAACCGGTGGCCTGGCCGGCATGCCGATCTACCTCTTCGCGCTCGTCTTCTTCTGGACGCCGCCGCACTTCTGGGCGCTGTCGCTGCTCATGAAGGACGAGTACGCGCGCGTGGGCGTGCCGATGCTCCCCGTCGTGCGCGGCGAGCGTGAGACGCGCAAGCAGATCCTGCTGTACACGATCCTGCTCTACGCGGTCTCGCAGCTGCCGTTCTGCGCCGGCGGGCTCGGGGCGATCTACCTCGTGTCGTCGCTCGTGCTCGGCGTGCTGTTCGTGGGTGGCGCCGTGATCCTGTACCGCCGTGCGGATCGGCGCACCGCGCTGCAGCTGTACCTGTTCTCGCTCGCCTACCTCGCGCTGCTCTTCGGCGCGATGGTCCTCGACGCCAAGCTCTAAGCTCCGACCAGCCATGGATCAGAAGCTCGCCCGCAAGAACCTCCGCTCCGGCCTCCTCGCCGCCGTCGTCATCTTCTTCATGTTCGGCATGACGTTCGTCGCGGCCACGATCTACGTCTCGTGAGCACCGAGGAGACCACGGCCCCGCCCGCAGCGGGCGAGGAGATCCATCTCCCCGGTCCGAGCCTGCAGCCGCTGCTGCTCGCGGTCGGAATCACCCTGTCGCTCGTCGGCGTCACGCTCGGCAAGTTCGTGATGATCTCCGGCCTGATCCTGACGATCTGGGTGATCATCCGCTGGATCGCGGACACGCGGCGCGAGATGGCCGCGCTGCCCGAAGACCTCGACGCGCACTAGCGTTTTCGCGGCTGCCGGAGTGCCTACGCGCCAGCTTCGGCGATGGACCCGGCTCGCGAGCATCCCCAGAGGGGTACAACCCCGTATCACTGCCATGGAGACCTCCGTTCAACGTCCGAGCACGGTCCGTCATCGCACGAGCCTCTTCCACGACGCGGTTGCGATCGTCGAGACCGAATACGGCTCCGACCTGTCGCTCGACGAGATCGCTCGCCGGGTGGCGTCGTCGCGCCGACAGCTGCAGCGTTCGTATGCCGAGATCGGCGAGACGACGTTCCGAGAGCACCTGACGGCCGTCCGCATGGAGCGCGCCGCAGAACTGCTGGCCGCACGCGGGCTGACCGTACGCGAGGTCGCCCAGCGGGTCGGCTATCGCCAGCCGGCGCAGTTCGCCAAGGCGTTTCGGCGCCGGCACGGGCTCGCCCCGTCGGCCTTCCGGGACATGCGTCGCTTTCACACCGAGGTTCGCGCTGCTGCTGCCTGATTAAGCTGCTCAGGAGGCCGTTTGCGGGCCCCTGAGCGCGGAAGCATGTGACGCTCCGCACGAGGTCGGCGAGGACCCCGAGCGGCCTCGCGCCGAGCCGGGCATCGAGGGTGCGGTTCAGAGTGTCGTTCCGGGGCCCCACCCCATAGGATGCCGGGCCGCATGCGAAGGGAAAGAGGGCGCCAGGAGCGCACGCCGGTTGTGTGGATGTTCATCCACGGGGTGATCGCTTCGGCGATCGGCATCACCGTGGGCCTCGTGATCGAGTGGTTCCCGCCGCAGGGATCGACCCAGGCGAAGAAGGTCGACACGGTCTGGGACGTGCTGATCGTCGCCTCGGTCCCGATCTTCGTCGCGGTGATGATCATCGTCCTGTTCAGCGTTGTGAACTTCCGCATGCGTCCGGGCGAGGAGAACCTCGACGGACCGCCCATCCACGGCAACACGAAGCTCGAGGTCTACTGGACGGCGGGGCCGGCGATCATCCTCGTCGCCCTGTGCTCGTACTCCTACGTCGAGCTGCGCGCCATCGAGAAGCCGCAGGCCAACGAGATGCGCATCAACGTGACCGGCCAGCAGTTCGCCTGGTCCTTCGAGTACCCGCAGGCCGGCGGGAAGCCGATCAAGACGACGCGTCTGGTGCTGCCGATCGACAAGCCCGTGAAGTTCATCGTGAGGTCACCCGACGTCCTGCATGACTTCTGGGTTCCCGCGTTCCGGATGAAGATCGACGCCGTGCCCGGCATCAACACCTCCTACCGGATCACGCCGGCTCGTCTCGGGACCTATCCCGTCGTGTGCGCGGAGTTGTGCGGCCTGGGTCACTCGACCATGCGCAACTCGGCGACCGTCGTCTCGCCCGCCACGTTCACCGCGTGGCTGGACAAGCAGAAGGCGCCCGTCGCGGCACCCGGCGCCAAGGTTGACGCCAAGCAGCTCTTCACGGACGGAAACGGCACGGCGACGGCGTGCGGCTCGTGCCACACGCTGGCCGACGCGGGGACGACCGGCACGACCGGTCCGGACCTCGGGAAGGTGCTCAAGGGAATGAGCGCGGCGCAGATCAAGGAGTCGATCGTCAACCCGAGCGCGAAGCTCGCGCCCGGCTTCCAGGACCTCATGCCCAAGGACTACGGCGATACCCTCTCGGCCGAAGAGCTGGGCGCCCTCGTCAAGTACCTCGGCACGGCGGCTGCGAAGTGAGCATGAGAGCGAGGAGCAACGGATGGTCATGAGGATGCGAGCACCTGGGCTATGGCGGGCCGCGCTGCACACCGTCTTCGGTGTCGTTCTCGCGTACCTGATCATCATCGGCTTCCGCAGCTGGTACAACCTCGACCCGCTGCTCAAGGGCACGGCGGTCCTCGAGCTCGCCCTCTTCCTCGGGCCGCTCGGCTTCCTCATCGGGCTCGGCGCGTTCGACTACTGGTTCTACTGGGCGGCGGGCAAGAAGACACGCCCGGAGGACCACTCAGGGCACGGGGCCCACTCCTGGCGCGACTACTTCCGCGTCAACACCGACCACAAGGTCATCGGCATCCAGTACGTCGTGACCTCCTTTTTCTTCTTCTTCATCGGCGGCCTGTTCGCGATGCTCATGCGCGCCGAGCTCGCGCAGCCCGGGCGCCAGTTCGTCGACACCAACACGTTCAACGGCCTGTTCAGCGTTCACGCGTCGCTGCTGATCTTCCTGTTCATCATCCCCGTGTTCGCGGGCCTCGCGAACTTCGTGCTGCCGCTCATGATCGGCGCGCCGGACATGGCGTTCCCGCGCCTGAACGCGCTGTCGTTCTGGATGCTCCCGCTCGCCGGGATCATGATGCTGCTGTCGTTCTTCGCGCCGGGCGGCTCGTTCGCCAGCGGCTGGACGGCGTACGCGCCGTTATCGGTCACCGCCCCGGAGGGGCAGGTGTTCTTCACCATCGGGGTGCAGTTCGCGGGCGCGTCGTCGATCGCCACCGCGCTGAACTTCCTCGTGACGATCATCACGATGCGCGCACCGGGCATGAGCTTCTTCCGCATGCCGCTGCTCGTCTGGGCGAACTTCTCGACGTCCCTGCTCGTCGTCATCGCGACGCCGTTCATCGCCGTGTCTCAGTTCTTCGTGCTCTTCGACCGCTCGCTGGGCTTCAACTTCTTCAACCCGGTGCGCGGCGGTGATGTGCTCATGTACCAGCACGTCTTCTGGTTCTACTCGCACCCGGCGGTCTACATCATGATGCTGCCCGGGTTCGGGATCGTCTCGGAGATCCTGGCGGTGAAATCCCGAAAGCCGATCTTCGGCTACCGAATGATGGCCTTCTCGCTGCTGGCCATCGTCGTGCTGGGCTTCACGGTCTGGGCGCACCACATGTTCGTCTCGGGCATGCAACCCTGGATCCGCATCCCGATGATGATCACGACGGCGATCATCGCCGTGCCCACCGGGATCAAGATCTTCTCCTGGCTGGCGACGCTGTGGCGAGGGGTGCTGCATCTCGACACGCCGATGCTCTTCGCGCTGGGCTTCCTGACCATGTTCACCCTCGGCGGGATCTCGGGGGTGATGCTGGCCATGCTCCCCGTGACGATCCACGTCTCGGACACCTACTTCATCGTCGCCCACATCCACTACGTGCTCTTCGGCGGATCGCTGTTCACGATCTTCGCCGGCGTCTACTACTGGTTCCCGAAGATGACGGGCCGGATGTACGACGAGCGTCTGGGCAAGCTGCACTTCTGGACGACCTTCGTCTTCTTCAACGCGACGTTTGCGCCCATGCACGTCATCGGCGTCCAGGGCATGCCGCGCCGCGTCGCCGACTACGCGCAGCAGTGGGCGGGCTGGAACCTCGCGATCTCGATCATGAGCTTCTTCCTCGGCCTCAGTGCGCTCATCTTCGCCTACAACATCATCGCCTCGTGGCGCGGCGGCCCGCGGGCGGAATCCAACCCGTGGCGCGCGCTGACGCTCGAGTGGCAGGTGACCTCACCCCCGCCGATCTTCAACTTCGACGCCGTTCCGACGGTCGTCGGCGGCCCGTATGAGTACGGCGTCCCCGGCGCCGTGCACGGCGTGCTGAAGGGTGGCGCGGAGGTGCCACAGCCCGCCGGCGCGACGGCATCGGCGGCGGGCGGCTCCAGCGGCAGCTCGGAAAGTTCGGAGGAGTAGCGCGCCATGCATCACATCCTCGTCGTGGCCAACCAGACGATCGGCGGAGCGAAGCTCCTCAACCTCGTGAAGGAGCGCGCACAGACGCCCGAGACGACCTTCACGCTCATCGTTCCCATGACCCGCCCGCGCTCGGGCTACGTCATCTACGACGAGGCCGTGCGCGATTCCGCTCAGGTGCGCCTGGACCTCACGCTGGCCTACCTGCGGGGCGAGGGCGTCGTGGCCAGCGGCGAGCTCGGTGATGACGACCCGTACACCGCATCACTCGACGCGATCGACGAGTTCCAGCCCGACGAGGTCATCATCTCGACGCTCCCCCAGTCATCCTCGGGCTGGCTGCGGCGCGACCTCATCGAGCGCATCCAGGACGCCGCCCAGGCGCCGGTCACGCACGTCATCTCCGACATGGACGCCGAGGGGCTGCCGTTCAAGGTCACGCTCGTCGTCGCCAACGTCACGGCGGGGCGGGGCGTGCTGCGCGCCCGGATGAAGGAGCTCGCGACGGAGAGCCCGGACATGCAGTTCATCGTCGTCGTCCCCCAGGGCGCCGGCGACGGGCGCGCCGCGGCCGTCGCGCGCGCGCGGCTGGGCAACACGCTTGACCGGATGCGCCGCGAAGGGTTGCGCGTGGCGGGCATGATCGGCGACCCCGATCCGTACACCGCGACGATGAACGCGCTGCAGTTCTACCGCGTGGAGGGCATCATCATCTCGACGCTGCCGGTCACACGCTCGGGCTGGATGCGCGCGGATCTGATCTCCCGGGTCACCAAGGCCGCGAACATCCCCGTCGAGCACGTCGTCGCCGACGTCGAGGCGGTCGAAGCCTGATGGAAGCCGCAGGGATCAGCGGCGGGGTCGCCCTCGAGCACCACGACGACGATCACGGCGACCACCATGGGCCGCCCGAGGCGAACCGCAGTTCGCGGATCTCTCCGCAGATCCTCGGGATGCTGCTTTTCATCATCTCGGAGATCATGGTCTTCGGGGCCTTCTTCACGGCCTACTTCTTCATCCGGTTCGTGGCGACCGGGCACCACTGGTTCCCGTTCCAGGGCGCCAAGCTGCCGGTCGCGATCGCCGGCGTGAACACGTGCATCCTGCTCAGCTCCTCGCTGACCATGCACTGGGCGCAGACGTCGATCAAGAACGGCAACCGCTTCGGCCTGAAGGCCGGGATGCTGCTCACGACGCTGCTCGGGGCAACGTTCCTCATGATCCAGATCAACGAGTACGTGCACATCGGCTTCGCGCCGCAGGATCATGCGCAGGGCACGATCTTCTACGGCCTGACGGGTCTGCACGGAGCGCACGTCTTCATCGGCCTGTCGCTGCTCGTCATGGTCACGACGCGCGCGTTTCGCGGGCACTTCAGTCCCGAGCACCACCACGGCGTCGAGGTGCCCGGCATCTACTGGCATTTCGTCGACGTGATGTGGGTCATCGTCTATACGACGGTCTACATCCTCTAAGCGCGAGGCACTGTGCGCGCACCGTGGGAGTCTGAGGACGCGGCGTTCGGCTTTCTGCTGCGCGTGCTCGCGGTCTGCGCGGTGATCGTCGTACTCGCGCTGCTCGTCCGCGCGATCCTCTGAGCCGGCGCCGGCACTGGCCGCGCGTGTCGCGCCGCGGCACGATCGCCGCCGGGCTGAGCGTCCCGTGGGTGGCCTGGGCGCTCGTCCGAGGCCTCGGGCTCGACCTCGCCTACCCGGTGGTCCCCGCGATGGCGTTCACGCCGTATGTCGCCGCGAGCTCCTTCGTACCGGTGGTCGTCGCGCTCGCGCTGCGCCGCTGGATCGTCGGCGCCGTGGCGCTCGTCGCCGCGCTTGTCCTCGCGGCGGCCGTGCTGCCGCGCGCGATCGACGGACCGCACGTCGCCGGCGCGGGGACGCGCGGCCGGACGGTCGTCGTCATGACCTCGAACCTCCTCCTCGGGCACGCGGACGCGGGGACGCTCGTCCGCCTCGTTCGCGAGCACCACGTGGACGTGCTCGCGCTCGAGGAGCTCACGCCCGAAGGGGCGCGCAACCTCGACCGTGCGGGGATCCGCCGGCTGCTGCCCCAGCGCGTGCTCGAGCCGCGCTCGGCCGCGGCGGGATCCGGGCTCATGACGCGCGGGAGGGTGCATCGGGTCCCCACGACCGAGACAGGCCCGCTCGCGTCGCCGGAGGGCGCCCTGCGGCTTCCTGACGGGGTCCTGCTGCGCGTGAAGGTCGTGCATCCCATCCCGCCGATCTCGGCTGCCAGCACCGCGACGTGGCGCCGGACGCTCGAGCGGCTACCCGGGCCGCGCGAGGCCGCGGTCCCGCGGATCCTGATCGGCGACTTCAACGGCACGCTCGACGCGCGCGCCGTCCGCCACGTCCTCGACCGCGGCTTCTACGACGCCGCCGACGCGACCGGCGACGGGCTGCGCGCCACGTGGCCCGTCAACCGTCCGCGCCCGATGATCACGATCGACCATGTGCTCCTGCCCGATCGCATCCTGACGCGAAAGGTGAGCGTGTACGACGTGCCCGGCAGCGACCACCGCACGCTCATCGCGGAGGTCGTGCTGCCTACTTGACGGTGATCGTGCCCTCCATGCCGCCCGCGCGGTGTCCCGGGAGGGTGCAGAAGAACGTGTACTTGCCGGGCTTGAGGCTGACGCTGAACGAGGACACGGCGCCGCCTTGCACCGTCTTGCCCTGACCCGTGACGCCGTTGCCCTCCAGCGCGATGTCGTGCGGCGTCGAGGACGCGTTCTTGGACTCGATCGTGATCTTGCCCGCGGTCGCGGTCGCAACCTTCGTGATGTACGCCAGCTGGCCGCTGGGGTCAGCCGGGATCTCGAGCTTTCCGCCAGACTCGGCGACGGGCTTGCCGGCCCCGGCCGGCTGGACGGCGACGGCGAGCAGGCCCTGGTCCTTGCCGGGCAGCGACACGCTCGTGCCGACGTACGCCGCGACGTCCTCGGCGAGCTTGCCGGACACGAGCTGCGGCGGCATGTATGCCGGGCTGTTCTGCGGCACCTTGGCCGGGTGGTAGATCTGGTGGTGGACGATGCCGCGCACCGTGTCGCGGCCGAAGCCCTCCTGCAGAGCCTCCCGGAATGCCTCGTCGAGGTTCGGTCCCTGGCTGCCCTTCGTGCCGGCCCGCGCGAGCACGTGGCAGGTGCCGCACTTCTGCACGAAGGTCTTCTTGCCCGCGACGAGATCGGCGTTCTTGGTGGCGGCGTCGTCGTTGCACGCGGCCAAGCCCACCGCCAACGCAGCGCACGCCGGGAGGGCCAGAAGTCGGGATGTCAGGGGCGATAGAGCCATAGAGCGCGCGGGACTCTATCCGAGGCGCGCGACAGGGGAAGCGGTGCTGGTTCGCGCTGGACCGCTTGCTAGGGTTGCGCCCGTGCAAGACGCCCAGCGCTACCGGATGCGCGTCCCGAGTACGGGTCGCGAGATCGTCCGTGATGCCGAGCCCGGCCGCGTCTATGTCGATCGGGATTCCGGTGAGGAGCTCGAGATCCTCGGACAGGTGTTGCCGCTCGCGCCGTCGCAGTCGCGCCTGCCCTGGGCCGTGGAGTACCTGCGCTTCTGCAACTGGTGCGACCAGCTCGCGCAGCGCGACCTCAACGACTGCCCGACCTGTGGGCGCCGAATGGCGCCCACGGGCTGAACTGGAGCCGGCGATCCGCCTGCGCCCCGTCACCCTCCTTGCCGTGCTGGCGCTGGCCGCCGGGCTCGGGGCCTGCGGCTCCGACGACGAGATCTCGGGCGCGATCCCGAGCACGACGCCGGATCTGACGATCCCGACGACGACGACGGACACGCCGCGCACCGATACGACGTCCACCACGTCGACCACGTCCACGACGTCGACGACGGACACCGGCGCGGCGGCACCGCCGGCGGCCGCGCCGCCCGCAGCGACGCCGCCCGCGGCTCCGGCATCGACGACGGGCGGGACGGCCCCCGGCCAGTCGACGACCGGCGGCGCGCAGGCCGGCGGCGGCGAGTTTCAGACGTTCTGCCAGCAGAACCCCGGGGCCTGCTGACGGCAAGCTGGCGCGCGGGCGCTCCCCGCGCCCGCGCAGACTCGGCCGAGCTCAGCCGCCCTTCTGCGGGGTGGGGATGAACGTCGCGCTGTACGTCAGCCGTGCCGTCTTGTGGAGGCAGCGGAACGCCGCCTTGCTCTTCTTGCCGAGCAACGCGGACTGCGTGCCCGTGTCACCGCACGCGTCCTTGGAACGACTCGAGCGCCACGACGTGTCCTGGCCGAGCGAGATCTGCAGTGCGGGTGCCCAGGTCGGAACGGTCAGGCCGACGTAGTAGCCCTTCTTGACGGGCAGGGTCTTCACGAGTGGGAACTGCACGATCTGGCCGAAATAGTCGTTCAGGGTTTCGAGGGGCGCCTTTGCGGTGACCGTCTCCACGAGCTTCGTGCCCGGCTTGAGGACGACGAGCGCGGCCTGCGACGCGCCCCCGAGCTTGTCGTTGAAGAACGCCGTCTGCTTGGGGCCGGGATTGCCCAGCGCCACCGTCCAGGCGACGATGCGACCGTCGGCCGGAGCCCGGTACAGGTTGCGGTCCGGACCCACCTTGGCCTGGTAGCCCGTCGTGCGGCTCACGGCCTGGCAGTTCACGGGGCAGCTCCCCATCACGCCCGCGGCCATCTGGCCCATCTCGGTGATCTTGGCCGACGCGGCGGTCGGTGCGGCGAGCGCTCCGCAGAGCGCGAGGAGGGCTGAAATCAGTGATGTGCGATGCCGTGTCATGTGCCGCATTGAACACGAGTCCCCGGCGATTAGTTGCGCGCCCGCGAAGTCCGGGGGCCCGCCGCAGGCGGACACCTGGCCGGCTCCGGCGCCCCTATCGCAGCCGGAACAGGCGCGTCTTGGGCGCGTCAGGCGCCGTGTCGATGCAGGTGGTGCGATCGCAGCCCGGACGGGTCGACTCGACGGCGAGCCGCACGCGGCGCGGATCTCCCAGCGACGCCGGCGTGATGCGGATGACGAAGCTGCGATTGGACTTCGATCGCGACACGCTGGCCTCCGCCACGGCCACGGGCAGCCCGGGACCGTCCTGCTTGTAGACGCGCGCGCGCAGCGCCGTCTTGGAGCGCGCGGTCACGCACGCCAGCCGATCCGCGCGCGTCGCCTCCGGGTCGGCGTCGGTCGCCGTCCAGATGCGCACGCAGACCGATCCCGGCGGTCCCTTCGTCGCGAGCATGGCCGCCGGCTTCACCGCGTGGGCGAACGTGATCGCGACCCGCAGGCGCTTCGCGGCATCGACGCTGAACTTCACCTTCTGGAGGTCCATTGCGCCGCTGACGTCGGACTTCTCGTCCGGGATGAGCACGGACTTGGATGGCGCGGCGACGACGCTTGGCGCCGCGAGCGCCAGCGCCACCGCGCTCGACAGAGCCAGACAGAGAACGCGCACGCGAGACGGCATCCGTGGAGCATGACGAACGCGGCGCCCGGAATCGACCGTAGTCCGGGGATTGGGCGTCAGCTTGCGAGCTGCGCGGCCGCGGCCGCGATGTCGTCCATGTCGCCGCGCGCCGGGATCCACGGCAGCTTCAGCGGATCGCCCTCGTAGCGCGGGATGACGTGCATATGGAAATGGAACACCGTCTGCCACGCGCTCGCGCCGTTCGAATTGAGCAGGTTCACGCCGTCGGCACCAAGCCGGTCGCGCGCCTTGCCCGCCACCCGCTGGGCCATCGCCGCGACCGCCTTGAGGTCCTCAGGATCGATCTCGTGCAGGTCGGCGGCGTGCCGGCGTGGAATCACGAGCGCATGGCCGCGCGTCGCCGGGCTGATGTCCATGAAGGCAAGGGTGTGATCGTCCTCGTCGACAATCGTCGCCGGAAGCTCGCCCGCGACGATCTTGCAGAAGATGCAGTCCGGGCGGTCCATCGGCCCCGCAAGCGTAGCCTCCCCTGGCCACGGGAGCTCGCCGGCTGGCTGTTGCTCAGCGTGTCCGCGGCGGTCGGGGCCGCCGGACTCGGCCTCGTCGCGTTCTCCGCCTTCGCACTGCCCGGCCAGCTCGACGGCGGCCTCGGCTCTCGCGGCCTCGGCTCGCGGATCGCCGAGCTCGCGTGCGCGCTCGTCATACCCGTCGCGGGCCTGGTGGCGGGCTGGATGTCCGACGCCGCGGTCCGCCTGACGGCGCGGCGGGAGCACACGCCCGCGCTCGTCTGGCCGGTCCTCGCCCTCGCGGGCGCCGCGGTCGCGTTCACCGCCTGGGCGTTGCTCTACTTCGCTTGATCGAGATGCCCGGCGACGTCCCAGGTCCACAGCTCGACGACGTTGGCGTCCGGGTCGTCGAGGTAGATCGCCCGGCCCGCACCCGGGAACGCGTGCTCGATCGCGTCGGCGCCACGCGCCTGCAGCGCGCGCAGCGCGGCGTCGTACGCGTCGTCCGGGAGATGCAGCGCGAAGTGGACATGCACGCCGCCGCGCCCACCGAACAGCCCGACCTGCGGGCGCCACAGGCCGATCCGGGTCCGGTCGCCGGCCATCACCCAGATCGCCTCGCGATCGGGCCAGCGCTCGACCACGGGCAGCCCGAGCAGCCCGGCGTAGAAGCGCTCGGACGCCTCGAGGTCGACGACCTCGAGCACGAGCTCGTTCACGCCGGTCACCGGGATGTCGCTCATAGCACGGCGGCGTCCTCGTGCAGCCGCGTGGCCAGCGCGACGGCCTGCTCGCGCGTCGAGACCTCGCCCGCGTAGCGCGCCTCGTCGATCTCGGCGAGCAACCGCCCGAGCTCGGGGCCCGGTGCGATCCCGAGCGCGGCGGCGAGGCGGTCGCCCGCGACGAGCGGCGCGCGCGGGCCCTCCGCGCGCCAGCGCAACGCGGCCGGCAGCACTTCGCGGGCGATCTCGACGTGGCTGGTGATCGCCTCCTGCGCCTTGCGGCCGCGGGTGGCGAGGCGGTCTGCGACCGACAGCAGCGTCACGTCCACCTCGACCGGCGCGCAGGTCGTGAGGTAGCGATACAGCGCGCGCCGGGCGAGCGGCCGCTCGTGGACGAGGAAGCCGAGCCGCAGGTGATGGCGCACGAGGGCGGCGACGTGCACCTTGAGCTTCTCGCTCGCGCGCAGCCGCGTCAGGACGTCGCGCGCGAGCTGCGCGCCCGCGCGGTCGTGACCGTAGAACGTCGGTGCTCCGTCCTCGCGGTGGCCCAGCGTCGCGGGCTTGGCTGCGTCGTGCAGGAGCGCGCCGAAGCGCATCGCGGCGGCGCGGTCGAGCTCGTCGGCGAGCGGCTCGGCGAGCAGTTCGCGCACGGCGCCCGCGTGCTCCTCGCCGAGCGTCGCACTCGGGTCGGCCTGGAGCGCGACCGTCTGCTCGAGCACCTCGATCGTGTGCCGGTGCACGTCGGCGTGGTGGTAGTGGTTCTGCTCGAGCCCGCGGAGCGCGTCGAGCTCCGGGAGGACGACGGCGGTGAGCCCGAGCTCGTCCATCAGCCGCAGCCCCGCCACCGGCTCGTCGCCGCCGACGATGCGCTTGAGCTCCGTGAAGACGCGCTCCTGCGCGGTCCGGGCGAGCGCCGGCGCGTGCGCGCGCGCGAGCGCAATCGTTCCTGACTCCGGAGCGAAGTGCAGCTCGCCCGCGAGGCGTACGAGACGCAGCGCGCGCAGGGGATCCTCGGTGAAGGAGCTCGCACCGACCGCGCGCAGTCGGCGTGCCGTGAGGTCCGCGGCACCACCATGCGGGTCCACGCGCTCACCGCCGGCAAGCGGTTCGGCGATCGCGTTGATCGTGAAATCGCGCAGCGCGAGATCGCCCTCCAGCGTGTCGGCGCGCAGCGGGCTGAGGTCGGCCTGCCAGGAGCGGTCGGAGGCGATGACGCGCCATGCGCCGAACTCGTCGGAGAGCTCGAAGGCCGGCCCGCGGGCGGCACGCCCCAGTGCGCGCGCGGCGGCGGGCACGTCGCCGTCCACGATGAGGTCGACGTCGTTCGTCGTGCGGCCGAGCATCCGATCGCGCACGGCGCCGCCGACGAGCCAGGCGGCTTCGCCGGCCAGCGACTCGCGCGCGAGCTTCAGCGCGTCCGCGCTCATTCCGACTCGCCGTCCCGGTGGTAGCTGCGCGGGACGCGCGGCAGCAGCCCCGTCGTGATCTCGTAGTTGACGGTGCCCAGGCGCCGCGCGAGCTCCTCGGCCGTGATGCGCTCCTGGCCCTGTGCGCCGATGAGCACCGCGTCGTCGCCGGCGGAGGCACTCGGCGGGCTGCCGACGTCGACGGTGACGTTGTCCATGCTCACCGCGCCCACGAGCGCGCGACGCGCGCCGCCGATGAGCACCTCGGCGTTGTTCGTCAGCGACCGCCGGTAGCCGTCGCCGTAGCCGATCGGCACCGTCGCGAGGTGGGTGGGCTGCGCCGCGATGAAGCGCCGCCCGTACCCGGCGCTCTCGCCCGGCGCCACCGGCTTCACCGTCGCCACGTACGACGCGAGGGCGAGCGCCGGCTCGAGGTCGCGCACCGCCGGATCCTCGCCGAACGGGTCCATGCCGTAGATCGAGATCCCGAGACGCACCATGTCGAAGTGCGCCGCCGGGTCGCGCAGCGTCGCGGCGCTGTTCGCCGCGTGCACGGTGATGTGGGGATGCTCGTGGCGCAGCGGCTGCACCCAGGCGACGAAGCGCTCGAGCTGCTCGTCGAAGAAGCCGTTGCCGCGCTCGTCGGCTGTGGCGAAATGCGTCATCGCGCCCGCCAGTCGGACGTTGTCGGCCACCGCCGCGGCGGTGGCCGTGCGGGTGGCCTGCTCGGGATCGCGCGTGCCCAGTCGCCCCATCCCGGTGTCGAGCTTGACGTGCACGGCGCCGCCGCCGCGCGCGCTGACCGCGTCGACGAAGCGCTCGCTCCAGGCGACGACGTCCGCGCCGGCCTCGAGCGCGATGTCGAGCTCGACGGGCGTGAGCACTCCCATGACGAGGATCGGCACGTCGATTCCCTCCGTGCGCAGGGCGGCGGCCTCGTCCGCGGCGGCGACCGCCAGCCACGTCGCGCCGCCCGCCAGCGCGGCCCGTGCGGCGGGCACGAGGCCGTGTCCGTAGCCGTCGGCCTTGACCGCGGCGCAGACGGCGACGCCGTCGGTGAGCTCGCGGCGCATGCGCTCGGCGTTGCGCTCGATCGCCGCCAGGTTCACGCGTGCGACCGCACGGACCGCGGTCGGGCCAGGCGTCATCGGGGACACCGACGCCAGGCTACTGGCCGCGGCCGGCACGTTCGCCCTCGTGCGCGCGTGGGAGCGCCGCGATCACGTCGCTGGCGATGACCCCGTCGGCGCCGACGCGTTCGGCGGCGAGCCGCCCGGCGGCAGCGTGGCGCCACACCCCCGCGCAGGCGGCCTCGAACGGGTCCAGGCGCTTGGCCAGCAGCGCGCCGATGACGCCGCTGAGCACATCGCCGGTCCCGGCCGTCGCCAGCGCGGGCGCCGAGAGCGGGTTGACCGCCGCCCGGCCGTCGGGCCGCGCGACGATCGTGTCGTCCCCCTTGAGTATGACGATCGCCTGCGCCTCGCGTGCGGCCGCGCGCGCGCTGCGCAGGCGATGCGCGTTGACCTCGTCGCTCGTCGTGTCGAGCAGCCGAGCGAGCTCGCCGGCGTGCGGCGTCAGGATCGTCGGGTGCTCACGATCGGCGAGGTTCGCGAGCGCTCCCGCGTGCGCGTTGAGCCCGTCGGCATCGAGCAGCAGCGCCACGGGCGCGCGCGCCGCGACGTCGCGCAGGAACGCGACCGTCTGCGCGTCGCGTCCGGCGCCGGGACCGAGCACGAGCGCGCCTGCGCGCTCGACGACCCCCAGCGCAGCGTCAGCGGCGCTCGCGACGAACGCCCCGCCCGTATCGGCGACGCCGCGGGTCATGACCTCGAGCAGCCGCGTTTCGAAGATCAGCTCGAGCGACCCCGGGACGACCGCGGTCACGTATCCCGCGCCGGCGCGCATCGCGGCCTCTGAGGCCAGGCACGGCGCGCCCGTGAGCCCGCGCGAGCCGCCCGCGACAACGACGTGCCCCGAGGTGAACTTCGTTCCCGGGCGGTCGCGGTGGGGCACGAGCGCCTCGGCGCGCGACGTGATGAGCCCGACGTCGGGCGTCACCGGGGCACCGTCGGGGATGCCGATGTCGACGACGTGCAGTGCACCTGTCTGCTGGTTGCCTGGCGCGATCCAGTGGCCGGGCTTCGCGGCAGCGAACGTCGCGGTGGCGTTCGCCGTCACGGAGAGCCGCGCCGCCGCGCCCGTCGAGGCATCGACGCCGCTGGCGATGTCAGCCGCGACGACGAGCACGTCGAACGTCGCGATCGCCTCGATCGCGTCCGCCGCGAGATCGCGCGGCTCGCCGTCGAAGCCGGTGCCGAAGATCGCGTCGACGATGACCGCGGCCTCGGCGAGCCCGGCGACGGTGAACGGCTCATGGACGCCGTTCAGGCGCCGCAGATTCTCGGCGGCGTCGCCCTTGTACTCGTCAAGCTCGGCGAGCAGCAGGACGCTGGCCGTGCGGCCCATGTCCCGCAGCAGGCGGGCGGCGACGAAGCCGTCGCCGCCGTTGTTGCCCTTCCCGCAGACGATCGCGATCGGCCCGCGCGGCGCCTCCTGGTCGACGAGCACCGCGAGCCCGGCGCCCGCGCGCTCCATCAGGTCGATCCCCGGGATCCCGCGTTCCTCGATCGCCCAGCGATCCATCGCGCGCATCTGCTCGGCGCCGTAGAGCGGATCGAGCCAATCGGGCAGGCCGAGCGCCGCCACTAGTGTCTCCTCCTGTACGTCGCTGTGCGCTTGGGCGGTCGGCGATCGCCGAGCGCGCCAAGCGAGCGAGGACGTGCCGGAGGGAGCACTAGCGAACGAGGGCGACGGCGCCCGCGGTGAGCTTCGAGTGCGTCAGCGAGACGTCGACCTGCACGCCGAGCGCCGCCAGCGGACCGTGCAGCGCGACGTGCGTCTGCGCGCCCTCCCCCACGACCTCGATGTCGTGGTGGCTCCACACCTCCAGCCGCAGCGCCTTCGCCACCGCCTCCTTGGCGCAGAAGCGCGCGGCGAGGTGCTGCCCCGGCCGTGCCCGCGTCTGCGCGTAGGCGCGCTCCCCGTCGGTGAACAGCCGCAGCGCCAGGCTCGGACGCCGCTCGAGCGCCTGCTCCATCCGCTCGATCTCCAGCAGGTCGATGCCGACGGCCATGACGGGATCGTAGACCGGCTCAGCGAGGCGTAACGCGAAACGCGCCGCGCATGAACGGATGGTTCCGGCCGAAGTAGCTGTGTCCCGGGCGCGAGGTTTCTCGGCGTCTTCCAGGCGACACGGTCGGCCACGGGCCTGCGGGCGATTTGACGAGCGAGGGACAGTGCTTCGCACGGACCTCGGTCGACGGGCCGCTCAGGCGCGCCGGGGCGCCGTCAGATCACTCGACCGTCACCGTTTTGGCGAGATTGCGCGGCTGGTCCACGTTCAGCCCGCGCTTGCGCGCCACGTAGTACGCGAAGAGCTGTAGCGGGATGACCGCGAGCAGCGGCTGGAGCATCCAGTCGGTGCGGGGGACGTAGATGACCTCCTCGGCGACGGCCTCGAGGCGGTCGTCGCCGTCGGTGGCGATCGCGATGACGTGGGCGCCGCGTGCGCGGACCTCCTGGATGTTGGAGATCATCTTGTCGAGGATCGGCATGTCGGTGGCGATGCAGACGACGGGGGTGTTTTCGTCGAGCAGCGCGATCGGGCCGTGCTTCATCTCGCCGCCGGCGTAGGCGTCCGTGGCGATGTACGAGATCTCCTTGAGCTTCAGCGCGCCCTCGAGCGCGACCGCGCGGCCGACATGGCGGCCGAGGTACAGGTAAAAGTCCGAGTCGGCGTGGCGCTCGGCCGCCGCCATGAGCGACCCGTTCAGCGAGGCCAGCAGCTCGGTGATCCGGGCGGGCAGCTGCCGGATGTCGGCGATGAGCTCGGCGATGCGCGCGGGGGGCAGCGTGCCGCGCAGCTCGGCGAGCCGCAGGGCGAGCAGGTACATCGCGGCGACCTGACAGACGAACGTCTTCGTCGCGGCGACCGAGATCTCCAGGCCCGCGCGCGTGTAGAGGACACCGTCGGAATCGCGGGTCGCCTGCGAGCCCACGACGTTCGTGCACGCGAGCACCTTGGCGCCTCGCTCGCGCGCGAGGCGCATGGCGGCGAGCGTGTCGGCGGTCTCCCCCGACTGCGTAATGCCGATGACGAGCTCGCGCTCGCCCACGATCGGATTGCGGTAGCGCCACTCCGACGCGACGTCCATGTCGACGGGCAGGCGCGCCCATTCCTCGATCGCGTAGCGGCCGATCAGGCCCGCGTGAAACGACGTGCCCGCCGCGAGGATGAGCACGCGGTCGACGTCCCTGAGCAGATCCTCGTCGAGTTCGGCCTCGCCGAGGTCGACGCCGTCGTCGCGGATCGTGCGGTCGGCGATCGTCTCGGCGATCGCGTCGGCCTGCTCGAAGATCTCCTTGAGCATGAACGTCTCGTAACCGCCCTTCTCGGCGGTCGACTCGTCCCAGTCCACCCGCACGATCCCGCGCTCGATCGGCGTGCCGTCAGGCGAGAGGAACTCGACGCCCTCCGGGCGCACCACGACGATCTCCTCGTTCTCGATGTACTGCACGTCGCGCGTGTGGGCGAGGAACGCGGGAATCGCCGAGGCGACGAACTGCTCTCCGTCGCCTCGCCCGATGATGAGCGGGCACTCCTTGCGCGCGCCGACGAGCGTGTCGGGCTCCTGGGCCGTCATCGCGACGAACGCGTAGTGGCCCTCGAGTTCGGCGTAGGCCGCCCGCACGGCCTCGACGAGGCTGCCCAGCGCCATGTGGTGGGAGATCAGGTGTGCGATGACCTCCGCGTCGGTCTCCGACGTGAACACGGCGCCCATGTCGGCGAGGCGGCGCTTGAGCGCGAGGTAGTTCTCGACGATCCCGTTGACGACGACGTGCACGGTGTCGGTCGTGTCGAAGTGCGGGTGGGCGTTGGATTCGGTGACCCGGCCGTGCGTCGCCCAGCGCGTGTGGCCGATTCCGCTCGTCGCGGGAGGCGCGGCGGTCGCCACCGCGCCGTTTGCTGACGCCGCCTCGGCCGAGAGCTCGATCGCGGCTCGCAGGTGGCTCAGGTTGCCCACGGCGCGAACGGACTCGATCGTCCCGTCCTCGACGAGCACCGAGACGCCCGCGGAGTCATAGCCGCGGTACTCGAGCTTCTCCAGGCCGGCGAGGAGGATCTCCTGCACCGCGCGCTGCCCGACGTATCCGACGATGCCGCACATGAGGCTGATGGTAGGGCTCAGGTCCGCTGGACCTACTGGCCTTGCGGTCAGGGTTGCGGCGCGCGCCCTGGCCGGGGAGGTCAGGTGCCGGCGCCCTCGCCGTCCTGCACGATCGCAACGAGCCGCGCACAGACCGCGCCGGTCTCCTCCTGGCTCGGCGCCTCGACCATGACCCGCACGAGCTGTTCGGTGCCCGACGGGCGCACGAGGACGCGGCCACGGCCCTGCAGCTTGTCGGTCTCGCGCTCGGTCGCCGCCGTCAGCTCCGGGCTCGCCATCGCCGCGTCACGGTCGTGGACGCGCACGTTGACGAGCTTCTGCGGCAGCTTCTCCATCACATCGCGCTCGGCGAGATCGCCCCCGGCGACCGCCTCGAGCGTGAGCAGCGCGCTCGCGATGCCGTCGCCCGACGGCACGAACCCCATGTCGATGATGTGGCCTGACTGCTCGCCGCCGAGGCCCCAGTCGCGCTCCCGCAGCGCCTCCAGCACGTAGCGATCGCCGACCTGTGACGTGAACACGTCGATGCCGGCGTCCCGCATCGCCGTGTGAAAGCCGTAGTTGGTCATGACGGTGACGACGACGCCGTCCCCCGGCAGGCGGTCCTGGGCGCGCAGATGGACCGCGGCGAGCGCGATGAGCTCGTCGCCGTCGACGATGCCCCCGTTGCGGTCCACGGCGAGCATCCGGTCGCCGTCCCCGTCGAACGCGAAGCCGACGTCGTGCCCGCCGTCGCGGACCGTCCCGGCGAGCGTGTCCATGTGCGTCGAGCCGCAGCCATCGTTGATGTTGCGCCCGTCCGGTGCGTCGGCCAGCACAGTGACATCGGCGCCGAGGCGGCGGAAGATCTCAGGGGCCGCGCGGTACGTCGCGCCGTTGGCGCAATCCAGGACGATGCTGCGCCCTGACAGATCGAGTCCGGAGAAGCGCTCGCTGAGCGCGCGCAGGTAGTCCTCGCGCGTGCCGTGCATCGCCCGGATGCTCCCCATGCGCGCGGGCAGCCCCGGCGGGTCTTCCTCCAGCCGCGCCTCGATCGCGGCCTCGGTCGCGTCTGACAGCTTGAACGAGTCGGCGCCGAAGAACTTGATGCCGTTGTCCTCGAACGAGTTGTGCGACGCCGAGATGACCGCCGCGAGGTCAAGCTTGTAGCGCTCCACCAGCAACGGGGCCGCAGGCGTGCTCAGCACGCCGCCGAGCAGCACGTCGCCGCCCGCCGACGCGATCCCCGCCGCGAGCGCCGACTCGAGCATCTCCCCCGACTCGCGGGTATCGCGGATCACGAGCACGCGCGGGCGCTCGCCGCCCACCTCGCGCGTCGCGGCGCTGCCGAGGCGCAGCGCCAGGTCCGCGGTCAGCAGGCCGCCGGCCACGCCGCGCACGCCATCGGTGCCGAACAGCGTCCGGCTCGGCGGAGCCGTCGGGTTCGCGGCCTGTCCCGCCGTCATGAGAGCCGCCCTAGCGCTTGGAGAACTGCGGCCGCTTGCGGGCCTTCTTCAGACCGGCCTTCTTGCGCTCCTTCGCGCGTGAATCGCGCGTGAGGAAGCCGCGGCGCTTGAGCTCGCCGCGGAGGTTCGGGTCGGCTTCGAGCAGCGCGCGCGAGATGCCGTGACGCAGCGCACCGGCCTGGGCGCTGACTCCGCCACCGTGCATGCGGGCGACGACGTCCATGCGATCGTCGTACCCGACGGCCTCGAGCGGCTGACGGATGTTTCGGCCCAGCGCGGGACGCGGGAAGTAGGCGTCGAGCTCCTTGCCGTTGATCTCATACGCGCCGGTGCCGGGGCGCAGGATGACGCGCGCGACGGCGGTCTTGCGCTTGCCGGTCGCGCGGTAACGCGCGTCGGCGGCGAGATCGATCATGGCGGCGACGGGCTGCTCGTCGGCACGGTCCTGCTCCGCGGCGGCGAGTTCGGCGGCGTCGAGCTCGTCCTCATCGAGTCCGGCGAGCGGGTCGGCGCCCTCGGCCACAAGGTCGACCTCGAGGTCCGCGCCGGGGATCGCCGGCTTCTCGCGCGGCGTCTCGGGAGCGTCGTCCTCGTCGTCGGTCGCGGGCTCGGCGGCGGCGACGGGTTCGGGCTCGGCGGGCGTCTCGGTCACCGGCTCGGGCTCGGGCTCGAGCTCGGCGGCAGGCTCTTCGGGTGCGTCGGCCGCGGGCTCTTCGGGTGCGTCGGCCGCGGGCGCTTCGGGTGCGTCGGCCGCGGGCGCTTCGGGTGCCTCGGCGGCGGCCTCCGGCAGAGGCTCTGTGGCCGGAGCGTCGGCGCCGGCCTCCTGCTCCTCGGCCGGGTCCTCAGGGGTCTCGTCGATCACTTGGAGAGAAGCTCCATGGGTTGCGGTTTCTGGGCCACGTGCGGATGGTCGGGCCCGGCGTAGATCTTCAGCTTGGTGAGCTGCTTGCGGGCGAGCCGGTTACGCGGCAGCATGCCCTTGACCGCGAGGCGGATGACCTCTTCGGGCCGGCGGTCGAGCATTTCCTCGAGCGTGCGCGACTTCAGCCCGCCCGGATAACCCGAGTGGCGGTAGTACTTCTTGTCGGCGCGCTTGTTGCCCGTGACGGAGATCTTCTCCGCGTTGACGACGACGACGAAGTCGCCCGTGTCGACGTGCGGCGTGTAGACGGGCTTGCGCTTGCCGCGCAGGGCATCTGCGATCTGCGTCGCGAGGCGGCCGAGCGTCTGCCCGGTGGCGTCGACGACGAGCCAGTTGCGCTCGCGGTCATTGGCGTTGGCTACGTAGGTCTTCATGGCGTCAAAAAGGCCACGCGGAATCCCGCGCGGCGACGACGAAGCATAGGACATCGGAATCGGGCGTGGAAATGAGGTGATATGTCAACCTCGCGCCGCGAGATCTACTAAGGTGCCGCCCGAGGAGATGGCCGAGTCCGCCGCGGGTACCGGCGGAACGGGGGACCCATCGGCTCGCACGTGAGTGCGGGCTGTGGGGCGAATCCGGCTTGGAAGCCGGTAGCGCGGACCTTGCCCGTGCGAGCCCGTCAGCTAACCCCGTAGGCCGACAACAAGGGAGCTGATCGAGCTGAAGCGGGCGGTCGTCGTGCTGGCATGCGGTCTTGGGTTCGGTGCTGCCTGCACCTCCCCGGCGCCGGCCGCCACCGGCGGCGCGTACTCGTCGACCCGCGCGAACATCACGTCGGTCGCGTGCGTCGCCGGCTGCTCGGGCTTCGACTCGGCCAAGAGCGGCAGCCTCGTGCGCCTCACCGGAACGAAGATGAGCCAGGTCAGCCGGGTCGTCTTCCTCGGCGCGAGAGGCGCCGCCGACGACGTCCGCGCGCCCGTCTCCAGGCGCACCGACACGCTGGCCGAGGCGATCGTCCCGGCCAAGGCCGTGAGCGGCCCGGTGCGCACGGTGAACGGCGACGGGCTGCGCTCGCACGCGAGCAGGGCGATCGTCACGATCAAGGTCGGTGGATCAGGTGGTCCTGTCGAGGCGCGTGTCGTCGGCCAGCGCGTGTTCCAGGGAGCGACGCGTCCGGCGCGCCTGGACGTGCTGACGCACCAGGCGCTCACCGTCACCGTCGTACTCGCGCGGGTCACGGACGGCGCGGTCCTTGAGGCCTGGCAGCTCGGCACCCTGCCCGCGGGCACCGTGCAGTCGGTGACGTGGAACGGGCTGGTCGGCGGCATCGCGCAGCCGGTCGGGCGCTACGAGTTTCGCGTGACCGCGTCGGGAACCGGGGACGTGCAGGCCGCCTCCGCCCCGGCGCCGGTGGCGACCGGCGCCTTCGACCTCGTCGACCACAAGTTCCCGGTCCGCGGCAGGCACAGCTTCGGTACCGGCGTGGCCGCCTTCGGGGCCAAGCGCGACGGCCATGTCCATCAGGGCCAGGACGTGTTCGCCAAGTGCGGGACGCAGCTCGTCGCCGCGCGCGGCGGCGTCGTGAAGCTCAACAAGTTCCAGAGCGCCGCGGGCAACTACCTCATCATCGACGGTGGCGGCACCGACATCGACTACGGCTACATGCACCTTCAGGCCCGCTCGCCGCTGAAGAAGGGCGCGATCGTCATGACCGGCCAGGAGATCGGGCGCGTCGGCGACACGGGCGACGCGGTGGGCTGCCACCTGCACTTCGAGATGTGGAGCGGCCCGGGCTGGTACACCGGCGGCGCCCCGTTCGACCCGCTGCCGTTCCTCAAGGCCTGGGACAAGTATTCGTGATGTAGCGTCGCCGGGAGGTCACCGGTTCCGCTGACCGTAGGGCGAAACCTCTTACAGACCGCAGCGGCTCGCATCGCCGCCGAAGCCCGCCACGATCGCCCGCGTGTTGAAGGCGAGCGAGCCGAGGTAGGTCGCGCCAGGCGAGCCCTCGGGGCCCAGGCTGTCGGCGTAGAGATTCGGGCCGACCTTCGCGCCCGACTCGCGCGCGATCGCCTTGGCGAGGTTGGAGTTGACCGAGCTCTCGGAGAAGATCGTCGTGACGCCCGCGTGGCGGATCGTGCGGGTGAGCCGGGCAACCGAGGCGGCTGATGCCTGCGCCTGCGTCGAGAGCGCCGGGATGACCGTGCCGACGACGTCGATCCCGTACCGGTCCGCGTAATAGCCCAGCGCGTCATGGTCGGTGACGATCCTGCGCTGGGCGCGGGGCACCGCGGCGACGCATGCTTGGATCGCGCGATCGAGCGCCCGCAGTCGCTGCAGGAACGCCGCGGCGTTCGCCGTGTAGCCGTCGCGGCCACCGGGATCGGCCGCGATCAGCGCGTCGCGGATCCGCTGCACCGCGATCTCGCCGTTGCGCGGGTTCTGCCACCAGTGCGGATCGACCGCTCCGCCGAGCCGGCGGGTGTGGAGCGCATCGATGACCGTGACGGCCTTCGCGTCGTTGCCCGCGCTGTTGAGCACGTCGGCGAGCCAGTCGTCGAGGCCGCCCCCGGAGCGCAGCACGACCTTGGCCCCCGCGACGGCCTTGACGTCGCTCGGCCGCGGCTCGTACTCATGCGGATCGGAGTTCGGCTGGAGGATCTGCGTGACCCCGGCCCGGCGGCCGGCGACCGCTCGGGCCATGTCCCCGAGCTGCGTCGTCGTCGCGACGACGGTGGGTCCGCCGTGCGCGCTCGTCGAGCGCCCGCCGCCGCACCCGGCGAGGAGGGCAGCGACGAGGGTCGCTGCGAGCACGGCGATGCACGGGCGAGGCATCATCGCCGTCGACTCTATACGAGAATGGTTCTCACTTGTGTTGCCCCGACGTTATCCGGGCGAAGGCCCGATGAGGCCACCTGCCAGCACCCCGACCACGACGAGCGCGCGCGAGACGAACCGCCGCCGCGCGGGCGTCAGCCACGTCGGCGCGAGCGCGACGAGCCAGGTGCGCACGCCGCTTGCCGCCGCGCCCGTCGTCATGGCCCCCGCGATGCATTGCATGCACATGCGCCGTGAGGCTACGCCGATCAGTGCCCGTGTCCAGCATGTACATCTGACGGCAACACTTCGTCGGGCAGGCGCACCGCGAGCAGCGCAGCGGTGAGCGTCGTGAGCGGCACGGCGAGCACGAGGCCGATCGAGCCCACGAGCGCGGCGACGATCTCCGTGGCGACGAGCTCACTGTTGACCGCGTCGCCGAAGCCGACGGCCTGCGAGTTGAACAGGAGCAGCAGCGGCAGCGACGCACCCGCGTACGCGAAGGCAAGCGTGTTGACCGTCGCGCCCAGATGGTCGCGGCCGACCGTTACCCCGCCGCGGTAGAGCTCTCGGAGTCCTTGGGCTGGGTTGGCTCGGCGCAGCGCGAGGACCGTCGAGGCCTGGCCGACCGTCACGTCGTTGAGGACGCCGAGTGCACCGATGAGGATGCCGGCGAGCACGAGGCCCTGGAGCGAGATCCGCCCGTTGGTGAGGCTGCGCAGGAACGTCGCCTGGTCGCCCTCCGTGCCGGTGATGTGGGCGAGCTTGACGAAGATCAGCGCGAGCACCGCGGTCACGATCAGGCTGACGGCCGTCCCGAGCAGCGAGGCGAGGCTCTTCGCACCGACGCCGTAGACGAGCACGATCGTGGCGAACATCGCCGCGAACGACCCCACGAGCCCGACGGCAAACGGCGACGAGCCGTCGAGGATCGCGGGCACGACGAACGCCGTGACCGTCACGAGGCCGAGCACGAGACCGACGAGCGACAGCAGGCCGACGCGGCGACCGAGCACGATCACGAGCGCGGCGAACCCCAACGCGAGCAGCAGGAGCGGCGAGCGCCGCTCGAAGTCGACATACCCGTAGGGCGCCTGCGACGGGTCGGCGGTCGCCTGGTCGGGCGATACGTCGCCGTAGGACTGGATGTTCGGCGCGACCCGGATGCTGTCTCCCGGCGACAGGCGCGGGGTCGCGTCGTCGCCGGGCATCATGAGGTAGGACGACTTGCCCTTCTCGAGTCCGCCCTCGACCCGGATGTTCACGCGCTTGCAGCCGGGAGAAGTCTCGACCGGGCAGGACTGCGCAATGACCGCGGTCACCTCGGCCGGGACGATGCCGCGCGAGATGAACGTCGTGCCGTCCCGACGCAGGTTGGCGTCGCCCGGCCACAGGACGGCGAGACCGACGGCAGTGACCAGCGCAAGCGCGCCGAGGCCGGCGGCGAGGGCACGCCCGGCGCGCGTGCGCAGCAGCGCGCGCTGCGCTTCGATCTCGGCGACGAGCTTCGCCGGCAGCATGCGGTGAGAGTAGACCGGCCGCACGCGGCGCGCGCGGCTCGAGCGTGACTACGCCGGCGACCCCGCCGACGACTTCTCAGACCGGGCGCTCGCCTCGTCCCCGCCCACCGCGACGGCCGCCTTGGCGGTCACGAGGTGATACAGGACGAGGACCTGCACGATGGCCAGCGACTCTGAGCGGTGCACCTCGTCGCCGACGGTGAACTCGCCGAGGCGCTCGGTGCGCAGGTGGCTGGCGAACTGCATCTTCTGCCAGATCGCCTCTTCGATCTCCGCGCCGCGGTCACGATCGACGGCGCCGGGAACGAACAGCGAGCGCTCGCCGCCCGAGCCCTCCTCAAGCGTGATGCCGTCCGAGCCGTCGTCGCCGATGACGACCGAGAGGTCCGGATGGGGCAGCCCCTCGCGCAGCGTGAGCACGGCGTCGAGATGGTCGTCGTCGCTGTCCTCGTCGCCGGGCTGGAAGCAGACGACGATGTCGGCGTAGCGCACCTGGGGCCGGATGTAGGACTCCGAATCCGGCTCGCGCTTGCGCATCTCCTCGTCGACCTGCTCCTCGGTGTAGCCGCGCTTGGACGTGTCGCGCTTGATCTTCCACGCGCGCCGCATCTCCTCGGGTGGCTTGAGGTATACGCGCACGTCGTAGATGTCGCTGAGCGACTCCGTGTGGTACCCGAGCAGGCCCTCGATGACGACGAAGCGCTTGGGCTCGACGTATTCGGGCGGGCCGAAGGTTCCGTCACCGTGCTGGTAGACGGGCTTGAGGATCGGCTCATCGTTGCGCAGGTGATTGATGTGCTGCGCGATGATGTCGATGTAGTTGCAGTCGGGGTCGAGCGGCGTGATGCCGATCTCCGCCCGCTGCTCGCGGTCGTACTTGTGGTAATCGTCGGTCCCGATGTGGGTGACCGCATCCTTGCCCAGGATCTCGACGAGGCCCTTCGTGATCGTCGTCTTTCCGCTAGCGGAATCGCCGACTACGCCGAGGATGATTGGTCGGGCCATGAGCTCCTTCAGTTACCGGATCGCCAGCGAGGTCGGGGAAAGATAGCGGGCGACTGTCGCCCGGCGCATCCACGCCGAAATTATTGTATGACGCATGCGGAGACTCGAACAGTGGACTCGGTAACCGTCGATGTGACATTCGAGGAACGGTATTGGTACCCCGACGACGGAACCGTGGTGTGGCTTGCCGGCTATCAGCCCATCGACGCGGCGACCGGCGAGTTCCTCGCGCGCGACGCGCCGGCGCTCGCGCAGGCCGGCCTGCGCGTCGTGGGCGTGGCGGGCGCGAGCCGTCATCACGACGCTGCGCTCCAATCCGAGCGCGCCTCGCCGGGCAGCCCGCTCGCGCTGCGCCGCGATCCCGGCAACGAGCACGACCCGCACGCGATCGCGGTCGACACCGTCGAGGGCGAGCAACTCGGCTGGGTGCCGCGCGACGTGGCGGCGGAGCTCGCGCCCGCGCTCGACGCGGGCACGGCGTGGTCCGTCGTTGCGCTGCGCGAGCGACGCGCGTCGCCGCGCGATCCGCGCGCCGGGCTGACGATGCTCCTCGCGCAAGCAGACGCGATCGAACTCCGCACGCGCGACCGGCGTCCGCCGCGGCGCATGTGAGACGTGGCGCTCAGGGGCGACGTTCACTCCAGGAGGACATACCCCGCATCGGCTCACCCAAAAAGGCCGGCCGGGCGGTGATGCGTTGCCGCCGCCCGGCCGAGTGGTCCGCCTCCGCTACGCCGCGTCGAGCGCGAGCGAGTGCGAGCAGGCCCCGGCGATGGCCGCCTGGTGCAGCCCGTCGACGTAGCTCGGGGGCGATCCGCCGCCGAGCGCGGCGACGCCGACAGCGACGCCCGCCTGGCGGAACGTGTCGTTGACGCCGGCGGCGAGGCCACACATCTCCATTTCGACCGAGCCGAGCGCCACGGCGCTGACGGCGGGGTTGAACATGCCGGTGCCAATGCACGCGACGACGAGGGCGGGCAGGATCGCGGTCCACGACGAGTGCTCACCGGCGAGGTTGCCGTCGCGGGACCGCCACGTGGCCCGCTCCCTCATCCTTGATCGCTGCTGGTCGGTCAACCGAGCGATCACGTCACACGCGCCTCGCGCACCAGGGGCCGCGCCACCGCGAGCAGCGCCGCGACCAGCGCGAGCGTGCCCAGCGCCGCCGGCAGCACGCCGATCGGGCCGAACTCGCGGACCACGCCCGCCTGCCAGACCGAGAGGTAGCGGCGGTAGTCGCCGCTGCGCGCGGCGTCGTCGCTTGCCGCGTTGACCGAGTTGCGGACCAGCCGCGGCAGTTCGGTGTACTGGCGCACGATCTGCGGGCCGTCGGTGCCGGCCCGGCGGCCGACGAGCTGCGTGCCCGCAGGCGCCACCGTGGCCGAGAACGACACGGCGAAACCCACCACAAAGAGCGCAGCGACGATCCGCATCCGCCCGCGTCGCTCCCCGACCCACGGCGCGAGGAGCCCGAGCGCGACCGCGACGCCCGGAAGGATGAGCCGTGGCCCCCAGCTCCAGCCGCCCTGCCAGGACCACCAGGTCGCCGCGAGCGCGAACACCGCGGCGAACAGCGCGATCCCGAAGCCGGCGGTGGCCCGGTCGCGGCGCCACAGCCAGACGACGGCGAACGGCACGAGCACGATCGCGGGCGCGAACGCAAGGACGGACTTCTCCGGTGAGAACAGCAGGCCGCCGGCGCCGTCGAAGAACGGCGTCGTGAAGCCGGGGTCTGCCGGCTTGCGATAGCCGAACTGCAGCGCGTCGCCGAAGCGCAGGACGTTGTAGCCGACGGTGATCACCGCGGCGACGGCGAGTGGCGCGAGCGCGCCCAGCGCCGGGCGCAGCCCGCCGCGCGCCAGCAGGTAGGCCAGCAGCAGCGGCACGAACGCCGCCGATTGCGGACGTGCGAGGACCGCGAACGCGAGCGCCGCACCGGCCTGAAGCTCACGGCCCGCGAGTGCGCGCTCGACCATGACGACGAGGCCGAGCGCCACGAGCGGCTCGGCGAAGAAGTCGCGACCGTATGGCAGCAGGTACGTGCCAAGCACCGTGCCCACGGCCACGAGCAACGCCGCCGGGCGCGGCGCGCCGAGCCGCAAGCCGAGCGCGAACAGCGCCGCGGCGAGCGCGCCGCCGATGAGCGGCATGAGCGACGACGCGGCGGCCGCTTCGAGCAGCCCGACGTGCCCGACGACCGCGCCGATCGGCTGGACGACCGCCACCGGGATGACCGAGAGCAGCGGTAGCAGCAGGCCGTACTTCGAATACGACGCGCCGTCGCGGCCGACGACGCCGAGGTCAGGGGGCACCGACAGCGTCCCGTGATGGACGAGGCTATGGGTCACGGCGAGCATCGAGGAGCCGTCCAAGACGGTCACCTGGGCCTGCCCGAGGAGCAGCAGGAAGAGGGCCACCGCGCCCGCGAGCCTGACCGCGACCGCGCGGTCGATGCTGGTCGGGGCCATCGGGGGGCAATCTATCGGGAGATCGGGTTTCGTCCTTCGGTCACCGGAGACCGGCGACCGACGGACGACGTCACAATGCGCGAATCGGCGTCTCCTTCCTCATCCCCGCCTACAACGAGGCGGCCACGATCCGTGAGGTGCTCGAGCGCATCGACGCGCTCGGGCTCGACGCTCAAGTCGTCGTCGTCGACGACGGCTGCACCGATGCGACGGCGCAGATCGTCGAGGAGTGGGCGACCACGCATCCCGAGGTCGAGCTGGTGCGCCAGCCCAACCGCGGCAAGGGGTCGGCCGTCCGCGCCGCGATGGCTTACATCACCAAGGACATCGCGGTCATCCAGGACGCCGATATGGAGTACGACCCCGCCGACGTCGTCGAGCTCATCAAGCCGATCGAGCGCGGCGTCGCCGATGTCGTGTACGGGTCGCGGCTGACGGGCGGGGCGCCGCAACGCGCCTACCTGTTCTGGCATCTCATGGGCAACCGCTTCCTCTCGCTGCTCACCGGCGTGATGTTCAACACGACGATCAGCGACATGGAGACCGGCTACAAGGCGTTTCGCACCGACGTCCTGCGCTCGCTTCGCCTGACGCAGGACGACTTCGCGATCGAGCCCGAGATCACGGGCGAGGTGTGCCGGCGCCAGCTGCGCATCTACGAGATGCCCGTCGCGTATTACGGGCGCACGTACGCGGAAGGCAAGAAGATCACGTGGCGCGACGGCTTCAAGGCCGTCCGCGTGCTCGTCCAGGTGCGGTTGCGGCGATGACGGCGCGCAAGGGCGCGCGGCCGCTGCTCGTCCTGGTCGCGTTCATCGTGACCGCGGCGGCAATCTACATCGCGCTGCGCGACGTGAACCTCCACGACGCTCGCGACGCGCTCGCCGACAGCAACCTGTGGTGGCTCGTCCCCGCGGGGGCCCTCCTCGCCGTGGCGCTGGGGCTGCGTGCGCTGCGCTGGTGGACGCTCTTTCATCCCGACCACCGCCCGCCGCTGCCTGCGGTCACGCGCGCCCTGTTCGTCGGGCTGTTCTTCAACAGCATCCTGCCGGCGCGGGCAGGCGAGGTCGCGCGCGTCATCACGCTGTACCGCCGCGCGGGCACCCCGCGGGCCGAGACGCTCGGGACCGTCGTCGTCGAGCGGCTCTTCGACGTGCTGGCCCTGCTGCTGTTGCTGTTCGCGGCCTACCCGCTCCTGCCCGAGATCTCGTGGCTGCGCAAGGCCGCGCTGTTTGCCGCGGTGGTCGTTGCGGCCGCGAGCATCCTCGTCTACGTCGTCGTGCGCTACGACGAGCGGGCGATCCACTGGCTGCTCTCCCCGCTGCGCCGGCTGCCCGTCGCGGGGCTCGGCGAGCGGCTCGAGCAGGCCGCGGTGCACGCGACGCGCGGTCTCGTCGCGCTGCGCAACCCGCGGGTCGCGCTCGAGGCGATGGCGCTGACGCTCGCCGGCTGGATCGTGCTCGCGTTCTCCTGCTGGATCCTGCTCAAGGCGTTCTCGCTCGATCTCGCCCTCGTGGCGGGGCTGCTCGTGCTCGTCACGATCAACCTCTCCCTGATCCTGCCGTCGGGACCCGCCGCGGTGGGCGTGTTCGAGGCGGCGACGGTCGTCGCGCTGGACGCCTTCGACGTGCCGCGCGCCGAGGCGCTCTCCTACGCGCTCGTGCTGCACCTGCTCAACCTCGTCCCCTATCTCGTCGCCGGCGCCGTCCTGCTCGGCCCCGGTGCGCTGCGGCGGCGCGCGCGTGAGGACTCAGCCGAGTTCGACACCGCACCCCGGTAGGGCTACGGATCCGTCTGGCGGACGAACCCCGCGCCGATGAGCCACCGGCCAGACGACCCTCGCCCGCCTAAGCAGGCCCAGACGCCCTGACAGGCAACACCACGTCGTGAGAACTGTGTGAGAGCGGCCACTATCGCGGGCTCCCTCGGGGCAAAGTCGTATCGACACTCCACGTCGTGGGGTGAACGATCCCTCTCCACACGGACGAACAGGAGCACCATGCTGAAGCACGCCCCGAAGATTGCCTCGCTGGTCGCAGCGGGTGCGCTGCTCGCCGTTCCGGCGATCGGGCAGGCGGCCAAGTCCGCCAAGGCGAAGAACTGCACGACGCCCCACAGCGTCGCCTTCTCGGTCGGCGGCAAGCTCGTCAGCGTCACGCCCGACGACCCGGCCACGCCCGCGAGCGAGGCGACCGTGACGTTGAAGCTCACGTCGGCCAACCGTCACGCCAAGAAGTCCGGCGACATCGCCGACCAAGACCCCGTGAAGAACGGCGTGCAGGTCAAGGGCGCCGAGTTCACCGTGCCCGCAGGCGATGCCTTCCTCCTGAAGCTCAACGGCTACCAGGGCACCGACACGCCCTCAGTCGGCGACAAGGTCAAGGTCAAGGGCAAGATCGCCCTGACCAAGAAGCAGTGCGCGCCCGCCGGCACGAGCACCGCCGACCGCTACGGCGCTCTCGATGTCCGCAAGGTCACGATCGCTGATCGCGACCCGGACGCGTAAGCCAGTCGCCAGCCGTCCACACGCTGATGGCCGCCCGCGAGGGCGGCCATCAAGCTGCTCGGACGCGCGGAGTTCCTGAACTTCGATGGGTATTGCAGGATTCGGCATATGCCTATGCGTGATCGCCGGATATCGATGAGGGATATCCCGATGACAGCTCGTTGACCGAGGAGCAGGATCCCACCCATGATGGTCACTCCCAAGGTTTCCCAAGTCAGCGTCGGAACCGCGCATCCCAAACCGAAGCGCAAGTGACGTAAGAAGCGCAGGCCGCCTAGCCTGCCAGCTTCTCGGGTAGCGGGACGTCCTGCGGCGGGCGGCCCGGGCCCTCGTCGTCCCACGATTCCCACGCCACGCCGTCACGGCCGGGGGGCTCGCCGGCGCTGCCCAGCGCGAGCAGCACGATGCGGGCGGGGCCGCGGTTGACGAGCTGGCGCCGCGTCGACGGACCGACCCGCACGACCTGGCTTCCGTCGAGCACGTGCTCACCACCGTCCTCGACGAGCAGCGTGAGCACGCCCTCGAGCACCGCGTAGACCTCCTCCTGGCGCTCGTGCGCGTGGATGCGCCCGCGCTCGCCGGGCAGCAGCGTGATGAGGTTCATCCCGAAGCTCGTGATGCCGAGCTCGCGGCGCAGCGAGCGGAAGCGATCTGAGCCCTCCGCCTGGAGCGAGGAGAAGCCGAGCTCTATTCCCACTCGATCGTGCCCGGTGGCTTGGACGTGATGTCCAGCACCACCCGGTTGACGTCGCGCAGTTCGTTGATCATGCGCGAGGCGATCTGTTCGAGCAGGTCGTAGGGCAGGCGCGCCCAGTCGGCGGTCATTGCGTCGTCGGAGGTCACGGCGCGGATGACGACGACGCTGCCGTACGTGCGCTCGTCGCCCTGCACGCCGACGGTGCGAATGTCGGGCAGGACGCAGAAGGACTGCCACAGATCGCGGTACAGGCCCGCGTTGCGGATCTCGTCCTGCAGGATGTAGTCGCACTCGCGCAGCAGGTCCAGGCGGGCCTTTGTCGCCTCGCCGCCGACGATGCGGATCGCGAGGCCCGGGCCCGGGAACGGCTGGCGCCAGACCAGGCGCTCGGGTAGGCCGAGCTCGGCGCCGACGGCGCGGACCTCGTCCTTGAACAGCGAGCGCAGCGGCTCGACGAGCTCGAACTGCAGGTCGTCGGGCAGGCCGCCGACGTTGTGGTGGGACTTGATCGTCGCCGCGCCGGTCCCACCGCCGGACTCGATGACATCGGAGTACAGCGTGCCCTGGACGAGGTAGGCCGCGTCGCCGAGCTTCGCGGCCTCCTCCTCGAACACACGGATGAACTCGGCGCCGATCGCCTTGCGCTTCGTCTCGGGATCGGACACGCCGGCGAGGCGCGCGAGGAAGCGCTCCTCCGCCTTCACCGCGACGAGCGGCACCTTGAAGTGATCGCGAAACGCGGCGACGACCTGCTCGCCCTCGTTCTTGCGCATGAGACCGTGATCGACGAACACGCACGTGAGCTGGTCGCCGATCGCGCGGTGCACGAGCAGCGCGGCGACGCTCGAGTCCACGCCACCGGAGAGCCCGCAGATGACCTTGCCGTCGCCGACCTGTGCGCGGATGCGCGCGATCTGCTCGGTGACGATCGACTCGGGACTCCACGTGCGGTCGGCGTTACAGATCTCGGCGAGGAAGCGCTCGAGGATCGTCTGCCCGTAGGGCGTGTGGACGACCTCGGGATGGAACTGGATGCCGTAGATGCCGCGCTCGACGTTCTCCAGAGCAGCGACGGGCGACCCGGTCGAGGATGCAAGCGCGGTGAAACCCGGAGGCGGCTCGAAGACGGTGTCGCGGTGCGACATCCAGCACGTCTGGTCGACCGGCAGGCCGGCGAAGAGCCGCCCCGGCTCGCGAACCGTCAGCTCGGAGCGGCCGAACTCGCCCACCTCGGCGCCCTCGACCTTGCCGCCGAGCTCCGTCGCGACAAGCTGCATGCCGTAACAGATGCCGAGGACCGGGATGCCGAGCTCGAGCAGCTCGCGGTCAAGCCGCGGCGCGCCCTCCGCGTACACCGACGCGGGCCCGCCGGACAGGATCAGCCCCTTCGGCTTGCGCCGCCGGACCTCCTCGGGCCCCACGTGGTGGGGCAGCAGCTCGCTGAAGACGCCCAGCTCGCGCACGCGGCGCGCGATGAGCTGGGAGTACTGGCCGCCGTAGTCGAGGACGACGACCTCGTCGACGGCGCGCGGAGCGGTGATGTCAAGGACGTCCTCGTCGACCAGCTCGGTCGCCGCCGTCGAGGAAGTGACGACCCCGTCACTCATGAGGATCGCGGCGTGGCCGGCAAGGACGCAGCGAGCGTGGCGTGCTTCGCACGCGAGCGAGCGAGGACGCAGCCGGCCACGTTGCAAGCCCATGAGTCATGAGGCTCGCGGCGCGGCCGGCGAGCGTGGCGTGCTTCGCACGCGAGCGAGCGAGGACGCAGCCGGCCACGTTGCGCGCCCATGAGTCATTCGTGGATTGCCGGCTCCTGGGTGTGCACGCCGTTGCGGTTCGTCGGCTCGGGCGGCGGGGCGGGTACGGCCGAGCCGCGGGCGCCCATGCCGATGCCCTGGGCGTTCTGCAGCTGCTTGCCCTCGGTCTGCAGGGCGGGCGCGACCATGAGCTCGGCCCGGTTGAACTCCGCGACGTCCTTGTAGCCGCACGTGGCCATCGACGTGCGCAGGCCGCCCATGAGGTTGAACGTGCCGTCGTTCTGATGGGCGGGACCGGTGAGGATCTCCTCGAGCGTTCCGTTCTGCACGGTGCGCACCCGCGCGCCGCGCGGGAGCGTCGGGTGGAACGTCGCCATGCCCCAGTGAAAGCCGCGGCCGGGCGCCTCGTAGGCGCGCGCCAGCGGGGAGCCGATCATGACCGCGTCGGCGCCGCAGGCGATCGCCTTGGAGACGTCGCCGCCGTTGCGCATCCCGCCGTCGGCGATGACCTGGCAGTACTCGCCGGTCTCGAGCATGTTCTGGGAGCGAGCGCCCGCGACGTCGGCGATCGCCGTCGCCTGCGGGACACCGATGCCGAGCACACCGCGCGTCGTGCACGCGGCGCCGGGACCGACCCCGACGAGCACGCCGGCGGCTCCGGTGCGCATGAGGTGAAGGGCGGTGTGGTAACTCGCACAGCCGCCGACGACGACCGGCAGCGGCACCTCGCGGATGAACTCCTTGAGGTTGAGCGGCGGCCGCGACTCGTCGGTCGAGACGTGCTCGGCAGAGACGACCGTGCCCTGGATGACGAGGATGTCGAGGCCGGCCTCGAGCGCGAGCTCGTAGTGAGCGCGCACCCGCTGCGGGGTCAGCGAGCCGGCGACGACGACGCCCTGGTCCTTGATCTCGCGGATCCGCTGCGCGACGAGCTCGGGCTGGATCGGCGCCTGGTAGATCTCCTGCATCTCGCGCGTGGCGGTCTCGGTCGGCAGCGCGGCGATGCGCTCGAGCTGCTCATCGGCGTCCTCGTAGCGGGTGAAGATCCCCTCGAGGTTCAGGACGGCGAGGCCGCCGAGCTTGCCGATCAGGCCGGCCGTCGTCGGTGAGACGACGCCGTCCATGGCCGAGGCGAGCAGCGGGAGATCGAAGCGGTAGTCCCCGAGCTTCCACGAGATGTCGATGTCGTCGGGGTCACGGGTTCGCCTCGAGGGGACGATCGCGATGTCATCGAATCCATATGCGCGGCGGGCCTTCTTACCGCGGCCGATCTCAATCTCCATTTACGAATCCTAGGCGCGAGGGCGGACAAGAAGACCCCGGCCGCTTACGCGTCTCACGGGGTCTTGGACGACAAAAACCGCACGTTGCGGGTGGCGGCAACCACGTGGATCGAGCTTAGCAGCGGGTTTACGTAAGACCGCCGGGTTTTGGCTAGGCGACGAACTCGATCTCGACGGGCTCCCCCGCCTCGATGCGCTCCCGATCGGCGGGGACGAGCGCGAGCGCATCGACGCCGAGCATCGACGTGAGGATGTGCGAGTCCTGGGACTTCGTCGGGTAGACATGCCAGCCGTCGTCGTGCAGCTCGGTGCGGCAGCGCACGACCGTCGTGCGGCCCAGCGCGCCGGGCAGCTCCTCCTCGGCGATCGCCATGGTCGGGTGCACCTCGCGGTCGCGCCCGAGCATCGCGTCCATCGCGGGCACGACGAACAGCCGGAACGCCATGAGAGCCGAGACCGGGTTGCCCGGCAGCGCGAAGACGAGCGTGCCCTGCTCGTCGACGGCGAATGTCGTCGGGCGGCCGGGCTTGAGGTCGACCCCCGCGAAGCGCTCGGTGAAGCCGAGCCGCTTCAGCGCGGGCCGGACGTGATCGTGCGGGCCGACCGACACGCCGCCCGTCGTGATCAGCATGTCGACATCGCGCAGCGCCGCGCTCAGCACGGCCACCGTGGCGTCGAGATTGTCACCCGCGCGCATACGCGCGACAAGCTCGCCGCCCGCGCGGTGCACGGCGCCGCCGAGCGCCGGCCCGTTGGAGTCGCGAATCGCACCGGGCCTGAGCGGCTTGCCGGGATCCGTGAGCTCGTCGCCCGTGCCCACGATCGCCACTCGCGGCCGGCGCACGACGCTCGGCCGCGGGATGTTCACGGACGCGAGCACCCCGAGCTCGGCGGGGCCGAGCAGCGACCCGGCGGGCACGATGAGCTGGCCCGCGCGGATGTCCTCGCCCGCGGGACGCACGTGGTAGCCCAGGCGGATCGGGTCCTCGACCGTCACCTGCGAGTCCTCCACGGTCGTGAGCTCCTGCGGGACGACCGCGTCGGCGCCTTCGGGGATCGGCGCGCCGGTGGAGATGCGCACCGCCGTGCCGGGGTCGACGGCCACGTCGGCGCCGGTGCCCGCCTTCGCCTCACCGATGAGCATCAGCCGCGCGCCGCCGCCCGTCGTGTCCGCCGCGCGGATCGCATAGCCGTCCATCGCCGACGCCGCGAACGGCGGCACGTCGTTGGGCGCCGAGGCGTCGACCGCCAGCGCGCGCCCCAGTGCGTCGTCGAGCGAGACCTGCTCGGACTCGAGCACGTGCGCGTGCTCGAGGACGGCGCTTCGGGCCTCCTTGATCGAGACGGCCATCAGTCGACGCCCGGCGCGAGACGTTGCGCCGCGGCGAGCAGGTCTCCGGCGGGACGGCCGCTCGCGCCACCCATCCAGCAGGCGAGCGGGGCGGCCACGCGCTCGGAGGCGTGAGCGGCGACCGACGCGACCTCGAGCAGCGCATCCATCTCGTCGCGGGTCGGCGGCGGCGCCCCGATCTCGGCCGCGAACGCGGTGAGGAACTCCTCGGCGGTCACGCGCCGGGACGCTACCAGCGGGTCGCGGCGCCGCCCGGTAGGTGGCTCGCGAGCGCCCGGAGGACGGACCTCACAGCGGACGTCGTGACGACCCTCTCATAACCGCTTCTTGCTCCTGAGAGGGTTACCGCATAGGATCGCGGGTCCGTGAGCCCCCGCGTCCTCCATGCCGCCGACGCCTTCTGGCGACCCTCGAATCTGATGCAGGTCCTCAACACGGACCTCGCCAAGCAGCTCGCAGCCGAAACGGAGCTCGGCGCGCGGATGTGGCTCCTGCGCCCCGGCCAATCATCCACGAGGCACCGTCACAGGACGCAGACAGAGCTGTACGTCGTGCTTGCCGGCACGGGTCGGATCCGGATCGGGGACGAGGTGCACTCGCTCGCCCCGTACTCGGCCGTTCTCGTCGAGCCGGACGTGGTCAGGCAGGTCTTCAACGACAGCGACGAGGACGCACTCTGGTTCGTCGCCGGCGCCCCGGCCGAGCCGGCCAACACGCTCGAGATGACGCCCGAGACCCTGGCGTTCATGTATCCCGACGGGCCGAAGGCGCTGCCGCCCGAGCTCGCGTGAGCAGCGCGGAGCTCGACGAGCCGCGCGCGCAGTTTCATCGCTTCGCGGATGTGGAGTGCCGCGGGCGATCGCCGCTGTACGCGGAGATCTGCCGCGCCGTCGCGCGCGAGGACGACCTGCTCGAGCTCTACGGCCGCACGCCCGAGCGCCAGCGCCGGCCGAACCTGCTGCTCGCGGCGATCCACTTCCTGCTGCTCGACGGCGCCGAGCATCCGCTCGCCGCACACGTCCCGACGGTTGCCGGCGCGCGCACCGCGACCGGGACGGCGGGGGAACACGCTGTCGCGTTCTGCCGCGAGCACGCGGACGAGATCGCGGTGCTGCTGACCACGCGCAACACGCAGACCAACGAGGTCAACCGCTGCGCGGCGCTGCTGCCCGCGCTCGTGGCGGCCACGCCGCGCGGCGCGCCATTGCGGCTCGTCGAGCTCGGCGCGAGCGGCGGCCTGAACCTGCTGCTCGACCGCTACGCCTACCGCTACGACGGCGCCTCGCCGGTGCGCGTCGGAGATGGCGACGTCGTGTGCACGTGCACGGTCGACGGGACGCTGCCCGATCTCGGCGAGCTGCCGGTCGTCGCTGAGCGGACCGGCGTCGACCTGCATCCTGTCGACGTACGCGACGACGACGCGGCGCGCTGGCTGCTCGCGTGCGTGTTCGCCGACCAGCCGCACCGCGTCGCGCGACTGCGCGCGGCGATCGCCGCGGCGCGGGAGCGTCCGCCGCAGCTCGTGCGTGCCGATGGCCCGTCGACGGTCGCCGCGTTCGCGCTGGACGGCGATCCCGGCCTGCATCCCGTCGTGTGGCACTCGAACGCCCTCGTCTACACGTTCGCCGAGCAGCAGCGCGAGTTGACAGCGTCGCTGGACGGGGCCGCAGCCGAGCGCGACCTGACGTGGATCTACCTGGAGGCCGCGCCGGGCCGGATCGGACTGCCACCGCTCGACGTTCGCGCGGCGCGAGACGCTGCGGGCTGCGCGCTCGTCGCGGTGTCCTATCGCGATGGCGAGCGGTCGGTACGCCAGCTGGCGGCCGCCGACCCCCACCTGGCAACGATGACGTGGCTTGCGTAGGAGTCCGCGGTGGCGCAGCCCGAGAGGCGCGCGCTCCCTAGCCGGCCTCGCTGCGGGCGCGCGCCCGGTGGCGGCGGGCCTTGGCGACGTTGCCACAGCCGCGCATCGAGCACCAGCGCCGGCCCGCCGTGGGCGAACGGTCATAGAAGCGCGCGCTGCAGGTGTCCGACGCGCAGATTCGAGCCCGCTCGCGCTCGCCGCTGCCGAGCAGCGTCGCGGCATCCAGCGCGATGCGCCCGAGCGCGTGCTCGACGCGATCGGTCGGCACGGCGTCGCGCAGCACGGGTTCGCCCGCAGGTCCTCGCGCCAGCGTCGGTGGCAGCGTGGCCACCGCCAGCCAGCGATCGATCGCTTCCACGCTCGCCTGCGGCATCGCGCCTCCGGCGGTGACCGCGACGAAGCCCGCATCGATCGCCTCGCGCAGGTCGCGCGCCCGGGTGAGGTGCGCGGTCGAAGCTGTCACGCCGCCGTTCGCCGGGAGGAGCTCTGCACGCTCGAGCCAGCCCACGAGGTCGTCCGGCGTGACGAGCGTCTCGACGCGCCGCCACCAGCGCTCGCGCAGCGTGTTGACGAAGTCAGCCGACGGGCAACCGCCGAGCCAGTACCAGTGGGCCCGGCCGCTGCGCAGCGGCAGCGCGAGGTCGTTCGGCAGATCCATAACCGCATTGTGCCCCAAGAGGCGGTTAGGGCACGACAAACCCGCCGGCGCTTCGCTCTCGCGCGAAGGCCGGCCGGCTACGTCGGACGGCTAGGCGAAGATGTTCCCGATGACATTCACCGCGGCGACGACGAGGACGAACAAAATCCCCAAGGTGGCGACAAGGCCGACCGGACTCAGATCACTCATTGACTACAGACCTCCCTCGGATGCAGACCAGGCGCGACTATAGCTTTCCGTTGCGTCGGTTGACAGGCTGATGCGGCGGCGGCGTTGACGCAGCGTTCATCGAACCGACGCGCCAGGGAAACCGCCGTTGCGCAGGCTGCGCGGCAGTGCAGACGACGCCGACTCAGTGACGACAGGGCCCGGCTCGGTCACCGACACCCTGTCTGGGATGAGCGTGCATCGTGCGAGTGACGTCGCCGAATCGGATGCCGGGTGGCCGCGCCGGCGTGCGACGCCGCTTATTCCGAGCGACGCGATGTCGGCTACGTGCAGCGACGGCCGGTTTCGGCGGCGGCGCTTCTCGTCGTCGCTGGTGAACATCTCGTTCGTCAGCGAGGTCGTCGCCGCCTGTGGCACGGGACGGGAATGCGGCGTCTGCAAGCCCGCACTGGCCGACCTCGTCTCGGAGGTCTGTGCCAACAGTCACGGCGAGAAGCGCGACGCACGCTTCATCAACGATCGGGTGCACGCAAACATTCAGCGCGACGGAACATCTTCTGGCGTCCCGCGGACACGCGATTACACTCGCGCGGTGGCGCAGGTCGACCGCACGAAGCTCGTGGAAGCCGTCGTCGCCGGCACGTGGGTGACCGCTGCCGTCGCCGCCGAGGCGGTGCGCCGCGACACCCCTGACTCGAGCGGCACGACCGAACCGCTGATCGACTTCTTCGCCGCGGCCGCAGACGCCCTGTCCGCGTTCGCGGACGTCATCGCGGGCGAGGCGTTCCTGCCCAGCGGGCGGCCCCGCCGTCCTCGGCGCCGCCGGCTGGACTGAGCGACCGCGGGACCGCGCCCGTTACGCCAGCTGGTGGTTGGCGTGCAGCACGCGGTGCGGGTCGACCTGCTCCGCCACGGCCTGCAGCCGCGCGAAGCTCGCGGCCTCGTAGGCGGTGCGCGTGTCGGTGGGGGTCTCCGAGAAGTTCAGGTACCGCGAGCCGGTCGACCATGGCTCGACCGCACCCGTCATCGCGCGGGCGTCGGCCGCGACGGCCGCCGCGACCTCGGGCGTGGGCGCGATGCCGACGCCGAACACCGCGTACTGCGCGTCGAGCTTCGCGAGCGCTCCGTGCTCCTCGCCGTCGCGCCCGAGCGCGCCGCCGAGCTGGCGCAGCTCGCCGAACAGCAGGGATGACCCGGAGTCCGGGCCGACCGCGCCGACGAACGCGGCCACGCCGGCGGCGTCGAGCTGGCCGACCATCGTGTGGCCGCTGGCGACCGGGACGGGCGTCTCGGGATCGCCGTGCAGGCGAACGAGCGCGGGCGTGGGCATCGGCGCGAACATGTCGATCTCGGGATGAAGCTCGCGCAGCGGAGCCAGCGCGGCCTCGGCGCCGGCGATGTCGCCCGTGTACGCGCCGTCGATCATCACGATCTGGCGCCCGCGGATGGGCTCGGGGATCTCGGGCAGCGGCGGCAGCTGCATGATCCGCGCCGACGTCGAGATCTCGTCGGGCGCGGTCGCGGCCCACTCCGTCCAGCGCGCGAGGACGCGCTCGGACTCGTGCCAGTCCCAGACGAGCGCGCCGCCGTAGACCTCGGTGACGGGGTACAGCGCGAACTCGAGTGCCGTGACGACGCCGAAGTTGCCGCCGCCGCCGCGCAGCGCCCAGAAGAGGTCGGGCTCGTGGTCGCGATCGGCACGCACGCGGGTGCCGTCGGCGGTGACGAGCTCGACCGCCGTGATGCTGTTGGTGGCCATGCCGTACTTGCGCGCGAGCCAGCCGATGCCGCCGCCGAGCGAGTAGCCGACGATGCCGACGTCGGGAGAGGAACCGGCGAGCGCGGTCAGGCCGTGCGCCGCCGCGGGACCCATCACGTCGTCCCACACGTCGCCGGCTCGGACGCGGGCGATGCGCCGCTGGGGGTCGATCTCGACACCGCGCATCTCGGAGGTGCGCAGGAGGATCGTGCCGTCGAGCGGGCCGAGCGGCGCGGCGTTGTGGCCGGTGCCCTGGGGCGCGATGCGCAGCCCGTTCTCGCGGGCGTAGGCGATGGTGGTGGCGACGTCGTCCTCGTCGACGGGGCAGACGACCGCGGCGGGTCGCTGGTCGACGGAGACGTTCCACGCCATCCGGGCGCCGTCCCAGCCGTCGTCGGCGGGGGTGAAGACGGTTCCGGCGATGCGCGCGCTGAGCTCGCGCGGGTCGGCAATGCTGATCGACGTCATGTCGTTCCTCCTGAGGACTGATGGCATGAACGGGAGCGTTCCAGCCATCCGACGCCGCGCACAGATGGGTCTCCCCGCGTCTTGAGGTGCGGCTAACCGCACGTCTGCCCGCGCCGCTTCCGGCGCGCAGCGCCTACGGGATCGGGGCCGGCATCGACGAGAGCCGCACGGCCCCGCGCGATGTGGCGGCTTGCGCCTCAGCTCACTTCGGCGGGCGTCTCGAGCCGGACGACCTCCACCTCGGGCAGCAGGCGGTCGACCTTGTGGGGATCGACGAGGCCGGCCCCGAGGCGCTGCGTCGACTCCGCGCCGCACGCGACCCCGTAGCGCAGACACTCCGACGGCGACTTGTCGCCGTAGCGAGCGGCGACGTAGCCGGCGAGGAAGGCGTCGCCGGCGCCGACCGTGGCAATGGCCTCGCGCGGCTCGATGCGCACGCGGTACAGGCACATCTCGCCCTCGACGAGGACGGAGGCAAAGCAGCCGTCGGGCACGGTCATGATCGCCTCGACGGCGCCGAGATTGACCATCTCGCGCACGGCGATCACACGCTCCTCGTCGTCGTTGAACTCGTGGCCGACGAGCTCCTCGGCCTCGAGCACGTTCGGGGACACCACGTGCGGCTCGGCGCGGACCGCGTGGCGCAGCGGGTCGCCGTCGGTGTCGACCATGACGATGAGCCCGAGCTTGCGCAGCTCCTTGACGAGCTCGGCGTACACGTCCATCTCGAGACCGCGCGGCAGGGACCCGGCGAAGACCACGATCGCCGCGCCGCGCGCGAGGTACAGGAGCTTGTCGCGGAAGAGCTCGAGCTCGCGCGCGCTGACGGCCGGGCCGCGCTCGTTGATCTCGGTCTGCTCGCCGTTGGTGGGATCGAGGACCGCGGTGTTCGTCCGGGACTCCTCGCGGATACGGACGAAGTCGTTGAGGATCGCCTCCTCGGTCAGCGCCTCGACGATGCGCGTGCCGGTCGCGCCGCCCGCGAAGCCCGTCGCGATGACGGGCTGGCCGAGCGTCTTGAGCGTGCGCGCGACGTTGACGCCCTTGCCACCCGGAAGCGTCGTCTGCTCGACGGTCCGATGACGACGGCCGAGCCGGAAGTTCGGGACCGACAGCGACTTGTCGATCGCCGCGTTGAGGGTGACGGTGATGATCATGGGACCGGTGTCTCCTCCCGGCGGCGCGACCGCCGATCCTCTGCGTCGAGCTCTCGGCGACGGCGGACCACTCGGTTTCGCAGCACCAGCAAGGGGAGGCTACAGACCAGCAGCAGGGCGATGGCGATGAGTGTCTGCGAGCGGCTGATGAAGTCGCTGACCCGGTCGCCGAAATTGGCCTCGGCGACCGGCCGGGCGGTCACCACCGGAACCCGCTTGAGGACCTTGCCACCGAGGCTGACGACCGCCGTGCCGACCTTGGAGCCGCGCGGCAGCGGGCCGTCGATCTCGTCGGGCAGTCCCTGGATCTTCACGCTCGCCTTCTGGCCGACGCGGACGACGCGGTTGACGCTCGCCCCCGCCACGACGTCGACGTGCTCACCGCCGCGGAACTTCAGCTTGATCTTGCCGACCGTGCGTCCCTCCGGCAGCAGTGCCTTGGCGTCGTAGCTACGCAGGCCGTAGCGCAAGAGCGCGATCGAGTCCTGGTCACGTGCGCGCTCGCTGGGCTCGCCCATGACGACGCTCACGACGGTGACGCCGCGGCGGGTCGCCGAACCGACGAGGACGTAGCCGGCCTGGCGGGTGTGCCCGGTCTTCACGCCGTTGACGAACGGGAAGCGGCGCACGAGCGCGTTGCGGTTCGTGACGGTCCGCGTGCGCGCGCCGCTGCGCAGGATCGCGCGCGGCAGGTCCACCGTGCGGCGGAAGAACTCGTTGCGCCGCAGGATGATCGCCAGCTGCGCGAGATCGCGCGCACTCGTGAAGTTGCCGGGATCGTCCAGGCCGATCGGGTTGGCGTAGCTCGTGTCGCGCAGGCCGAGGGCGGCCGCGCGGCGGTTCATCTCGTCGACGAAGGTCTCCTGCGAGCCCATCGTCCCCACGGCGAGCGCCGCGGCGGCGTCGTTGGCGCTGGGCAGCAGCAGGGCGCGCATCAGGTCGCGCACCGTGAGCCGCTCGCCGGGACGCAGGCCGATCTGGGACTCGGCGGGCGCCGGCCGGTAGTTCGACGCGGCGTAGACGTCGTCGAGGTCGGCGCGCTCGAGCGTGACGAGCGCCGTCATGAGCTTCGTCGTCGACGCCATCGCCCGGCGATCGCGCGAGTGCTGGGCGAGGAGGACGTCGCGGGTCGACGCCTCCATGATGAGCGCCGCCTTGGCGCGCAGCGCGGGCCCCTGCGCGGCTCCGGCGACCGCGGGAATGGCCGCGCCCAGCGCCGGTGTGAACGCCAGCACCGCGATGCCTGCCGTGAGACGAGCTCTCACGGAACGAGTTTGAGCTTGTCGCCCGGGTGCAGCGCGCGCGGGTCCATCCGCGGGTTGAGCTCTTCGAGCTGGTCGAGCGTGATCCCGGCTCTGTCGGCGATCGTCGACGGGTTGTCCCCGGCCCTGACGCGGATCGTCCTGTGGCGCGGCTTGGCCACCGTCTGGGTCGTCTGCGCCTTCGCCGAGGATTTGTCGCCGCTGGAGCTGTTGAGCACGAGCACGAGCAGCGTCCCGATCACGAGCGTCAGGAGCAATGCGGGCAGCGCGTAGCGGGCATAGCTTTGCTCCTGCTGCATCGCGCGCACAGGATACGTCTCCGCGAACGATCGCCGCTTCTCATGCGAGCGACCATGCAGCGGCGCGCAATCGCTCGGCCTCCGCCCGCGCTGCCCCGGCCGGCGATCCGCCGTGCGCCTCGTGCGCGGCGGCAATAGAGCGCGAGGCGCTGACGAGACCGGCCGCGCGATGCGGCGCGAAGGCGGGCGCGAGGTCCTCGACCCGGCCGCCCTGCGCGCCGATGCCGGGCAGCAGGAAGATCGCCCGCGCCATGAGCTCGCGCATCCGGGCGACGTGCTCGGGCATCGTCGCGCCGACGACGGCTCCGATGTCGGCGAGTCCCGCGTCGCTCTGCGGGCCCGCGTCGCCGAGCCGCGCGACGATCGCGGCGAGGCGCTCCCACAGCGGTGCTCCGCCGTCGGCCAGCGGTAGGTCCTCGACGTCGGCGGCGCCCGGGTTCGAGGTGCGGACGAGCACGAACACGCCGGCATCCGCGGCGCGAGCACCCTCGACGAGCGGCTCGAGCGCGTCCACGCCGAGCAGCGGGTTGGCGGTGAACGCGTCGGCGCCAAGCCCGGCGACCTCGCCGAACGGCGTGTCGGTCGCACCGACGAGCGCCTGCGCGTAGGCGGCGGCCGAGACCGACACGTCGCCGCGCTTGCCGTCGGCGAGCACGAGCAGGCCGGCGGCGCGGGCGTGCTCGGCCGTCGCGGCGAGCGCGGCCCAGCCGTCGGCGCCGAGGCGCTCGAAGCACGCGAGCTGCGGCTTGACGGCGACGCACGCGGGTCCCGCGGCGTCGATGAGCGCGGCGCAGTGCGCGCGGACGGCCGCCGCCGCGCGCCGCGCCGGGGTCCCGTCCGGTGGCGCCTGCGCGACGGCCTCGGGCCACAGCCGAGCGGGATCAGGGTCGAGCCCGAGCACGATCTGCGACTCGCGTTCGGCGACCAGCGCGGCGAGGCGATCGGCGAACGTCACGGGCCTGGGCAAGGGCGAGTCGCGATTGCGTCGAAGGTACCAGCGTGACCGGACCCGAGGCGATGAGCGAGGATGAGCGCGTGCCTCTGAACCGGATCGCCTGGTTGCTGACGGTCGGGGCAGCGCTCATCACGGCGCTGCTGCTCTTCCTGTCGGGCTACAACGGCTACGGCGCGCTGGCGCTCGCGGTCGGGGCGTCTGCGGCGATCAACCTGCGCTGAGGCCGGCCTGCGCCGCGCGACGGCCCCGCTCCCTACCGCGGGATCTCCGTGCCCGGGCGCACCCGGTCGGCCGGCTCGAGGTGGATGAGCACGTCGGCGCTGCGCAGGCGCTCGCGGATCGCGTCCTGCAGCTCGTGGGCGGTCGTGTGCGCGTCCTCGAGCGTCGTGCCGTGATCGAACTGGACGTGGAGGTCGACGTAGCGCCGTGAGCCCGCGCGGCGGGCGCGAAGCTGGTGGTAGCCGCAGACGCCCTTGGGGCCGAACTGCTCGATCGCGCCGCGGACGGCGTCGAGTTCCTCCGGCGGCAGCGCCTCGTCGACGAGGACGCGCGAGGCGCGCGAGAGCAGGCGCACTCCGGCGACGACGATCGCGGCCGCGACGCCGAGCGCGATCACGGAATCCAGCCACTGCGCGCCGGTGAGCTGCACGAGCGCCAACCCGCACAGCACCGCGAACGACGTGGCCGCGTCGGTACGCAGGTGCGAGGCGTCGCCCTCGAGCGCCGGTGACTCGGTCTCTCGCGCCCGCTTCGCGAGCACGCTGGAGACGGCGATGTTCGCGACCATCGAGAACGCGATCACGGCGATGCCGACGCCGAGCGACCCCACCTCGGTGTGCCCCGTGGCGAGGCGGCGGACAGACTCGAACACGATGACCCCGGAGCCGACGAGGATGAGCATCGCCTCGATCGCCGCCGCGAGGTTCTCGATCTTGTCGTGGCCGTAGGGGTGGTCGGCGTCGGCGGGCTTGTCGGCCTTGCGCACCGACACGTACGCGACGATCGACGCGATGAGGTCGATCGACGAGTGCATCGCCTCGGTGATGATCGCCACGGAGCCCGTGATCGCGCCGGCCGCGAGCTTCAGCGCGATGAGCAGCGTGTTGGAGGCGATCGACAGGGCTGCCGCGCGCGTCTTGACGGTCCCGCGCGCGGGCGTCGCTGCGATGAGTGGTCCGGCCATGAGGGGTCTAGATGGTTGATTCCGCGCGGTTAGGCGCAGTAGTTGACGAGTGCGCGGCTGGGGCGGCCGAGTTGGTGGTTGAGCGCGACCGCTGCGGCGAGGCAGACGAAGCGCGCGAGGACGCGTTCTCGCAG
>JAWVGM010000140.1:0-8981 GCA_033855075.1 Solirubrobacteraceae bacterium | reverse complement strand
GGCCGGCCGCTCACGCTCCGGCCGGCGCCGGCAAACCGGCGGGTACTCCCGGCGGCAAGACCGCGAGCGCTCCCGGTGGGAAGCCTGCGACCACTTCGGGCGGCAGGCCTGCGGCCGTTCCCGTAGGCAAGCCCTCGGGTAGGCCGGGTGGCAAGCCGTCTGGTACGCCGGGTGGCAAGCCGTCCGCGACGCCGGGTGCCGGCGCCGGCACAACGCCGGGTGCCGGCGCTGCGAGCGCAACGGGTCAGTCCGTTGGCGGCTCGGCCGGTCAGCCGGCGAACACGCAGGCGAGCAGCGCTCCTGGCGCGAGCCTGGCCGGCGCACACCGCGCTCCCTGAGCGCGAGCCGCCGGCTAGCCGCGCAGCTGCGAGCGGACCACGATGTCGCCGACGATCGAGCCGGGCGGCCCGCCGGTGAGGACGACGATGACCGGAAACCACCAGCCCCAGAGCTTCTCAACCGCGCCGCGTCCCGTCAGGAACACCAGGATGAGAAAGCCGATGCCGTGGATCGGACCGAGGATCTGCTTATGCACCTCGCTGTCGGTGATGAAGCCGTACACGAGGGGCACGAGGAGGAACGCGTCGAGGATGGCCACGACGAGCACGATGTTCAGCTGACGTTTGATCTTGGTGGTTTCGCCCATGGGTCGCCGGAACCGTCGACCCATGGCCGACGTCACACCGGCGGCGCATCGTAGAGGACATCCGACGGTGAGCGCAGAATCACTCCCAATGATCGTCCTTGGCATCGACCCCGGAACAGCGAACACGGGCTACGGCGTCGTCCAGCGCCGGTCCGGGCGCCTCGTCGCGCTCGATGGGGGCGTGATCACGACCCGCCCCGAGGCCCCGGCCCAGATTCGCCTCGCCGCGATCCACCGGCGCGTCGGCGAGCTCATCGACCAGTACACCATCCGCATCATCGCGCTCGAAGACATCTTCTTCGGCCAGAACGTGAGCAGCGCCTTCGCGGTCGGCCAGGCACGCGGTGCGGTGATGACCGCCGCTGGTGAGCGGCGCCTCGAGGTGCACTCCTATACCCCACAGCAGATCAAGCACGCCGTCACCGGCAGCGGCCGCGCGGAGAAGGACCAGGTGGCGCGGATGGTCCAAATGCTGCTGTCGCTCGAGGCGCTACCGCATCCCGACCACGCCGCCGACGCGCTGGCGATCGCGATCTGCCACGCGAACGGTGCCCCGCACGCCGCGGCGGTTGCCGAGACGCGGGTGCTCGTGTGATCGCACTCGTGCGCGGCGAAGTCGCCGTGAGACGAGCCGATCATGTGGTCGTGCAGACTGGCGGCGTCGGGTACCGCCTCGGGGTCTCCGCCGAGACCCTGCGCAAGACCCCCGCGGTCGGCAAGACGGTCACGCTGCACAGCCACCTCATCGTGCGCGACGACGCGCTCGCGCTCTTCGGCTTCGCCTCCGAGGAGGAGCGCGACCTGTTCCTCGCGCTCATCGGCGTGCAGTCCGTCGGTCCCAAGGTGGCCCTCGCGGTGCTCAGCGGCGGCTCGCCGCGCGAGCTCATCGGCGTGCTCGCCTCCGGCGACAGCGCCCGCCTCCAGGCCGTTCCCGGAATCGGCAAGCGCACGGCCGAGCGGATCATCGTCGAGCTGCGCGAGAAGTTCGCGGCGGCGGTCACGGCCGCCGGGGAACCCGAAATCGTCATCACCCGCGCTGACGACCCGCGGCGGCTCGCTCGCGACGGACTCCTCGAACTCGGCTTCACGATCGTCGAGGCCGACGAGCTGCTGCGTGACGCGCCCGACGAGGACGCGACGCCCGAGGCCTTCATCGCCTACGCGCTGCGCGCCGCGAGGAAGTAGCCGTGTCGGAGATCCGGATCCAGACGCCGCAGCGCATCGTCGACGACGAGGAGGAGCTCGACCGGTCGCTGCGCCCGCGGCGTCTGGAGGACTTCGTCGGCCAGGCCTCGCTGAAGGAGCAGCTCGCGATCTCGGTGCAGGCCGCCCGCGGGCGCGACGAGGCGCTCGACCACGTCCTGCTCGCCGGACCGCCCGGCCTGGGCAAGACGACGCTCGCGCAGATCGTCGCCAACGAGCTCGATGCGCCGTTCGTGCAGACGGCCGGGCCGGCGCTCGAGCGCAAGGCTGACGTCGCCGCGTTTCTCACCGCGCTCGAGCCGCGCAGCGTGTTCTTCGTCGACGAGATCCACCGCCTGCAGCGCGCGCTCGAGGAGACGTTCTATCCGGCGATGGAGGACCGCCAGCTGCCGATCACGGTCGGCCAGGGCGCCGGCGCGCGCGTCGTCACGCTCGAGCTGCCGCCGTTCACGCTCATCGGCGCGACCACCCGGACGGGCCTGTTGACCGCGCCGCTGCGCGACCGCTTCGGCCTGCAGCACCGTCTTGAGCACTACGGCCGCGAGGACCTCACCGAGATCGTCACCCGCTCGGCGCGGATTCTCGGCGTCACGCTCGACCCCGAGGGCGCGGCCGCGATCGCCGCGCGCAGCCGCGGCACGCCGCGCGTCGCCAACCGGCTGCTCAAGCGCGTGCGCGACTACGCGGAGGTGCGCTTCGGCGGCACCGTCACCGCGGAGGCCGCCGACGCCGCGCTCGCCCTGCTCGAGATCGACGAGCTCGGCCTCGACCGGCTGGACCGCGAACTGCTGCGAGCGCTCTGTGAGAAGTTCGAGGGCAGCCCCGTCGGGCTCTCGACGCTGGCGGTCACGGTGGGGGAGGAGCAGGACACGATCGAGGACGTCTACGAACCGTTCTTGCTCCAGTGCGGCCTGCTCAAGCGCACCCCGCGCGGCCGGGCCGCGACGCGCCGCGCGTTCACCCACCTCGGGCTCGAGCCGCCGGCATCCGACGGCGAGCGCCTGTTCTAAGCGGCGACCTCGTCCGGCGCAGGTACGTAGATCTCCTCGACGTATCCGCGCCGAACCCACGACTCGTCACGACGCACGCGCACGAATCCGCCAGCCGTCGCGACGGCCTCTGAGACGACGACCTGCGGCTCACCGCGAAACGGTGCTGCGGACTCCTGGTTGCAGCTGAAGAAGATCCCGTCGCAGGTGGTCCGCGCCCAGGTCAGATAGGCGTGCACGGCGGCGGCCGGCATCTCGGGCATGCTGTCCTTGTTGACCAGCACGTCGTACGGCGTCGGCACGGTCTTGACCGCCCGGTCCGGTGTGATCACGACGCGGGCCGGCGCCTCCCCGAACAGCGACACCTGGTCGCGCCCGAGCACCTGTGAGAGGAAGTAGCCCTGCAGCACGTTGACGATCGGCAGATCGACGATGACGTAGCGCTCGGCGTTGCAGCCTCCGCGCATGAGCCACATGCACGTGGCGCCGTACCCGCCGCCGATCTCGACGATCCTTGGTGCCGATCGCGCACGGCCGGACAGATGCGACTCGATCGCCTGCTGGATGCGCACGGAGGCGTAGATCTGCTCGGGCGCGTCAAGCGTCAACACCCGCTCGCCCACCGCGAGGCCGCAGGGCGCACCGACATCGCTGGCGTCGATCGAGAAGCCTAGGCGAGCCTCGATGCCCTCGACCAGCGCTTGGAGCCCCTGCGCGAAGGGACCGGCGGACCGGGCATGCTCGGGCCCGTCGACGGTCGCGGCGCCGATCGCGTGCGCCAGCGAGACGAGGCCGTCGAGCGTCTTGACACGCCAGATGCGCCTCCCGATCGGCGACTCGGCCTGCCGGACGAGCGATCCGGGAGCCAGGCCGAGCACGAACGTCTTGCGAAACATCGCGGCGAGCGCCGTGGCCAGCCCCGGGGCATCTCGCCGCTCCAGGATCGTGGCCAGCCCGCGCTGTCGCTCGTCGTAGATCCAGCGCCACATCCCCTCGGCCTGCTCGCCGGCCGGTTGCCCGCCGAGGGCCGCGGAGTAGGCGTCGATCAATCGCTCTGACAGCGCGACGTCCGCTGAGCTGACCGCGCGCGGGGGCCGCGATTGCCATGGCGGGCACGGCAGGCGCTGAACGGCGGTCAACCGGCGTGTGCTGCGAAGCAGCCGCCAGTTGTACGGCGTGATGCCGACTCGAGTGCCCACCGCGACGAGCCCGCGGGCAAGACCCGTGCGCGCGCCCGGACGTCCGAGCGCGCGCCGCACGGCCTTCATCGCGATTTCTGCCAGTACACGCCGGTCCAGTCGATCTTTTGGAGGGGCTCGGGCACGCCGTTGGCCTCGCGGTAGTCGTCGACGGCCCGCCGGCACGCGTCGACCGCGTAGTCGTCGACGACGAGGTACCCACCGGGCGACAACCGGGGATACAGGTGGGTGAGCCCATCCATGGTCGACTGGTACATATCGCCGTCAAGGCGGATCAGCGCCCACCGGCGGTCGCTCAGCCTCGGCAGCGTGTCCTTGAACCAGCCCTTGACGAACCGGACCCGCTCGTCGAGCAGCCCGTAGCGCGCGAAGTTCTGTCGCACCTCTTCCTCGCTGACCCGCAGGTGCGCGAGCTTGTGCCAGCGCTCACCCTCGACATCGGCCCGCACGGCCGGGTCCGGTTCGGGAAGCCCCTCAAACGAATCGCAGACCCACACGAGCCGGTCGTCCGCGCCTCGCGCCTCGAGGATGCCTCGCATGAAGATGGCGGCGCCGCCGCGCCAGACCCCGGCTTCGATGAGATCGCCCGGCACCTCCGAACGCAGGACGTCGTCGACGCAGTCCTGCAGGCTGTCCAGCCGAGTGGTGCCGATCATCGTCTGCGCGAAGACGGGCCAGTCGCGTCCATGCTCGCGTGCTCGGGCGGCTCGGGCTCCCGTGCGCAGCGGCACGATGCCGCACGCGCGAAGGAGGGCGAGCAGGCCTCGCGCGGGAAGGTTTCGCCTGAAGTACAGGCCCTGGTCCCCGTCGGCGTACAGCGTGTGCGCGACCGCCCCCTTCAGCAGCGCGATGTACTCGTCGGCCAGGCCACTGCGATCCGCTGCGCTGGCGTTGCCGCGAGGGGGGCCGGGATGTGATCGGTGCTGTCTGATCGTCAACGTCGGCAAGGTACCAGTGGGCTTCCCGCCCATATCGGAGGTTTAGGAACGCTTCTCTAGGCTTACCGGCGACCATGGCCCATCTCTTCATCTGTCCGAACTGCGGGACACGCAGCTCGGAGACCGACCGCACCGCCGGCTTCTCGCGCCAGGCCAAGGGGTGCTCGAAATGCGGCTTCGGCTTTCTCTTCGAACTGCTTGACGACTACTACCCGGCGCCGAACGCCGCGTTCTTCGTCTGTGATCAGGAGGGACGCGTCATCGGCTGCGGCCGCGGATCCTTCGAGCTGACCGGCCTCGACGACGAGCACGTCATCGGTCGCAAGGCCAACGAGGTGCTGGGCCTGAAGTTCGCCGACTCCACCGACCACGTCGGCACGGTGCTCGAGTGGGGCGTGCGCGCGCTCGGCAAGTCCGTTCAGGTGAACGCCGAGGGTGACATCCCCGCGGAGGCCACAGCGGACCTCTTTCCGGCCTACGACGACGACGGCGGTCTCCTGCTCGTGCTCACGCCATCGAAGTAGGCTGACGATGGGCATCACGTGAACGAACGCCGTCGCAACTTCCTCGTCCTGCTGCTCGTGCTCGGGCTGCTGCTCGGCTCCGTGGTAGCCATCGCCACGCAGCCGACGAGGCTCGGGCTCGACCTGCAGGGCGGCGTCGAACTCGTCTACCAGGCCAAGCCGCGCCAGGGCACGAAGCTGACGTCCGACGCGCTCGACCGCGCGATCGACGTCATGCGCCAGCGCGTCGACCAGCTCGGCGTCGCCGAGCCCAAGCTCCAGCGCTTCGGCTCAGACCAGATCAGCGTCGGCCTGCCGAACGTCTCAAACCAGGCCCAGGCGATCCGGCAGGTCGGCACGGTCGCGCAGATGAACTTCTACGACTGGGAGCTCAACGTCATCGGGCCCGATGGCGTGCCGGTGCCCGACGACCCGGCGGTCACCGGCGGCCCGCAGGCCGGCCGGGTCGGGGCGCTGTCGCTGTACGACGCGGTCATCCGCGCCTCCGAGCAGAAGTTCCAGCGCGACGGCAACAACTCGCGCGACGGCAGTCTCTACTACGCGGTAGACCCGAACTCCAAGAAGGTCTACGGGTTCGGGGAGGACACCCGCGCGGACGCGCTGAAGGCGATCCCGGTCAAGGAGCGCGCGACGTTCAAGCCGAAGATCTACGACGTCAAGGAAGGCACGGTCATCCTGCGGGCCGAGCAGCCCGACAGCCAGAAGGGCAAGACCGACCAGTGGTTCGTGCTGCGCGACAACGTCGCGCTCCAGGGCAAGGAGATCAAGGACCCCAAGCAGGCGTTCGACACCGGCGGCACCGGCCAGGCGATCGTGACGTTCAACTTCACCGACAAGGGCCGCAAGATCTGGAAGCAGGTCACGAAGACGATCGCCCAGCGCGGCGTGCACGCCGTCAGCGCGCTGCCCGGGCAGGACCCGGCCGACAACAACCAGCACTTCGCGATCGCGCTCGACAACGAGCTCGTCTCGGTGCCGTTCATCGACTCCCAGCACGACCCGGAGGGCTTCGACCCGCGCAACGGATCGCAGATCAGCGGCGGCTTCACGCCCTCGTCCGCGAAGGATCTCGCCAACGTGCTCAAGACCGGGGCGCTGCCGATCAAGCTCGAGCTCATCTCGAGCTCGCAGGTGTCCGCGACGCTCGGCCAGCAGGCGCTCAACCAGGGCCTCATCGCGGGTGTCGCGGGCTTCGTCATCGTCGCGCTGTTCCTGCTCGTGTTCTACCGCGTGCTCGGCGTCATCGCCGTCATCGGCCTCGCCGTCTACGGCGTGTACTTCTTCGCGCTGATCAAGCTCGTCCCGGTCGTCCTGACGCTGCCGGGCATCGCGGGCCTGATCCTCACCTTGGGGGTGGCCGCTGACGCGAACATCGTGATCTTCGAGCGCGTCAAGGAGGAGGTGCGCGCGGGCAGATCCATTCCCGCCGCGATCTCCGCCGGCTACAAGAAGGGCCTCACGGCGATCATCGACGCGAACGTCGTGACGATCATGGTCGCGTTCATCCTGTTCGTACTCGCCACGGCCGGCGTTCAGGGCTTCGCGCTCACGCTGGGTCTCGGCGTCATCGTCTCGCTGTTCACGGCGGTCATGGCGACGCAGGCGATCCTCGGCACGATGGCCAAGTCCGGGCTGCTGCACAAGCCCTCGGCGCTCGGCGCGGGCAAGCCGAAGGGCAACCGCTTCCGCCTGGACTACATGGGCTACTCGCGGTTCTTCTTCAGCTTCTCCGGACTGATCCTCGTCGTCTGCGCGCTCGCGCTGGGCACCAAGGGCATCAACCTCGGCATCGACTTCGAGTCCGGCAGCCGGATCACGGTCGCCCTCAAGCAGCGGGTCAACGAGAGCGCCGTTCGCTCCGTTCTGCGGTCGGTGGGCGCCGGCAACGCCGAGATCCAGCGCGTGACCGTGAACGGCCCGGGCCTGTCGAAGTTCCAGATCTCGACCAAGGCGCTCAAGCCCGCGGAGGTCGCCAGGATCAACACGGCCCTCCAGACCAAATTCGGCTTCGCGCGCGACCCCGACTCCAAGGTGATCGGGCCGACCTTCGGCCAGACGGTCGCGAACTCGGCGATCGTCGCGATCATCGCGTCGCTGATCGTGATCTCGGCGTACATCGCGCTGCGCTTCGAGGCCAAGTACGCCGTCCCGGTGCTCATCGCGCTGATGCACGACATCCTCATCACGACGGGCGTCTATGCCCTCCTCGGCCAGGAGGTGACGACGGCGACGGTCGCGGCGTTGCTCACCGTCTTAGGTTTCTCGCTCTACGACACGATCATCGTGTTCGACCGGATCCGAGAAAACGTGCCGCGCATGCCGCGCGCGGCGTTCACGCAGATCGTCAACCGCTCGATGTCCGAGGTCGTCGTGCGATCGCTGGCCACGAGCTTCTGCTCGATCCTGCCGGTGCTGTCGCTCCTGCTCTTCGGCGGCCAGACGCTGCGCGACTTCGCGTTCGCGCTGCTCGTCGGCACGATCTCGGGCACCTACTCGTCGATCTTCATCGCCGGTCCGGTGCTCAACGCATGGAAGGAACGCGAGCCGGTCTACCGCCGCCGCCACGCGCGCATCGCCGCCGAGAACGGGGGCGTCGTGCCACCGTTCGCGACGGCGGCCAGCGGCGAGCTGCACGACGTCGAGCCCGACCAGCGCAAGCGCGGCCTGCGCAAGCAACGCATCACGACGCCTGACGATCCCGAGTCCGGCGTGTCGCGGGAGGAGTTCGACGAGATGGTGCGCGACCTGCACGTCGAGCCCGACGCCAAACCGAAGGGCCGCGCGGCGGTTGCCGCGCCGCCGAAGCCGGCGAAGAAGGCCGCGGCGCCCGCCGAGCCGGCGCCGCCGCCCGAGGCGCCCGACCATGAGGCCGCCGACGCGCTGCCCGAGGACGTCGTCATGCCCAATCGCCCCGACCCCAGCGGGGCTGCACGACGCAAGCCCAAGGCGGGCGGCGGCGCGGCCTCGCGGCGCAAGGGCAAGCACGGGAGGAAGCGCTAATGGGTCTGCTCGCCTGGACGATGATGGGCCTCGCCCTCTGGCACTTCACGATCTTCCTCCCGGACCGCTGCTGGGGCGGCATCATCGGCGCGTTCCTCGGCTCGGTCTTCGGCGCGATCCTCTTCGGCCTGGTCATCAACGGCCTCAGCGTTCCCGGCCGCCACGACACCGACCTCACGACGGTCCTCGAGGCCGTTCCCGGCGCCATCATCGGCGTCGCGTTCTTCTACTGGCTCGGCGTGCGTCAGGAGAAGCAGGGCGGCGATCTCGAGCCGCTCCCCGCCGATTAGAGGCCGACGAAACTGCATCGATAAAGACGAGCTGGGTCGGCCCGCGAGTGGGCGCGCGAGGCAAGCGTGCGGGGTTGTGCACCTGTACGCGGCTCAACCCGGCACGCTTGACCGCCCGGGCGGCGGAGGTTCGGCCGAGACGCCCCTCCCGCATCCTTCGTCGCAGCTGTTCGCCGATCCGCCGCAGGCGCA
>JAWVGM010000139.1:0-19709 GCA_033855075.1 Solirubrobacteraceae bacterium | reverse complement strand
GTGCTGTAGCACTTGTTGACCTTGCGGTTCGTGAAGTCGATCTCCGTGTGAATTCCGAGCGAACCCACAATGCGGGTGATCGGATCCCACGCCATCTCCTTGACGACTACGCCCGACGTTGCGGACGGTGTCTGAGCAATTGCCATGTGTTTCTGTCTCCTCCTACCAGGTCGGCGTGAAGCCGGTGGTCAGCTCGGCACGCGGGTGACGCCAGTCCGGTTCCTTGTCGTAATTCGTCTTGATCGACTGGTTACGGAAGTAACGGAGCAGCGGACCGTACGTGAACTTGGCTGCCGTCGACGACAGCTTCGCCTTTGAGTCCTCATCCATGAACGGCATGTACTTGTCGGGGAACCCCGGCATCGTGCAGGCCATGCAGATGCCACCGACGTTCGGGCATCCGCCGACACCGCTCTGCCATCCGCGGATCGGGACGTTGCACTTCACAACCGGGCCCTTGCAGCCGAGCTTGACCAGACAGCGATGGTCTGAGCCGTACTCCGTCGCAAAGTTGCCGTGCTCATAGAAGGCGGCGCGGTTGCAGCCCTCGTGCACGGTCCGGGAGAAATGCATCGTGAGCCGGTGCTGCTCGTCGAGCTCTGGGATCGGCGTAATGCCGGCCAGCGCCATGACGGCAACCGTCAGCGACTCAGTGGTGTTGTCAGGCTGCGCGGGGCAACCGGGGATGTTGATGACGGGAATACCCGCGGCGGAGGTCCAGCCCCAGCCGAGGTAGTCGCACAGTCCCATCGCGCCCGTCGGGTTGTTCTTCATCGCCGGAATGCCGCCGTACGTGGCGCACGTTCCCAGCGCGACAACCGCCGCCGCCTTCGGGGCGAGGCGATCGATCCACTCGTTCGTGGTGATCGGCTGCCCGTTGCTCGGGTTGACGCCCATTCCTGACCAATGGCCCTCGCCGTTGATCTTCTCGTTCGGGATCGAACCCTCGACGATGAGGACGAACGGATCGAGCTTGCCGGCCTCGGCGTCGTACCAGGCCTGCATGAACTCCGCTCCCACCTCGTACGCGAGCACCGGCGTATGCGCCACGACCTTCGGCATACCGGGAATCGCGCCCGTGATGATGTCCTCGAGACTCGGGTTGACCGCCGACGTCATGGAAACCGAGTCACCGTCGCAGCTCAGGCCGGACGTCATCCAGATGACATGAGCAGTGATGCTCTCTGTCTCGTGCTGCCTCGGTGCGAACTCGATTGAGGCCATGTGGCTCCTCCCTTGTGGCTAACAGATACGCGGCAACGGATCGCCAACGAGCTGATCCATCACGCGTTTTCCACCGAAGGCCGTGGCCATGAGGACCATGCCTTCGGGTTCGGTCTTGCATTCGCCTATTTCGGCGGCTTCTTCGCCGCCGGGCACCGACCGCAATGCGGCCAGCGCGTCGTCCGCCGCCTCTGGGGCGACGATCGCGATGAGCTTCCCCTCGTTCGCCACGTGCATGGGGTCGATCCCAAGGATCTCTGCCGCTCCGGCAACTGCCGGATGCACTGGCACCTTTGCCTCATGGATGACCATGGCCACCTTCGAGGCTCGCGCAAGTTCGTTGAGGACTGAGGCCGCGCCGCCGCGGGTCGCGTCGCGCAAGCAGCGCAACGACGGACCGGCCGCGTCGAGCAGCGTGTCGACCATCGGCCACAGGTTCATCGTGTCGGACTCGATGTCGGCGTCGAGCTCGAACTCGCCACGGGCGAGCATGATCGCCGTGCCGTGATCGCCGACGCGGCCCGAGACGAGGATCTTGTCCCCGGGCCGGAGGGAGGACGGCGACAGCGTGGCGCGGTCGTCGACAAGCCCGAGACCCGTTGTGCAGATGTACATCTGGTCGCAGTGTCCTCGTTCCACCACTTTTGTGTCGCCCGCCACGATCGGGACGCCCGCGTCGGCCGCCGCCGCGGCGATCGCTTCGACCTCGGCCTTGAGCGTGGCCGCCGGCAGGCCCTCCTCGAGGATGAGCGACAGCGTCAGGGCCAGCGGCTGGGCTCCGGCCATCGCCAGGTCGTTGACCGTGCCGTTGACGGCGAGGTCGCCGATCGATCCGCCGGGGAACACGATCGGCTTGACGACAAAGCTGTCGGTGGTCATCGCGACGTTGCCGCCGAGGACCGACACGTTGCCGGCGTCGGCCATCTCGGAGAGCGTCTCGTTCGCGAACGCCGGCACGAGCAGACCCTCGATGAGGCCCTGCGTCGCCTTGCCGCCGGCCCCGTGCGCCATCGTGATCTGGGTGTCACGGAACTTCTGACGCTTCGCGCGCGCGGTCTCGATGATGTTGAGGACCTTCTGCTCGCGCTCTGAAACGTCAGAAGGCATCTAGACGACTTCACGCTCCCGGGCGAAGCGCCCGTAGTTGTAGTACGCGGCGCAGGCACCCTCGCTGGAGACCATGCACGTACCGATCGGGCGCTCGGGTGTGCAGCCGGACCCGAAGACCTTGCACTCCCACGGCTTGATGACGCCCTTGAGGACCTCGCCGCACTGACACGCCTTCGGGTCGGCGACGCGGATGCCGGGCACCGTGTACTCGATCTCGGCGTCCATGTCGGCGTAGGCCTCGGAGAGCTTCAGGCCGCTCTGCGAGATGAAGCCCATGCCGCGCCACTCGAAGTGCGGGCGCAGCTCGAAGACCTCAGCCATGATCTCCAGCGCGCGCGGGTTGCCCTCCCACGGCACGACGCGCGCGTACTGGTTCTCGACCTCGCAGCGCCCCTCCTTGATCTGCGTGAGGATCATGTGGATCGCGTGCAGCACGTCGAGCGGCTCGAAGCCGGCGACCGCGATCGGCTTGCCGTACTCGCGCGGGATGAACTCGAAGGGCCGGACACCGACGACCGTGGAGACGTGGCCCGGGCCGATGAAGCCATCCAGGCGCAGGTCGGGCGAGTCCAGCAGCGCGCGCAACGGCGGCACGATCGTGACGTGGTTGCACATGCAGAAGAAGTTCGAGACGCCTTCCATCTTCGCGCGCTTGAGCGTCAGCGCCGTCGAAGGCGCCGTCGTCTCGAAGCCGATCGCGAAGAAGATGACGGGACGGTCGGGGTTCGCCTTGGCGATCCGCAGCGCGTCCAGCGGCGAGTAGACCATGCGGATGTCCGCACCCTCGGCCTTGGCGTCGAGCAGCGTGCCGTCCGAGCCGGGAACGCGCAGCATGTCCCCGAAGCACGTGAAGATCACGTCGGGCTGGTGCGCGAGCGCGATGCCGTCGTCGACGCGGCCCATCGGGATGACGCAGACCGGGCAGCCCGGGCCGTGCACGAGCTCGACGTTCGCCGGCAGCAGGTCGTCGATCCCGTATTTGTAGATCGAGTGGGTATGGCCGCCGCAGACCTCCATGAACTTGTAGTGGCGGCCGGGCTCGACAAGCCCCAGGATCTCGCCCGCGAGTGCCTCACCGAGCGCAGGGTCGCGGAATTCCTCGACGTACTTCATACGGGGGCCTCCTGAGTAAGCCGTGCAATCGCCGTGCCGGCGTGAACCAGGATGTTGTCCCCCGGCGCAACCGGGGCGACTAGGTCGGTTTCGACCGTCTCCGAGTTCCCGTCGTCATCAGCGCAGAGCGCTAGCCCCCGTTCTTCGTCGAGGCGCACAACGCTCATCGGGATCGCGACATCGCCGCAGGTGATGCAGTGCGTCGAGCCATCGCAGACCGGTGCCAAGGCGGATGCCGCATTGGCGATCAGGCGGCTCATTCGATGATGCTCGCCTTCAGATCCTCGAGCTCCTGCTCGTAGTCCTCGCCCATGCTTTCGAGCATGCGGCGCGTCTCGAGCGCTTCCTCCTCGTCGATCTTCGACATCGCGAAGCCCACGTGGATGAGGACCCAGTCGCCCGGGCCCACGCCCACGCCATCGTCGTCGAGCAGCCCGATATTGACGTTGCGCTGAACGCCGGCAACGTCAACTTTGGCGAGACGGTTGGATTCGTCGACGACGTCGAGAATCTGACCCGGTATTGCAAGGCACATAGGTTAGGTCCCTCAAGCTACTTCTGACGACACGGTCTTTCGAGCAGGGTGAGTCCTACCACTCGCGCAACCCCTGCGCTAGATGTTTAGATCACCTTGTGCCGCCGACGACCATCGTGGTACTCAACGAGCCGTTCGGCTTCAGCCGGTGTGCCTAGCTAGGAAAGGGAGGAAGTCCGCGTGGCTACGACGCAGGATCCCATCGAGCAAGTGCTCGGAAAGCTTGGAGAGTTTGGCGTGCCGGTCGGCGAGATCGGCGACAAGGCAAAGGGACTCATCGCCCAGGTCGGCTCGATGGACCCCGGTGCGGTCGTCGAGCAGGTCGGCGCGATCGATCTCAGTCAGCTCGATGTCGGAGAGATGCTCGGCGAGCTGAAGGACAGGGTCGACAATCTTGATCCGGCCCTTCGCGTCCCGGTGATGGTCGCCGCGGGCTTCGTCGCAGCGCGCGTCGTGCGCTGGATCATCAGGTAACCCTCGCGCGCGCACGGGAACATCACACGAAATCATGAACACTGAGATTTCCGACCAAAGTGCCGACACTCCGGTGCCGCACGACACGACCTCCGGCGCTATCGTCGCGACCCCCGAGCGCGTGGCCCAGGGCGCGGCCGCGCTGGGTTTCGTGGTCGGCATGCGCCGGACATCAGCGTGGAAAGGCAGCCATATGCGGAGCAGACGGATGAATCAACTCGCGCCGGCGATGATGTCGCTGGCGGCGACCAACCAGCAGCTGCTCGGTCTCGTCGGGTCGCGGCGCAGCATCCTGTGGCGGGCGGCTCCGCTCGCCGTCGCGGCTGCGGGCGTTGCGTACCTGACCGCCGACGAGGACGGCCGCGCAGCGATGCAGGCGCAGGCGCAGGCTCTGGCCGAGCAGGCCGGCGGACTCCTGACCAGCTCGGGAGTTCTGGACAAGCTCTTCAAGTAAGCGCCGGTAGCGCGTGCTCCGGAGCGCCGGAGCACGCGGCGAGTAGGGACGCGGGCGGGGCGGAGGGCCGTTACTTCGCCGCGCCGGTGGCGATGCGGGTATCGCCCTTGGTCGCCGACAGGCGACCGCCCTCGCGGCCGTGGCGCACCGCCGCCACCTCGGCCATGATCGACAGCGCCGTCTCCTGGGTGGACTTCGCGCCCAGGTCGAGCCCGATCGGCGCGCTGATCCGCGCGTAGTCCTCCTCGCTGACGCCCGCAGCGAGCAGCCGCTCGCGGCGCGCCTTCTGCGTCTTCTTCGCGCCCATCGCCCCGATGTAGGCGGCGTCGGAGTCAAGCGCGATGAGCAGGACCGCGTCGTCGAGCTTGGGATCGTGCGTCAGTACCGCGATGTACGTCGCGGGATCGGGCGCGCCGATCTGCTCGAACGCCTTCTCGGGCCACGCGGCGATGACCTCGTCGGCCTCCGGGAAGCGCTCCCGCGTGGCGAAGCGCCCGCGCGGGTCGACGACGTACGAGCGCCAGCCGGCGACCTTCGCCAAGCGCGTGAGATGGTCGGCGTACTCGACGGCGCCGAAGACGATGAGCCGGGGCGGGGGGGCGCAGATGTCGACGAACAGGTCGCCGCGCATTTCGGACTTCTCGCTCCACATGAGCTCCTCGGCGTGCGTGCGCCCCTCGGCATCGAGGTCGGGGTCTCCCAGCGTGCCGCTGGTCTGGCCGTCGACGTGGACGAGCATGCGATTGCCGGCGTGCGGACCGCTCATCGCGGTCACGAGCGCCGCGCGGCCGTCGCTGCGGGCGATCTCGGCGAACTCCTTCTGCACGCTCATGGCTCGTAGACCTCGACCCACACGTCGATCTCCCCGCCACAGGGCAGGCCGACGTCCCAGGCCATCTCGTCGCTGATCCCGAAGGACACGAGCTCGGGCTCGGCGCCCTGCAGAACCTTGTCGGCCACCTCGATCACGGCGCCCTCGACGCACCCTCCGGACACCATGCCGGAGACCTCGCCCTTGTCGTTGATCGCCATCTTCGACCCCGGTGGCCGGGGCGCCGAGCGGCGGACCCCGACGACGGTCGCCAGCGCGACGCGGTCACCGCGTTGCACCCAGCGATCAACGTCCTCGATTACGTCCCTCATGCTCGCTCCTTCCGATCAATGCATCCTCGAAACGGATGCTACTCCCGGTTCTTGTCTACCCAGGAGCCCCGATCGGAAGCTGGCGCCTAGGCCTTGCCGACGTTGCCGGCGAACTGCTTGACGAGCTGCGTGAGCACGGCGACGACCGTGCCCTCGCCCATCGAACCGGCCTTGCCCTGGACGTTGGCGATCGCGCTGATGGTGCACGTGCCGCCGCTCACGGAGATGGTGACGTCACCGCTGGCGGCGCTCTGTCCGCCCGCCTCGCGTGTATCGGTCTTGATCTTCGCGGTCTTCGAGCCGTCGTTCTTCTCGTAGATGTTGACCGGGCCCTTGAACTTCATGCCCATGGAGCCCATCTTCACGTCGATCTCGGCCTCGACCGAGTCCGGCCCGCTCGAGCTGGTGACCTTGGCTCCGGGCACGCAGGGGACGAGCTTGTTGAGGTCTGAGACGACCCCCCAGGCGTGATTCTCGTCTGCTACTGGAAACGACTCGTTCAGCGTCGGCATTCGGTGGGTCTCTCCTCATCGGATCAGCTCAAAGAGCGCAGGAGTATGGCATTTCCGTGCCATACTGCTGCCCGCCGCGGCGCCATCTGACGCCAGCCTCCCGTCAAATCGTTCTCTTCATACAATCGCCGGATGGCTATTCAGGCAGGAACGTACAAGCTAGGACCAGACAACGCTGACCTTCGCGTGAAGACGGGACGTGGCGGGGCGGCGGCGAAGGCGGGGCATGACCTCACGATGGGCGTCGGGTCGTGGGACGCGACGCTCACCGTGGGCGACAGCTCCAGCCTCGAGCTGAACGCCGATTCCACCACCCTCGAGGTCATCAAGGGCGAGGGCGGCATGAACGCGCTCGGCGACGACGACAAGGCCGACATCAAGAAGACGATCGACAAGGACATCCTGAAGAAGAAGGACATCCAGTTTCGCTCGAGCGAGGTCGCGACCAGCGACTCCGGGCTGACGGTCAGCGGCGACCTCACGGTCGTCGGCAAAAGCCAGCCCGTGTCGTTCGACGTCGCCGTCGACGACGACGGGGCGCTCACCGCGAGCACGACGATCACGCAGAGCAACTTCGGGATCAAGCCCTACTCGGCGCTGTTCGGCGCGCTGAAGGTCAAGGACGACGTCGAGGTCTTCGTCGAGGGCAAGGTCGCTTGAGCCGCGCCACCGCCCATGCGGCCAGTAAGCGCGCCACTTTCGGGCGCCAAAGCCCGGGAACTGTCATACTCCCGGCGCTGTCTGGCGGTCGGGAATTGGGGGCCACCAGGACTCTTGGGAGGAACATGACGCACTTGATGGACACCATTCGAACGAAGGGGAGCTGACCGTGTCTGGAGTTTGGAGAGCGGTGTTCCTTCGCGTGCACCCAACCGGCAAGCCGGTGCTGAGCCTCACGACGGAGAGCGACGGGCAGGAGGCGACGTACGCCCAGATCGTGTCCGACGAGCTCGGCATCGCCGCCGCGGACGTAAAGGTCGTCGCCGCTGACCTCGATCGCTTCGGCGAGGGCCACGGCTTCGGGACCAGCCCCAGCGCGGGCACACCGAACGCGATCCGCAGCGTCTGCGGAAAGATCAAGCAGAAGGCGCAGATCCTGGCAGGCGGCATGCTCGGCACGTCCCCGCAGAGCCTCGCCTGGACCGGCGACCGCTTCTCACCGGGTCGCGATCCTTCGCAGGGCAAGCGCATCGAGGAGATCGCGCTGTACGCCCACGGCGGCGCTCTCGAGCTGCCCGCCGGCCTCGACGGATCACTTGACGCCCAGACGGCCTACAAGGACTAAAGCGCCTGCCGGATCGACGCGCTCGATACCCGAGCGGGACGGTGGCGACAGCGATTCAGCGTACGGGTGATACGCAGGATCGCTGTCGATGCCGTCTCCGCGACGGTTAGCGAGTGCGTCGCCTGTCTGCCCGCTTGCGTCGGGCATTGCTGATCGTCGCAAGGAACGCCACGCAGGTCGCGCCGAGGACCGGAACGGCCATCGCGAGCGTCTCCTCCACGGGCATGCCGGCGATGTGAGCGAGCACCACTAGTGGTTCCTCCGGTGAGTCGTCGTGCGCTTGGGCGCTCGCCGGCGGCGGCCGGCGAGGACGCAGGGAGGGTGCAATGCAGACGGCATTGCCCCGAGCGAGGACGAAGGCAGACGTCGATCGGCGGGCGATCCAAGCGTGCGAGGACTTGCTGGAGGGAGCACTAGTCGGCCCAGCTTCGCCCGGGGGCCGTCTTGCCCTTCTTCGGGCTGTAGCCGCTCGGCATCGCGATCCCGGAGATGCCCGAGCCCGCGTAGCCCCACTCCTCTTCGCCTTCGGGCTCCTTGTCGACCTTGGGTGGCTTCCAGCTCGCCAGCGACTGAACCTCGTCGACCTCGAGGTCGGCGGCGATCGCGTCGGCGACCTCGTTCAGCGACTTCAGGCTATGGCCGCTCACCATCGCGTTGCAGTACGGCAGCGCGGCAACGAGCCCGCCGGCGCGCGGGGCGAAGCCGGGCGCGCTCACGCGGGGGTTGACCCACACGATCCGGTAGGCCAGCCGCGCCAGGCGCTGCATCTCGCGGGCGACGAGCTCGGGGTCCCCGCGCTCCCACCCGTCCGACAGGATCACGATGACGGCGCCGCGCGCCATCCCGCGGCGGCCGTGCTTGTCGTTGAAGGTCTTCAGGGCGTCACCGATGCGCGTGCCGCTCGACCAGTCGGGGGCCGCCTCTGCGGCGCGCCGGATCGCGCGCTGTGGGTTGCGGCCCGCGAGCTGCTTGGTGAGCCGCGTCAGGCGGGTGGCGAAGACGAACGCCTCGGCGTTCGGACCCGTCGCGCGGGCGCAGTGCAGGAACTGCAGGTAGGCGCGCGCGTAGGGCTCCATCGAGCCGGAGATGTCGCAGAGCATCACGAGCCGGCGCGGCTGGATGCGGCGCTTGCGGTACTTGAGCTTGATCGGGTCGCCACCGGTGCGCAGGCTGGCGCGCAGCGTGCGGCGCATGTCGATGTGCTCGCCGTGTCGCTTGCGCTTGACCCGGCGCAGCCGCCGCGTCGGCGTCTTGAGCTTGAGCTGCGTCATGAGCTGGTAGAGCAGCGCGAGCTCATGCGGCTCGAGGTCCGAGAAGCTCTTCTCGGCGAGCAGCTCCTCCTCTGAGGCCTGGGCGATCGGGATCTCCGTCGCGTCGTCGTCGTCATCCTCGTCTTCGTCCTGATCGGGGTTGTCTCCCGCGTTCATCTCGCCGCCGTCCATGTCCTCGGGCGGGGGCGGCGGCTCCTCGGTGTCCTTCTTGTCGCCCTTCTGCTTCTCGGCGTCGATCGCGTCGTCGGAGCCCTCGGCGTCGTCCTGGGCGAGGTTGACGAAGATCTCCTCGAAGACGCGGTTGAAGATCGGGAGCTGCTGGACCGCCGTGACGAAGACCGAACGCGTGGCCCAGTACAGGCGCCGGCGCGACTCCGGCTTGACCAGCGTCAGCGCCTTGGCGTAGTTGGCCGACTGCACCGGCGTGACCGGCATGCCCTCCTCGTGCAGGCGCTGGCTGAAGGCGCCCACGAGTGCGGGCAGGTCGAGATGGATCGTCTCGATGCGCCACTGGCCTTCGTCCTCGGCATGACGCCAGACGCCGTCAGCGCCGAGGACTGGTCCGTTTCCGTCGGCCATCGTCTACCTACGCGGGATCCTCGACGAGCTCGGCGAGCCCCGCGGCGCGGATGACCTCCTGGTCCTCGCTGTACTTCAGCACGGAGCCGAGCGTGCGGTCCATCGTCTCCTCGTCGAGCTTGTCGATGCCGAGCAGGTCCAGCGCGGCGACCCAGTCGATCGCCTCGGCGATGCCGGGCGGCTTCTGGATGTCGGAGTCGCGCATGCGCGACACGGCCTCTGCGACCTGGACGGCGAGCGTCTCGGAGACGCCCTTGACGCGACGGCGGACGATCTCGACCTCGCGCGACGGCGTCGGGTAGTCGATCCACTGGTACAAGCAGCGCCGCTTGACGGCGTCGTGCAGGTCACGCGTGCGGTTCGAGGTGAGGATGATGATCGGCGGGTGCTCGGCCGTGATCGTCCCGATCTCGGGGATCGTCACGGTCGCCTCGGCCAGCAGCTCGAGCAGGAAGGCCTCGAAGTCCGCGTCGGCGCGGTCGATCTCGTCGATGAGCAGGACGGCGGGACGGGGCCCGGGGTGCTGGAGCGCCTGCAACAGCGGACGGCGGATCAGGTAGTCCTCACCGAAGAGATCCTCTTCCTTCATCTTCTCGCCGGTGGTGTCCGACAGGCGGATCGCGAGCAGCTGACGCGGATAGTTCCACTCGTACAGCGCCTCGGACGCGTCGATGCCCTCGTAGCACTGCAGGCGGATCAGCGGCGTCTCGAGCACGTCCGCGAGGGCCTTGGCGGCCTCGGTCTTGCCGACGCCGGCCTCCCCCTCGAGCAGCAACGGCTGCGGGAGGCGGATGGCGAGGAACAGTGACGTGGCCAGCGCGTCATCGGCGAGGTAATCCATCTTGCCCAGCGACATACCGAGGTCCTCGACGCTCGAGACGAGCTGGCGGATCTCCTCCTCTGCTCCAAACACCTTGCTCATGCACGTGCCTCCGTAAATCCGGCTTCGGCGAGGACGGCCTCGTAGTCCTCGGGGGTATCAACGTCCAGGGGTACCCTGCCCGCGATCGGGACCTCGACAACGTCGTCGGCGCGCTGATCGAGCAGCTTCCAGACCCCCTTGTCGCCGTGCAGGTTGGCGAGATCGCCAAACACGCTGCGGGCAAACGCGACGGGGTGCCCGCGGCCGTCCTCGTAGCGGCAGACGGCAAGCGCCGGGGTGGGCGGGGTCCGCATCTGCGCGAGCAGCGCCCGCACGGTGTCGGGGGTCACGCCGGGCTGGTCTCCGAGCATCAGCACAAGCACCTCACAGCGGTCGTCGACGGTGTCCAGCGCGGCGGCGATCGAGGACGAACAGCCATCACCGAAGGCGTCGTTCACCACCACATCCGCACCTGAGAGGTCTACGCGCTCGCGCACCTCATCGGATGCACCTCCGATCGGAACGACGATCTGATCAAAGCCGCAGGCGCGGGCGGTGTCGACGGTGTGATCGAGCAAGGTCCTTCCACCATAGGGCAACAATTGCTTAGGTCTGCCGAGGCGCCTGGAGCCCCCCGCGCCCAGCACGATGCCCGTCACGAATGGCTGGGAGGTCATCCGAAAACCAAGCCCTTCGTCTGGGCGGCCGTGGATCGAGCCGGGCGCCGTACGCGCCCGAAGCCGATACCCGCGGGTATCGGCGAGGGTGCGGATGGCGACCCGGCGAAGCGTCCACGGCCGATCCAGGCGGAGGGCGACTTTTCGGGTGGCCGACTAGGTTGCGGGGACGGCATGGGCCTGCTCCTGCTCAAACTTCTTCTTGCAGCCCTCGCAGCAGAAGTAGACCGTCTCGCCGTTGTGCTCCAGGTGGGGGGTGTCGGGCGTGGCCGCGACCGTCATCCCGCAGATCGGGTCGACCGCCATCTCCGGCGCTGCCGCGGCGGGTGCCGCGCTCTTGCCGGCGCTCGCCTTGGCCTTGGGCGCATGCGCGAGGCCGTGCTCCTGCTCGTACTCCTTCCGGCAGGCGTCCCGGCAGAAGTAGACCGTCTCGCCGTCGTGCTCGATCTGGACGGAGTCCGACGTCATGGGCACCGTCATCCCGCAGATCGGATCGGTCGCGAACTCGGCCTTCTCCTGATCGCGGGGCGCCTCAAGCTTCGGCTGATACGCACCGCCGTAGCGCTGCTCGATGACGTTGGCCATGATCGAGAGCGCGACCTCCGACGGGGTGCGTGCGCCAATGTCGATGCCGGCGGGAAGGTCCAGGCGCTCGAGCGCCGAGTCCTCGACGCCGGCCTCGCGCAGCTCCTCGACAAGGGCCGCACCGCGCTTCTTGCTCGCGACGAGGCCGACGTAGGGGATCTCCATGTCCAGCGCTGCCTGCACGGCCTCGAGCTCGCCCTTACCGTGCGAGGCGACGACGACGCCGAGGTCGCCCTCGCGCAGCTCCGGGGTCGTGTCACGTGACGGGACGACGTCGAGCCCGAGCTCGGGCCCGAGCCGCTCGAGCGCGGCCGCGATCGGCTTGGAGCCCACGACGTGGACCCGCGGGACCGGCAGCGTCGGCTCGAGAAACACCTCGATCGCTCCTCCGGACAGGCACGTGTTCAGGACGGTCACGGCGCCGTCCTCTTCAATGGCGTCCTTGCCCCCGGCCTCGTCGGCGTCGGGCAGGATCCGCAGCAGGACGGGCTCGCCGTTCTGCATCGCGCTCCAGGCAAACAGCCGCACGCTGTGCTCGGCGCAGATGCCACCGACGAAGCCGTCGATGGCGCCGTCGAGCGTGATCAGCGCGACATCCCCCGCGATCGCGCTCGTCGGCCGCTGTGCGCGTACGACGGTCGCGGTCACGAAGGCCACGCCCTGCGCGGCGAGCTCGTCGGCCCGCCGCGCTAGCGCGTCGTTTCTCATCTCACTGGGGCGGCTCGGCACGGCCCTGCATCGCGGCCCAGACGCGGCCCGGGTTGCAGGGGATGTCCATGTGCTTGATGCCCTTGGCGTGGTAGATGCCGTCGATCACGGCGTTGGCGATGCACGGCGGGGACCCGACACACGGGGACTCGCCGACGCCCTTGGCGCCGATCGGGTGGTGGGGGCACGGCGTGACCGTCTCGCCGAGCTCCCAGTCGGGGCACTCCATCGCCGTGGGGAGCAGGTAATCCATGAACGACGAGTTCAGGCAGTTGCCCTGCTCGTCGAACGAGATCAGCTCCATCAGCGCGATGCCGACGCCCTCCGTGAGGCCGCCGTGGATCTGGCCGTCGACCACCAGCGGGTTGATGCGCACGCCGCAGTCGTCGACTGCGATCAGCCGGCGCATGAACACCTTGCCGGTGTCGGCGTCGATGTCCACGACCGAGATGTACGCGCCGAACGGGTACGTCAGGTTCGGCGGGTCGTACACGGCCTGTGCGTCCAGCCCGCCCTCGAGGCCCTCGGGCATCGGGTTGGGACCGTAGGCGTACGCCGCGATGTCCTCGATCTCGGCGCCCTTGGAGGGGTCGCCCTTGACGTACCAGCGGCCCTTCTCCCACGCGAGGTCCTCGGGCCGCGTCTCGAGCATCTTGGCCGCGATCAGCCTGGCCTTGTCACGCACGCGACGCGACACGACGGCGACGGCGCCACCGGAGACCGGGGTCGACCGGCTTCCGTAGGTGCCCAAACCGTAGGGCGTCTTGTCCGTGTCGCCGTGGCGAACCTGGATGTCGTTGGGGTCGATGCCGAGCTCCTCGGCGACGATCTGAGCGAACGTCGTCTCGTGGCCCTGGCCCTGCGTCTGCGCGCTGATCGACACGACAGCCTTGCCGGACGGGTGGACACGGAGGTCCGCTCCGTCGTTCATGGCGAGGCCGAGGATGTCCATGTGCTTGCGCGGGCCGGCGCCGACGCCCTCCGTGAAGAAGGAGCAGCCGATGCCCATGATCTCGCCCTTGGCGAGCTTTTCCTTCTGCTCGGCACGCAGCGCGTCGTAGCCCGCGATCTCCTTGGCAAGATCCATGGCGCGCTGGTAGTTGCCCGAGTCGTACACCCAGCCCGTGGGTGACTCGTACGGGAACTGCTGCGGCTGGATGAAGCTGCGCTCGCGCAGCTCGATCGGATCCACGTTCATCTCCATGGCGAGCGCGTCGACCATCCGCTCCACGAGGTAGACGGCCTCGGTGATGCGGAAGGAGCAGCGATAGGCCACTCCGCCTGGCGCCTTGTTCGTGTAGACGGCCTTGACCGTGCAATGCGCGGCCGGGTAGTCGTACGAGCCCGTGACGATGTGGAAGAAGCCGGCCGGGAACTTGGTCGGCTGCGCGGTCGAGTCAAACGCACCGTGGTCGGCGATCACATCGACGCGCAGGCCGCTGATCTTGCCGCCCTTCGCGCACATCTCGGAGTGCATGACGTAGTCACGCGCGAACCCGGTGGTGACCAGGTTCTCCGAGCGATCCTCGATCCACTTCACCGGCGCGCCGGCGACGATCGAACCGGCGATCGCGCAGACGTAACCGGGGTACACCGGCACCTTGTTGCCGAACCCGCCGCCGATGTCGTTGCACAGGATGCGGATGTTCTGCTCGGGCAGACCCGCGACCTGGGCGTAGACCGTACGGTGAGCGTGCGGGGCCTGGTTGCCGTTGTAGATGTCGAGCTGACCAGTCGCCGGGTTCATGTCGGCGACCATGCCGCACGTCTCCATCGGTGACGGGTGCACGCGCGGCATGAGGATGTCGCGCACGGCGACCGTGTCGGCCTCCGCGAACGCGCGGTCGGTAGCCGCCCTGTCTCCGGCCTCCCACGTCGGGCTCGCGAGGTTGTCGACCTGGCCGACCTTGTCGTCACGGATCAGCGGGGCATCCGGATCGAGCGCCCGGCGGGCGTTGACGATCGCCGGCAGCACCTCGTAGTCGACCTCGATGAGCTCCAGGGCATCCTGCGCCGAGTAGGCGTCGAGCGCCACGACGAACGCGACCTCCTGCAGGTGGAAGCGGACCTTGTCGCCCGCGAGCACGGCCTGCGTGTCGTAGGAGATGGTCGGCATCCAGGCAAGACCGAGCGTCTCGAGATCCTTCGCGATGACGACCGCGGCGACCTTCGGGTGCGCGAGCGCCTTGGAGGTGTCGATGGACTTGATGCGAGCGTGGGCGTACGGGCTGCGCAGCAGCGCGCCGTGCACCATGCCCGGAAGGCGAACGTCGTCCAGGTAGTTGCCCTTGCCGCGGATGAAGCGCGCGTCCTCCTTGCGCTTCATGCGGCCGAAGCCGATCGGTGTGTCCGTGACGGGATGGGTGGCGAGCTCCAGCCAGTCTGGAGTCTTGCCGGGTGCGGGTTCAACAGCCATGGGTCAGGACCTCTCGGGGTTGGTTGCCGCCATTGCGCCGACCGTCGGCTGGCCCGCGCGGTACGCGGCGGCCCAGCGGATCGCAGCAACGATGTTCTTGTAGCCCGTGCAGCGGCACAGGCCGCCCGAGATCGCCATGCGGATGTCCTCTTCCGTCATGTTCGTCGGATCTGGGTGGTTGTTGATGAGCCAGTTGCCCGTGACCATCATCCCTGGCGTGCAGAAGCCGCACTGCAGGGCGTGGCACTCGTGGAAGCCCATCTGGATGGGATCGAGCTGGCCGTCCTTCTCGAGACCCTCGACCGTCGTGATCTCCTGACCCTCGGCCATCGCGGCCAGGGTCGTGCACGACTTGATCGGCTCGCCGTTCATGAGAACGACGCAGATCCCGCAGTTGGACGTGTCACAGCCCCAGTGGGTGCCGTGCAGCTCCGCCATCTCGCGGATGTAGTGGACCAACAGCATGCGCGGCTCGACGTCATACGAGTGCGCCGCGCCGTTGATCGACATGGAAACCATCATGAGTTCGAAATCACCTGTCCTAAGTCACGTAGGCCTGGGGATGCCAGTGCGCGTGCCGGGCGAGCGTCTCGCCCTGCGCCCGCCGCAGCGCCCGCTTGAGCGCCCGCGTGCTGAGTGCGCCGGCAACGTGGCGCTTGTAGTCGGCGGCGCCACGGCCGTCCGAGCTCGGATCGACGTCGGCCGAGGCGATCTGCCCCGCCTGCGCGAACAGCTCGTCGGACGGCTGCTTGCCGGTCAGCAACTCCTCTGCTCGGCTGATCTGCATCGTCGTCGGACCGACCGCGCTGCAGGCCAGGCCGGCCTTGGCGATCGTGCCGCCCTCCAGCCACAGCGCGGCGGACGACGCCACGATGGCGAAGTCACCGGCGCGCCGCTCGACCTTTTCGTGCGAGCTGCCGTGGCGGCCCGGGCCAACGTCGAAGCGCACCTCGGTGAGCATCTCGGTCGGCTGCACCACGGTCATGTACGGCCCGAGGTGGAACTCGTGCATCCCCACGACGCGCTCGCCGTCGGGCCCCTTGAGGACCGCCTGGCCGTGCAGTGCGCACACGACGCCGGAGAGATCCTCTGCGGGATCGGCCTGGCAGACCGAGCCGCCCATCGTGCCGCGGTTGCGGACGACCGGGTCGGCGAGGACCCACTCGGCCTCCTCGAAGATGTTCGGGAACGTCTGCTTGAGCAGATCCGATGAGAGCAGGTCACGATGACGCGTCATCGCCCCGATCCGGACCTCGTTGCCGTCCTTGCGGATGTAGCTGAGCTCCGGCTCAAGCGGGTTGATGTCGATCAGGTGGCCAGGGTTGGCCAGCCGCAGCTTCATCATCGGGATCAGGCTGTGCCCGCCCGCGAGAATCCGCGCATTGCCGTCCAGGCTGACGAGCTGTGAAATCGCATCGTCGACGCTGGTCGCCCGCGAGTACTCCACGGGCGCTGGGGTCTGCATTGCCAAGGTGTGACGCTCCTCTCCTCCGAGAACGAATTGTCTCTTCCACGAGGGTATGCACGCTAGGATCCATATTGTCAACCCGAATGAAGCGATCGCTTAATTGACTCTGGCGCAGCTGCGCTCATTTCTTGCGGTGGCCCGGTCCGGTTCGGTCAAATCCGCCGCGGTGTCGCTCCAGGTCAGCGAGCCGGCGATCTCCGGCGCGGTCGGCGCCCTGCGGAGAGAACTCGGAGACAAGCTCTACGCGCGCGTCGGCGGCGTCATCGAGTTGACTCCGGGCGGGCGCCGCCTTGCGAGCGCCGCGAGCGAGATCCTCGGCCTCGCCGAACAGGCCCGGCGCCTCGTAGGGGAAGCGGCCGGCGACACCCGCACGCTGCGGGTCGCCATGACCCCCGCCGTCGCAGAGTTCGCCGCCGAACCGTTGCTGGACGCCTTCACGCGCCGTCACCCGCGTATCGACGTCGCGCCGCGGATCGCGTCGAGCACCGAGTTCGTCGGGTTGCTCGCCGATCGCACCGTCGACATCGCGCTCGGGCCGCGCGTCGGAGGCGGGGCGCAGCCGCTCGTCGAATCCGAGGCCTTCCTGCGCTACACGCTCGTCGTCGTCGCCGCCCGCGGACACGCGCTCGCCGGATCGAAGGCGGTCGCTCCGATGTCGCTCGTCGGAACGCCGTGGCTGCTCGGGCCCTATCAGGCCGACCCGACGACCGAGACCGGCGGGTTCCTCGCGCGCCAAGCCGTCGCGCCGCAGCGGATGCACACGTTTCCGAACTTCGCGGCCGCGCTCGCGCAGGTAGTTGCCGGGCGCGGGATCACGCTGGCGATCCGGCACACGGTCAGCGACGAGCTCGACCGCGGCGCGCTCGTCGAGCTCGACGTGCGCGGAACGCCGCTTCAGGGCGTCTGGAGCGCGAGCATGCTGCCGCTGTCGCAGCGCATCGAGGCCGCCGGGGCGCTGCATCACTTCCTCATGCTTCCCGAGACGATCAGGATCCTGCTCGCCCGCGGAGGCGGCGTCCCGGCGGAACGTCTGCGCGCGCGGGCGCCGATGCAGGCCGGCCGCGAAGCCGAGTAACGTCGCCAGGAGGTCGCCAGGAGGTCGCCGTCCGGTGACCGGAGGGCGAAATCCCTACGTTGCCTCTTCCTTCTTCAGCGCCGCGTGCATGTTCGCGGCGTTGTGCTCCTCGAGGTCGCAGTAGCGCGCCTTGTAGCTCTCGCCAAAGCCCCGATCCCGGGACGGGACCGCGGGGCGGTCGCAGCCTGGGAACAAACACGTGTTGTCGTTGTAGCTCTCTTCGCCTGCCTCTGGGGCCATGTCAATCTCCTCGTTTGTTCTGGGGCTACCCGCCTGGATGTCAACGTAGCACCGGGTGTGCGGCGCAACACATCGCGCCACCTTGGCGCGCAGGCACTATGCGACGTACGGCGTGCGGCGCCAGACGGATCAGCGGATCACGTCTTGGGCAGGGTCCCCTCGACCCACGTCGGGGGCCCGTCCTCGGGATGCTCCTGCTTCCAGATCGGTGCCTGCGCCTTGACCGCATCGAGCAGCGCGCGCGCGCCGGCGAACGCCTCGCCGCGGTGCGGGGCCGACGCCGCCACGACGACGCTCGGCTCGCCGAGCGGCACGGTGCCGGTGCGGTGCGTGACGGCCACGGCACAGAGCCCGTGCTCGCCGGCCACGGCCTCGGCGAGCCGCAGGATCTGCTCGCGCGCCATGTCGACATACGCCTCGTACTCGAGGCTCTCGACCTCGCGGGTCGTGCCGACGAACACGACCGTCCCGCCCGCCGCAGGGTCGCCCACGAGCCGGCGGTGCGCGTCGACGTCGAGCGCGTCGTCCGTGACCTCGGCGAGTCGCACCGGGCTGTCAGACCCGCCGCTCACGGGCGGAACGAGGGCGAGTTCGTCGCCGTCGGCGAGCGGATGATCGGTGCCTACGTATTCACGCGCCACGGCGGCGACGAACGGAGCGCGCTCGGGCAATCCGGCCAGCGGCCCGCGCCGGAGCTCGGTGATCGCGTCGGCGACCGTGGCTCCCTCGGAGAGATGCAGGGCGAGCGTGCCCGCGCCCGCCTGCTCGCGCAGGACCGCAAAGAGTCGAACCGTGACGTCCACGTCGCGGATACTAAGGACCGCGAATACCCGACCTGCAATGCTGATCCAGAACATGCGTAGGTACGTAGTCGGGCGTAAGTGCCCGTACGGGGGGTAGTGCTGAGGGATGGAGAACAATTCGATGCCGTTGCTTGAGCCGCTGGTCGACGGACATCGCCGGCTGATCCGCGACGTGCGCATCTCGGTCACGGACCGCTGCAACTTCCGCTGTCAGTACTGCATGCCGGCCGAGGGACTCCCGTGGCTCGAACGCGACCAGGTCCTGAGCTTCGAGGAGCTGCATCGGCTCGTCTCGCTGCTCGCCCGCATGGGCGTCCACGACGTGCGCCTCACCGGCGGCGAGCCCCTCGTGCGCCGCGAGTTCCCCCGACTGGCCGCGATGCTGGCGGCCATCCCCGAGATCGAGGACCTCAGCGTCACGACCAACGGGTTCCTCCTCGAGCGCGACGCCGAGGCGCTCGTCGCCGCCGGGATCAACCGCTTCAACGTGTCGATCGATTCGCTCCAGCGCGACCGCTTCTTCGAGATCACGCGACGCGACAGCCTTCCCCGCGTGCTCAAGGGCCTGCAGACGCTGGCGCAGTTCCCCGACGCGCACCCGATCAAGATCAACGCGGTCGGCATGCGCGGCTTCACCGAGACCGAGATCCTGCCCATGGCGGAGTTCGCGCGCAGCCATCCGTACGAGGTGCGCTTCATCGAGTTCATGCCGCTGGACGCCGACCATGAGTGGGATCGCAGCCGCGTCCTCACCGGCGACGAGTTCCGCGCGGCGATCCACGCCGTGTACCCGCTCGAGGCCGAGCCGCGTGAGCCGAGCGCTACGGCGCGCGTGTACCGCTTCGCCGACGGCACGGGCAAGATCGGCTTCATCAATCCGCTGTCCGAGCCGTTCTGCGGCGACTGCGACCGCATCCGCGTCACGGCCGAGGGGAAGCTGCGCACCTGCCTGTTCAGCCTCCACGAGACGGACCTGCGCACGCCGTTGCGCGACGGGATCAGCGACGACGGGCTGCGCGAGGTGGTCCGCAGCGCCGTCTGGCGCAAGGAGCTCAAGCACGGCGTCAACGAGCCGGGCTTTCGCCAGCCGCAGCGCACGATGTCGCAGATCGGCGGCTGACCGCAGCCTGGTCGCGGCCGCCGCCGGCGGCCTCGCAGTTCGCAGGCGCGTCGGC
>JAWVGM010000138.1:0-2833 GCA_033855075.1 Solirubrobacteraceae bacterium | reverse complement strand
GGCGTCGTCGCGTCGGCGCGCGCGAGCATCTCGCGCACCTTCGGATCCTGCGCCGCGATCTCCTCGCGCTCCTGATCGGACAGCGCCTGGATGTGGAGGACCAGCGCCTCCTCGATCTCGGTGTTGTCGAAGAAGTCGTTGACGGACTCCGGCGCGATCTCGGGATGGTCGGGCAGCATGAAGGTCGGCGCGAGGATCGCGTCGTCCGCCGAGGTCGCGAGCACCGGCCAGGTGTTCACCTGGCAGCAGCCGGCGACGCCGTCGTCGCCGCGCTCCAGCGGCGAGACGATCTTCGCTCCGTTCTCGGTATGGGCGAGCAGGTGCGTCGACAGCATGCTCTTCAGCAGCGCGTCCTTGCGGTCGCCCGTCGCCTCGTCCTCGCTCAGCGGCGTGAGGTTCTCGACCTTGACCGTCACGCGGTCGCGGCCGTCGGGTAGCCGCTCGAGATCGATCTCCGCGACGCCCTCGATCTCGTCGAAGTCAAACGAGACCTTGGAGGGCCCGACGCCGAGCTGCACGCGGCGCTCGACGGCGCGGTGCTTCTCGCCCGAGGCCTGCAGGAATCGGACCTCGGCGCTCACGACGGCGCCGACCTCGACGATGAACTGCATCTGCATGCGGTCGAAGGCGTGCGTCTCGTTCTGCGCGTAGTCGCGCGGATAGACGATGCCAAACGGCGTCGGCGTCGCGTTCTTCGTCGCGCCCGGCGTGTACGGATACAGCGCGTAGCCCTCGAACAGCAGCGAGTCGACGAGCCGCTCGAGATGCGTCTTGGGCGACGTGATGCCGACGTCGGACGGCGTCTCGGGGGTGATCGGGTCGATCGTGCTCATCCGGACGTCTCCCCGGTCTGTGGCGCGGCCTGCTCGAGCAGGTCCACGACGCAGGCGTCGAAGCTGTGCAGCCCGTGGTCGCGCTTGTAGCGCTTGAGACCGTCGATCGTGTCGTTGTGCAGCAGCGCGAAGCCGGACTCGCCGTGGTGGTGCTTGATCATCGCCTTGAACGTCGCGACGGGCAGGCGGTACTCGGCCTGCGTGCTCCACGGGATGTGCACGACCTGCACCTGGCGGTTGGGCCCCGAGTACAGGATCCGCCCCGTGAAGTGAAACGTCAGCGGGACGTCGCCGTCGGGCAGCGCGGAGACATAGCGCGCGGCCACGACCTCGAGATCCGCCGTGCACGGCACTTCCAGGCCGAATGTGATCGCGTCGTTGAACGAGTGCACGAGCGTGCTGGAGTGCGTCCACAGGAAGCTGCGCGTCGTCGACGGCCAGCGCTCCGGAGCGCCGAACAGCTCATACAGCTCGTCGCGCGTCGCGGCGTCGTACTCGCGGCGGGCGGGATCGAAGTTGATCTGGGCGGTCAGCGAGATCGCGTAGATGTCGCGGCCCGAGGGCTCGGACACGCCCATCTCGAAGCGCAGCGTCGGCTGCGCCGCGAACGGCTCGTGCGCGGCCCCGAGGATCTCGAACGTCACCTCCGGCCCCTTGTCGCGTTCGACCGGGGCCGCGAGAGCCGCGGCGTCGGGTGTGTCAGTCATGAAACTCCTGCCTTGCGGCGTATGTGTTTGAAGAACTTGGGCACCGCATCAGATATAGCGTTGCCGCCGGAGATACCCGTCCAATTGGCCTTGATCAGCCCGACGAGGCGGTAGCACTCGTCGATCGGCACGATCGCGTGCTCGGCCGGCTCGGTCATCCGGTTGACGACGAACGCCTCACCGTCGGCGTCCAGTTCCTTCAGGATCGGGTTGCGCTCCACGAGCGAGTTCCAGCTGTCCAGATGCAGCTCGGACTCGGTCGCGCCGGCGGGGCTGGGATACAGCGCCACGACGGTGCCCGTGCCCGACGAGCGCAAGAAGAACGCCAGGCCGATCGGCAGCTGGAAGGCCGACCACAGCGCGTCGGGGAAGTCGATGTCGTCGAGCCACACGGTGCGTGTGCCCACCGGGCAGTAGTCGTCGACGCCCGAGCGCATCGCGATGCAGGGCTCACAAGCGCACAGGATGCGCCGCTCGCCGAGCTCGAGCAGGTGGCGGTGGTCCTCGGAGATCCGGCTGTTGCAGATCTCGCACTGCTCGTCCTCCACAACAGGCTCGGGCCGCGCGAGGCGGCCCAAGCCTGCAACGAGAGTGGAGGGCAGGCGCGGGGTCGCGCTCACTTCCCCACGCCCGAGGGACATTCGGTGTACGGCGAATCTGCCATCGGCAGCGTCGCCGGACCGGCCTGCACCATCGGCAGGGCAAAGGCGAGTGCGGACTTCTCTGCGTCCTTGGAGTCCAATCCGACTGCACCTTCGACCTCGAGGCTCAGCAGGTCGGGAGCGGCTTCGTCGATGGCCTCCTTGAGCGCGTGCTCAAGCGTCGACGCCGACGCCGGACAACCGTTGCAGCTGCCCTGCAGGCGCAAACGCGCGACGCCGTCTTCGACGCTCAGGATCTCCACGCCGCCGCCATGCGACGCGAGGAACGGCTTGACGCTCTCCACAGCCTCGCGGACGCGCTCTTCGAGCGGCACCGGATACAGGCCGTGGATCAGCAGCAGGCTGGCGACGATGCCGTCGTCGAGCAGTGCGTTGCGGATGTGGATAGCGCCTTCCCCGGCGTCAGCGATGACGCCGAGGATGCGCTCCAAACCAGCTCCGTACAGCTCGAGAACTGCGCCGACCAACTCCTGGACGCGCGCTTGCGCGACCGGATCGGCGATGTCGTCGAGCGAGCCCAGGAGATCCTGGACCCGCTCGACCAGCTCTTCAGGAGCTGTGTGCTGAGTTGCCATTTAGGCTCTCAGCACATCCCTGTCGGCGTGTGCTGAACCTTCTTGACGCGGCCCTT
>JAWVGM010000137.1:0-2597 GCA_033855075.1 Solirubrobacteraceae bacterium | reverse complement strand
CGATGAGCGTGTCGACGACCTCGCGCAGGCGCTCGATGCCCTCCTCGGCCTGGCGGGTGCGCTGGCTGCCCTCGAACTCGAACGGCTTCGTGACGACGCCGACGGTGAGCGCGCCGATCTCGTTCTTCGCGATCTCGGCGATGACGGGCGCGGCGCCCGTCCCGGTGCCGCCACCCTCGCCGGCCGTGACGAAGACCATGTCGGCGCCCTTGAGCGCCTCCTTGATGTCGTCGCGCGATTCCGCGGCCGCACCGAATCCCACCTCCGGGTTGGCGCCCGCGCCGAGCCCCTTGGTCAGCTCATGGCCGATGTTCAGCTTGATGTCCGCATCGGTCATCTGCAGGGCCTGGGCGTCGGTGTTCGCCGAGATGAACTCGACCCCGCGCAGACCCGCGTCGACCATGCGGTTGACCGCGTTGGTACCGCCGCCGCCTACACCGACGACTTTGATGACCGCGAGATAGCTGCTGGACTCCATGAGAATCGTCCGACCCTTGAGTTAGCGTTGAGAGATTTTCTCCCTCCGGCCCGGTGCTGCCGAATCCACAGTAAGCACGGGCTAGAACGGATGTCAACGCAAAGTCTACTCGCGCACGATCAATTGCAAAACGACCAAGTCTCGACCTGAGCAGGAGAAATGCCTTCCCGATGCCATCAACCTAACGTTGAGGTCGATGCTTGGTCCGTGGAGGGAACCAGGCCCCCGGCGACCGGCCGCTCAGGCAGGCGCAGGTCGATGTAGCTGGCGCCGCGCGCGCGGCTGTCGGCGAGCACTCGCGCGGCCGCCGCCCACTTCGCCTGGCGACGACCGCCGTCGCCGAAATACAGCTTTGGGCCCTGGTTCATGATCGCGATCAGGTTGTGGCTCGCGTTCACGACGCGCTCGACCCGGCCGCGCAACGCCGGTGGCGCCGCGGCGAGCAGCCGGACCGCGCTGCGGGCCGGCCCCGGGCTCAGGTGCGATCCGCCCGGCATCGCGCGCAGCGCGACGATCGGCAGACCCGACGTCGAGCTGCCGCGCAGGAGCGTCCCGTCGGGCGCGACGGCCGTGCGGCTGTCGCCGACCTGCACGGCGGCCACCGGCTCGTACGCGTTGACCTTGATCTTCAGCGTGTGGGGGAAGCTGGCGCTGGCCTTGACGCTGTGGACGATCGGGTAGGGCTCGGCCGCGCTCAGCAGGACGTCGTCGCGCACGTGCAGCGTCGTCATGTCGCGCGCCGCCGCCTCCAGCGCGGCGCGGACCCGCGACGCCTGCGGACCCTCGAGGCCGGTGATCTCGACATCAGTCACGCCCACCAGCGAGCTGTCCCGGAGCCAGAGTCCGAGCGGAACGAGGGCGGCGATGAGCACGGCGGCGATGAGGACCACGCGCATGCGGCGGCGGGCGAAGCGGGCCATCGGGGGAACCTTCGCCACCCGTGGCCTCGCCCCTGCCCCGTTTGCACCAACGTCCGAGGCGGCGCGCCAGTTGGTCGTCCAGGAACGTTTGTGGGCGGCCCACTAGCCTGCCGCTGGCGATGGACGCCCCCCTCCTCAGCGAGCTGACGACGCTGCGCCTCGGCGGCCCGGCCGGGCGGCTCGTCGAGGCGCGCACCCAGGATGAACTCGCCGCGGCCGTCCGCGAGATCGATGCGGCCAGCGAGCCGCTGCTCGTCCTCGCCGGTGGCAGCAACGTGGTCGTCGCCGACGACGGCTTTCGCGGCACGGTGCTGCGCGTAGCCACCTCCGGCCGCGAGCGGTCAACGCTCCCGGACGGGCGCGTTCGGCTCGATGTCGAGGCCGGCGAGAGCTGGGATGTCCTGGTCGGCGATTGCGTGGATCAGGGACTGGCCGGGATCGAGGCGCTGTCGGGCATTCCCGGATCGGTCGGCGCGACGCCGATCCAGAACGTCGGCGCGTACGGCCAGCAGGTGTCCGACGTCATCGTCGACGTTCGGGCGCTGGATCGCGTGACCGGCGAGATCTGCGAGCTCGCGCCGCAGGACTGCGGCTTCGGCTACCGCTCGAGCGCGTTCAAGCGCCAGCCGCACCGCTGGGTCGTGCTGCGCGTCTCCTACGCGCTCGGGCAGTCGCAAACCTCCGGGCCGCTGCGCTACGGCGAGCTCGCGCGCCGCCTGGGGATCGAGGGCGACGGGGGCGCGCCGATCGACGCGGTTCGCGAGGCGGTGCTCGAGCTGCGCCGCGGCAAGGGCATGGTCCTCGATCCGGAAGACCCCGACTCGGTGAGCGCGGGATCGTTCTTCACCAACCCGGTGCTCAGCGCCGACGCGTTTGGCGAGCTCGAGCGGCGCCTCGGGCCCGAGGTCGCGCCGCCCGCGTGGCGCCAGCCCGACGGGAGCGTGAAGACCTCGGCGGCGTGGCTCATCGAGCGCGCCGATTTCGCGCGCGGCTACGGCGACCCCGACGGCATCGCGATCTCGTCAAAGCACACGCTCGCGTTGACGAACCGGGGTGCCGGAACGACGACGGAGCTCGTGGCGCTCGCGCGGGAGATCGCGGCGGGCGTCCACGACGCGTTCGGCGTGGATCTCGTGCCCGAGCCGGTGCTGGTGGGGCACCGGTGGTGAGGGCTCGGTCCGCCGGGTCCTTCGAACTCC
>JAWVGM010000136.1:0-9398 GCA_033855075.1 Solirubrobacteraceae bacterium | reverse complement strand
ATCACTTGGCGGTGAAGAAGCGACGATGAGCCGCACCCCGGACGGCCCCGACACTCTCGGGGCCTCCGGTGCTTAAGAGCTCCCCCTCTCGACAGAAAACTGTCGGGGGAACATGGAGTCAGTTCAGGTTAGGCGGGCTCGCGCGTGCGCCCGGGCGCATTTGTCACGCCGCGGTGCTGATTCGTGACTCGCCTGCAGGCGTCGGCGCCGGCCCGTCCGCGCCGACGTACTGGATCGCGAGCAGCGCCCGGTCATCGGCGGCGCGTCCGTGCTGAAAGTCCTCGAGCGCCCGCTCGATGCGAGCGACGACCGCGTGGGGGTCGGTGGGTCCGGCGGCGACGTGGACCAGGCGCTCCTCGCCGAAGCGCTCGCCGTCGCCGGCGGCCTCGGTCGCGCCGTCGGTGTAGAAGAGCAGCGTCTCACCGGGGGCGAGCGCCACACGCTCCTCGGGCCACGTCGGATCGGGCATCGCGCCGAGCACGAGACCCCCGCGGCCGACCCAGTGAGCGCTGCCGTCGACGTCGAGGCGCAGCGGCAGGGGATGGCCGCCCGAGGCGATGTCCACGATCGCGCCGGCATCCGGGGCGCCCGCGCCGGGCGCTTCGCCGTGCAGCCGTGCGCACACGACCGTCACGAGCGGGAAGTCGGGCTCTCCGCGCAGCACGTCGTTGACCACGGAGAGCACGCAGGCCGGTCGCGGGTCGAAGCGGGCCGCCGTCTTGGCGCTGTGGCGGATCATCGCGGTCAGCGCGGCGGCCTGCACGCCCTTGCCCGTCACGTCGCCGAGGATGACCACGGCGCCGCCTTCGACCGCGAAGAGGTCATAGAAGTCGCCGCCGACATCAGCCCCTTGCTCGGCTGACAGGTACGTCACCGCGGTCCGGTAGTGCGGGAGGTCCGGCAGGCGGCGCGGCAGCAGGCTGTCCTGGAGCGTCTGCGCGGTGCGGGCGCGCTCGGTGTACAGGCGCGCGTTCTCGACGGCGACGGCCGCGCGCAGGGCGAGATCCTCCGCGAAGACGAGGTCGTCGGCCTCGAGCGCGCGGCCGCTGTCCGCCGTCACGAAGGACATCGCGCCGATCGTGCGCTCGCCGATGCGCATCGGCGCCAGGATCCCCGAGCGCAGGCCGACCGAGCGCATGATCTCGAGGTGCTCCTCGTCGACGGCGGCCTGCTCGAGCATCTCGTCGGTGATCTCGGAGTACAGCTCGCCGACGCCTGAGCGCAGGACCGCGCCGAGACCCGTATCCGCGTCGCGGTCGGGCGGGTAGCGCTCCTGCAGGCTCTGCGCGAGCGCGATCTTCGTGGGGTCCCGGTGGGCGAGGGCGACCCGGCGGACGACGCCGTCGTCGTCGAGGACGTCGACCGCGCACCAATCGGCGAGCTCCGGAACCGCAAGCTGCGCGACGCGCTCGAGCGTCTGCTCGTAGTTCAGCGACGAGGCGAGCGCGCGCCCCGCCTCGGCGAGGAAGCGCTGGCGCAGCTCGGAGTCCTTGACCGCGGTGAGGTCCTCGATGATGTTCACGGCGAGCGGGCGACCGTCCTCGTCCTGGACGAGGGTCGCCTTCGTGAGCAGCCAGAACGCGCGGCCGGTCGTGATCTCGACGCTGCGCGTGAGCATCGGCTCGGCGGGCTCGCCGAGCACCGCCCGGCGGCCCGGGAACTCGTCGACGCGCACCGGTGAGCCGTCCTCGTGAGTGATGATGAAGCGCCCGGCCAGGTCGCCGGGACGGGCGGCGAGGATCTCGTCGAGGTCGGTGGCACCGAGCAGCGTCACCGCCGCGTCGTTGGCGTAGATCGTCTTGCCGGCCTCGTTGTGCACGGTGACGGCCTCGGCGAGCGTGCCGAGCATCGCATCCAGGCGGCGGCGTGCGGCGTCGGCGACGCGGTGCGCCGCCTCGGTCTCGGCGCGGGCGGCAAGGGCCGTTTGGCGGGCCCGCGCGCTGAGGACCGCGAGCACGCCTGCCACCGTCACCATCGTCGTGCGCAGCAGGTGGTCGCTGCTGGCGAAGTAGTGGTTCCACCCGCCGCTCGCGATCGCGAGGCCCACCGACAGCACCGCGGTCGCGGCGACCGTGCGCGCGCTGGCCACGAGGGCGAGGGCCAGCGGCGCGGCCAGGTAGGTCGTCGTGAAGATGACCGAGTGCGTCAGCACGTCGACGACCAGCAGGACGACCTCGAGGGCGAGTGCGAGTGCGAGGCCGATGTGGGCCCTGCGGCTCGACCACCCAGGCGTCGGGGAGCTCATGCCCGCGCAGCATGTCAAGTGGGCGCGGCGCTGTGTGACGTGCCGTCAGGAGGCGATCGACGCGCGCAGGAACGCCGAGCGCGTAACGGCTCGCGCGCGCGTGGGACAGATGGGCATGGCCACACCAGGCTTCACGAACCTCCTCATCGTCGTCGCCGTTGCCTTCGCCGCGCCGTTCGTGCTCGGCCTGTTCCCACGCGTGAAGCTGCCGTCGGTCGTCGTCGAGATCGTGCTCGGCATCGTCATCGGGCCGGCGGTGCTGGGCTGGGTGCAGATCGACGACACGGTCTCCGTCGTCGCCCTCATCGGGCTCGTGTTCCTGCTGTTCCTTGCCGGCCTGGAGATCGAGTTCGAGCATCTGCGCGGCACCGTGCTGAAACTCGCGGGCGGCGCGTGGATCGTCTCGTTCGCGATCGCGGTCGTCGTCGGTCTTGGGCTCAAGGCCGCGGGCCTCGTGCAGACGCCGCTGCTCGTCGCGGTCATCCTGTCGGCGACGTCGCTCGGCGTGATCATCCCGGTGCTGAAGGACGCGGGGGAGATCGCCACGCCGTTCGGCCAGCTCGTCGTGGCCGCCGGCACGATCGCCGACTTCGGCGCGATCATCCTGCTCTCGATCCTCTTCACCGGGCAGGGCGGGACGACGTCCACGCTGCTGCTCATCGGGGCGCTGCTCGGCCTCGCGGCCGCGGTGTTCTTCATCGTCACCGGCGCCGAGCGCTCCCGCGTCATCAGCGACGACCTGCTTCGGCTGCAGGACACGACCGCGCAGATCCGGGTGCGCGGCGCCTTCGTGCTGCTGATCGCCTTCGCGGCGCTCGCCGAGCAGTTCGGCCTCGAGGTCATTCTCGGCGCGTTCGCCGCGGGCGCGGTGCTGACGCTCGTCGATCGCGACCGCTTCATGACCCACCCGAGCTTCCGTCCGAAGCTCGAGGCCGTCGGCTTTGGCGTGTTCATCCCGGTCTTCTTCGTCGCCAGCGGCGTGCGCTTCGACCTCGACGCGCTGCTCGGCAGCGCCGACGCGCTCGTCATGGTGCCGATCTTCTTGGTCGCGCTGCTCGTGATCCGCGGCCTGCCGGCCCTCATGTACCGCCGCGTGCTCGGCGCCCGGCGCACCGTCGTGGCCGCACTGTTCCAGGCGACGTCGCTGCCGTTCATCGTCGCGGCGACCGCGATCGGCCTCGAGCTCGGGCTCGTCGATGGAGCCGAGGCGGCCGCACTCGTCGCGGCCGGCCTCATGTCGCTGCTGATCTTCCCGGCGGCGGGGCTGATCGTGCTCCGTGGTCAGGCTCGCCAAACGGTGTCGTCGAGCGCTTTGGTGACGAGCGTGACGCCGTCGCGGGCGACGTCGCGGCCGCGACGCTCCCAGTAGTCGAGCAGGGCCGGCGGCGGCGGCTCCTCGTAGGTGAGCGCGATGACAACCGCGCGACCTTCGAGGCTCGGGTAGGCGCTGACCATCTGCCCCTGGAGCGCGTAGCGCAGGTAGGTCGCGAGCTTGCGCTTCAGGCGGCCGCGCTGTGAGTCCGGCGCAGGCCAGGGTCCGGTCTGGATGATCGACAGCAGCGCGTTGCCATCGACGTCCTCGGCGATGATGTCGATCTCGTCGGTGTCGCTGATGCCCGGCATGGCGGTGAGCCTAAGGGTCCTTCGCGCGGTTGACGAGACTGCATCGATAAGGATGCGCGATAGATCTCGTGCGCGGCCGCGAGACGTGATCGGTCACGGACGTATGGCCCTCAGCCGCAGGCGTCACTCCGTGTCGCCCGGCTGGGCGAGCGCCAGCTCGACGACCTTGACGCGCCGGTCCGCTCCCACCGTGAGCGACCGCCTGCCCTCGAGCAGCTCGACGAGCTCGTTGCCGACGACCTCGAGCCGCCAGCCCTGCAGCGTGCGCACCTCCGGCAGTGGCTTGCCGTCACGGACCGCGAGCACGATGCGCTGGAGGTCGGCGCGGGCGGCGATGAGCTCGTAGGCGAGCTCCTCCTCGAGCGCGCGCGTACGCACGAGCGACTCGGCGAGCGCGATGATCGGCGCGTCGAGCGTGTCGGGCTGGGCCGGCCGGCCGCCGTCGACGGGGATCGGCAGGCGTTCGCGGCCGCGCTCGACGGCCTCGAGGATCGCGCGGCCGCGGCGGCGCAGCGTCGACTCGTTGAGGCCGCGGATCTGCTCGAGCGCTTTCGTGTCGCGCGGGCGCCGCTTGGCGATCTCGATGAGCGCCGCGTCCGAGAGCACGGAGGGAATGGGGCGATCCTGCGCGCAGGCGGTCTCCTCGCGCCACTCCACGAGCTCGCGCGCGATCGCGCGCAGCTTCGGGTCCAGTGAGTTCACGCGCGGCAGCCGCGCGAAGACCGTGTCGGGATCCCGGACGTCGGTACTCGCGGCCAGCGCGACGCACTCCTCGCGCGCCCATCGCAGCCGCCCGCGCGCGTCGAGGCGCTGCTGGAGTGAGGCCGTCGCCTGGATCAGGTGACGCACGTCGTCACGCGCGTACTCGACCTGCTCGGCGCTCAGCGGGCGTGCGTCCCAGCGCGTGAAGCTCGCGCTCTTGGCCAGATGCACGTCGAGCAGCTCGTGGAGCAGCGCCTCGTAGCCGAGCTGGGCGCGCAGGCCCGCGAACCCGGCGGCGAGCTGCGTGTCGAAGAGGTTGGTGATCTCGGTCTCCCAGACGCGCCGCAGCAGCGCGACGTCCTGGCGACCGGCGTGCATGATGATCTCCACGGCGGGGTCCGCGAGCACCGCGGCGAGGGGCCGCGGGTCCAGCGTCTCGTCGAGCGGATCGAAGACCTCGATCCGGACGCCGCCCGCGGCGTCGGGCACGGCGACCTGGACGAGGCACAGCAGCGTGCGGTAGCGACCCTCGCCCATGAACTCCGTGTCGATGCCGAGACGCCCTCCCTGGCTCGCGAGCTCCGCAAGCTCTTGAACGTCCGTGTTGCCTGCCAGATCGCTCACGTCAAGGGCAGGCTATTGGGTCGCGTCAAGCATCGTGGGCTCGCGTGGCAGGGTCTCGGGATCGAAGCGCGCAACCAGCTCGTCGAGCCCCGGTGACTCGCCCGGGCGAGCGAGCCCCACCGACACGGCAAGTCGCCCGCGGACGTCGAGCGCGGACTCGCCCGCGGCGGCGCGATCGCCCAGGGTCACCGCGCCGTGGCGCTTGGCCAGCCGCGCGCCGTCGGGCCCGAGGACGAGCGGGACGTGCGCGTAGGCGGGAACGTGAACGCCGAGCGCACGCGCGAGGTGGATCTGGCGCGGGGTGCTGTCGAGCAGGTCCGCGCCGCGCACGACCTCGCCGATGCCCTGGGCGGCGTCGTCGACGACGACCGCGAGGTTGTAGGCGAATGCGCCGTCGTTGCGGCGCAGGACGAAGTCGTCGACGTGGCCCGCGTGCGACCCGAGCAGCCGGTCGGTGAACGCGATCCGGGCGTCGCCGGCCCGCAGGCGCAGCGCGGGAGGCCGCCCGGCGGCCTCGCGCTCGCGTCGCCGGCCGGCGGTCAGCTCGCGGCAGGTCCCCGGGTAGGCGCCGTCGGGCAGCGGACCGTGCGGGGCGGACGCGGCCTCGCGGATCTCCGCCCGCGTGCAGTAGCACGGATAGACGAGCCGCTCGCGCTCGAGGGCGTCCAGCGCCTCCGCGTACAGGGCGGTGCGCTCGGACTGGCGCGCGACCGGCCCGTCCCAGTCCAGCCCGATCGCCTCCAGGTCGGCGAGCTGCGCCTCGGCCAGGCCGGCGCGCACGCGGCCGGCATCGAGGTCCTCGATTCGCAGCCCGAACGAGGCGCCCTGCGAGCGGGCGAAGAGCCAGGACAGCAGGGCCGTGCGGAGGTTGCCGAGGTGCAGTGTCCCGGTCGGCGACGGCGCGTAGCGGCCGGCGGCGGTTGCGGTACCGGAGGTGCTCAGCGGACGCGCGAGGCCGACCGCGCACCGCTCGCGGTGTGATCGCCGATCGAGGCGACGCTGACCATGGGGTGCTCACCGATGCGGACCTCGACGACGACGCCGCCGCTCACCGCAAGCTGCTCGGAGACGCGCCGGCCGGTGATCGCGCGGTCTGCCCGCGAGACGCCGCATGCCTTCAGGAAGCCGTCCAGCTCGGGGCCCTCGACGTCGAGCACGTCGAGCTTGAGCTGCTCCACGCGGGCGGCCGGGGCGGTAGCGCCGGGGGCGGCGTGCAGGACGACGGCCGCGAGGTCGTCGGGGACGCGATCGGCACGCTGCACGACGAGGTCGAGCAGGGCCTTCGCGGTGGCCTGCGGGCCGAGCTCGTGCAGCCACGCGCGCAGACGCTCGCGCCCGAGCACGTCACCGTCGACGCGCGCTTCGAGCAGGCCGTCGGAGTAGACGCAGACGGTCGTGCCCTCGGGCATCGGAAGCACGGTCTGGCGCTGACCGGTCGGGAACCCGGCGCCGATCGGGGGCGCGGACGATGCGGTCACCGGCTCGTGGGCGTGTGGCCCGGCGACGAGCGGCGGCGGATGGCCGGCGCTCGCGTACGTGAGCGTGCCCTTCACCGGGTCGTGGATCGCCGCGATGACCGTCGAGAAGTCGTCGGCCAGCCGCCCATCGAGCGAGCGGCCCGAGATCGCCAGCGCCTCGCGCGGGCTCATCCCGGCCTCCAGGTGCGCGCGTACGGTGAACCGGACGAGCGTGGTCTTGGCGAGCGCCTGACGTCCGTGGCCGGAGATGTCGCCAAGCAGCAGCCCGACGCGCCCGTCCGAGAGCGCGAAGGCATCGTAGAAGTCTCCGCCCGCGCCAGGCCCGTCCGCGGGGCGGTAGGCCACGGTGGTCAGCAGCGCCCCCAGGCGGCCCGGGACAGCCGGCAGGAGCGCGGCCTGGAGCAGGCCGATGTCCTCCATGAGCTTCGCGCGCTGGCGCTCGAGCCGGCGCGTGCGGGCGGCCGCGAGCACGGTGTAGGCGCCGAGCGCCAGCACGAGCGCGAGGAGTCCCGCGAGCGCGAGCTTGATCCACGTGGGGATGTCCTTGACGAGGCTGGCGACCTTGTTGAGGCCGATGCTCGACGGCTGGCGCAGGGTGCCGACGTTGCTCGTTGCGCCGCGCGGAGCCCGCGACGTGCTCGCGCCGGTGCGCTGGGCGAAGATGTCGGTCGCGGCCGGGAGCAGCCGCGGTCCCGCGACGACGGGGTTCGACGACGGCGTGCCCGCGTTGCCGGCCACCGAGCCGGGCGCGACGAGCACGCCGGGGAGCGCGCCACCGGTCGGGCTGCTGGGACCGAGCGCGCCGCTCGGGCTCGACCCTCCGTCGTTGGTCGCCGTCTGGCCGCCCGGTGTCGTGCCGGATGGGTTGCCCGCGCCCTGCGACCCGCCCGGATCGGAGAGGAACGGCGTGTCGGTGATCTTCTTGGCGAGGCTCCCGGGCACCGCCGTTTCCGGCTCGGCCGGCGCGACATCAGACGGGATCCGATCCGTCGGCACGAGGTCCGAGCCCGGTGGGATCGGCGACTCCTCGGGCGTCGGCGCCACCGGGATGTCCGCGGGCGGCGGCTCGTCGGCAGCGGCCGGCGGCGGCGGAGGAGTGACCTCGGCGCCAGCCTCCGGCGGGGCCTCCGGCACGGGCACCGGCGCCGGATCGCTCTCGGCCGGCGGGGTCGGATCGGGCTCGTCCGCGGCCGGCGGAGGCGGGGGCGGGGGAGGGTTATCGACCGGCGGCTCCGTCGGCACGCTCTCCTGGCGCGCCGTCGCCTTGGACTTCTTGTGCGCCTTGGTCCTGTGCGCCTTGGTCCTGTGCGCTTTCTTCTTCGCGGCCTTCGTCTTGACCGCCGTGGCCTTCCTGGACGTGCGGTGAGCCTTCCTGGACGTGCGGTGGGCCCTCTTGGCCCTCCTGACCGTTGTCCTCTTGGTGGTGGCCTTCTTGGCCTTCGCGGCCTTCTTGGCCTTCCCGGACGTCGCCGAATGGGCAGGGGGAGGCGGCGGCGTGACGACCATCGTCGGCGGGCCGGCCGAGTCTGCGCCCCTCTCGTCGTCACCCCACGCGGGCTGACCGGCCAGCGCCGCGACGAGCAGTACACAGACGAACATCTCAAGCGACGATCGCCGTCGCGACCTATCGTTCATACGGCCAGGCTTCCTCCCGCGCGCCGATCTTCCTCCGTTGGCATCCATACCGTCCGGCATACGAGTCATTGTGCCGAGCGCACAAGGGCAAGTCCAGCCGTTTCAGGCTGCTTCGCGCACGTCTGCCAGGCGAACGCCCGCATACCTGGGGTGCGGGATCTCGCAGGCCCATAACTCCAAGTTCTGGATCGGACAAACGTCCAGCCGCCGGGCCGGCCACGGCCTCACGATGGTCTAGCGTCTGGTACATGGTCACCACCGATGCCGACACGCCCGCCGCGCCCGCCAAGCCGATGCCGTGCGCTCCGTGCCGGGGACGCGGCCAGGTCATCTCGAGTCTGGGCGGTGAGCAGCGGACCGTGACGTGCCCGTGGTGCGAGGGCGGCGGCGTCCAGCTGCCCGGCCACGACGCGCAGGCCGCACGCCGGGCATAACCCTCTACTTGACGATGAGCCATCCGACCCGCTCGTTCGTGAGGAGCAGCCGGACGGGGTAGCGGCCGGCGAAGTCGGCCACGAACGAGAAGTGGGCGGGGGCGCCCGGCGACGCCGCGTCGGTCACGCCGAATGCCGCGACCGTCGCACTGTCGGGCTCCTTCGCGGTGACCGTGAGCTCGATCACGTCGCCCACATGTGCGCGCACCTCCTTGTCGCGCGGCAACGTCCCCTGAACGGTCTCCGAGAGCGGCTCGCCGGAGGCGGCCGCGCCGGTCGTCCGCGGCGTCGGATCGTCCGGGCGCTCGGGCTGCGGGACGACGAAGGCGAAGATCACGGTCAGCACGAGCAGGCCGAGCAGGACGAGGGTGACGCGCTGCATCATCGCCACAGCTTCCCTCATCGCCGTCCTTCATCTGTCCACCCCGGGCGGGCGGGGGTGAAGCGAATCGCTCCACAGCCGATGAAAGGCCGTGTTCGAGCTTGAAGGCTCGAGCGCAATGGACCACACAGATCCTGGAGGGATCATCTCATGCTGCATAACCTGCGCACCCGCGCTCAGGACGAGAAGGGCTTCACGCTCATCGAGCTCCTCGTCGTTGTTCTGATCATCGGCATCCTCGCCGCGATCGCCCTGCCGACGTTCCTCGGTCAGCG
>JAWVGM010000135.1:0-16200 GCA_033855075.1 Solirubrobacteraceae bacterium | reverse complement strand
CAGATCAAGATCGAGATGCACTTCCTGCCCGACGTCTACGTCCCGTGCGAGCAGTGCCACGGCAAGCGCTACAACCGTGAGACGCTCGACGTCCGCTTCAAAGGCAAGACGGTCGCCGACGTGCTCGATATGCCCGTCGAGGAGGCGCTCGAGTTCTTCCAGCACATCCCGAAGATCCGCCGCCGTCTGGAGACGCTCAACGCGGTCGGCCTGGGCTACATCCGGCTCGGTCAGCCGGCGACGACGCTGTCGGGCGGCGAGGCGCAGCGGGTGAAGCTCGCGACCGAGCTCTCGAAGGTCGCGACCGGCCGAACGCTCTACATCCTCGACGAGCCGACCACCGGCCTGCACTTCGCCGATATCCAGAAGTTGCTGGAGGTGCTGCACCGGCTCGTGGACGCGGGCAACAGCGTCGTCGTCATCGAGCACAACCTCGACGTCATCAAGACGGCCGACCGGATCATCGACATGGGACTCGAGGGTGGGGAGGAGGGCGGCTCGGTCGTTGCCGCCGGAACGCCCGAGGAGGTGGCCGGCACGCCCGGCTCCTACACCGGTGACTTCCTGCGCGAGGCGGGCGTGGAGCCGGCGTCGCCGAAGGTGCGCCGCGGGCGGCGCAAGGTGGCGGCGGCGGCGTAGTTCTGTTTGCGGGTGGGGTCGGCGGCGTGGGAGGCCGGCCGCGGATGGAAGGGGACCGCTCGGGTCCTTCGGACGAGCTCCTCGCCGGTCCCCTCCCACCGCTGCCGGCCTACAGCACGCGCTCGGGAGCGGGCGCCGGGCTGGTCGTCTGCGATACGTGGCTCGCGGGTTGGGGGCGTCGGCGGCGCTGCCTTTTCTGCGGGACGTGGCCAGGAGCGCTGCCGCGATGAGGTCACGGACCTCATCGCGGCCGCTTTGGTCCCGCGGCGGCTCGGGCTTCTGGGAGCGGCGACGTCGAAGTGCGCCAACGGGTCGAGAGGAGAACTCCGCGCTGGAGTGCCGCAGACGTCGAGGAGCAGAGCTCTCGCCGGCACGAAGGACCGCGCCAGGCCCGGAGCCTGCCGCTTCTCGTCAATACTCGTCGTCGTCGATCAATGGTTCAAAGTGCAGCGTCCAGGCGCCCCAGAAGCCTCGCGTCGAAAGGGAGATGGGGACTAGCTCGGCCATGAATTCGCGCGCACGTCGCTTGCGCTGCGAGGGGCTGAGTCGCGCAAACTCATCGCGCAGCTTCGCGCGCTGTTCCTGGCAAGCTGCGCGCACCGATAGGGACCGCACCTGTCCGGCACAACCCGCGCGTTCCCCCGATCAACCCCGGGTCGCGCTCCTGCTCGCAGCAAGCCGCGGCGCCGTCGCTCGCACGCGAAGGGGGAACTCTGCCCCAACGGCGGCCGCGCTGCTCAGTCGCATGGATTGCGGAAGCGCCGCCAGCCGCCGTCACGATGCTCCTGGCATGCCAGCGTTCTACGACGTGGCGCGCATGCGCAATGAGACCACTCACGACCGCTGGAACCCACGAAATGGGTCCAAGTAACCCGCCTTCAGATACTGCATTTGGCCACACGGGCGCGGAATCGTGATACTCGACGCATGGGCGGCTCACCGACACCCTGTCCCGTCTGCAAGACGATGATGAAGGACTTCTACGGCGACGGCTCGCGCTACGAATGCCACGGCTCCATTCCAACGGCGTCGTTCGGCACAGTCCAGTGCGGGGCCGGGCCTTGGTTCCGAGACGAAAACGGGAACCTCTACGACGTGAACGACCCCAGCAGAAAGCGCCGCACCGATAAATGTTGGGTCTGCGAAGAGCCGCTGGCACGCGGGGACGGCGACCTCCCCTACGCGGACGGCAGCACGCCGTACGGCGTCATCGTCTGTCCGAACGGGCATGAGAACATCTTCGACTTCGGGATGGAGTAGGGGTCGCTAGCCCCTCGTTCCGACGAGTCCACGCGCTCGCGCAGCACCTCGACCTCGTTGGCGAGGCCCGTCCCGCTTTCCACGATGTGGCCGATGACCTCCTTGCGGCACTCCTCGTGAGCTTGGCCGCTTCCTCTTGGGCTGCCTTGAGGTCGGCCGGCGGCTAGCTCAACCGCCAACGTCTCAAAGTCATCCGGCGCCAGGAGCATCGTCGCGGACGGACGCCAGCGCTTCCGCAACGGACGAAACGGAGCAGTGCGCGTCGCCATTTCATTGGCGCACTCTGTCGGCGTACCGGATCGCAGCGAATAGGCGCACTCCCCGTGCGGCTAGTCGGGGGGGTCTGTCGCCCGCGTCGAGCGATCAGGCGTCGCGGTGTGGCCGATCGACGCTAGCCGACCCGCTCGCCGGTCTCGGGATCGAACAGGTGAACCTGCGTCGCGTCGAGGGTCAGCTCGGCGCTCGTCTGCTCGCGGATCTGCGATCTCGCGTCGAGTCTCGCGGTGAGGCGTGTCGCGAGCCCCTCAGCCGTGCCCGCGGATCCGGATTCCAGGCGACCCGTTGCGCTGCCGTCCGGGGGCTGGAAATGCACGTAGATCTCCGAGCCGACCGACTCGAGCACCTCGATCTGGGCCTGGAACCTGAGCTGCGTCGGCGATCCACCGCCGACGAGCGCCGCGTCCTCGAAGCTCTCGGGGCGCAGGCCTGCGATCAGCTTCTGCGACGCGCCGTTGAGTCCGTGCGTTGGTGACAGCGCGGTCTCGCCGAACGGGAGCGTCAGCCGCCCCCCGTCGATCGACGCCGGGACCAGGTTCATCGCCGGCGAGCCGATGAACTCGGCGACGAACAGGTTCTCCGGGCACTGGTAGAGATCGGTCGGGGAGCCGAGCTGCTGGATCACGCCATCGCGCATCACGGCAACCCGGTCGCCGAGCGTCATCGCCTCGGTCTGGTCGTGGGTGACGTACACGGTCGTCACCCCGAGGCGCTGCTGGAGCAGGCCGATCTGAGCACGGATCTGCACGCGGAGCTTTGCGTCGAGGTTCGACAGCGGCTCGTCCATCAGGAACGCCTTCGGCTCACGGACGATCGCTCGCCCCATCGCCACTCGCTGGCGCTGCCCGCCGGAGAGCTGTCCGGGCTTGCGGTCGAGATGCTCGGTGAGGTCGAGCATCGCCGCGGCTTCCTTGACCCGCAGCTCGATCTCTTCCTTGGGGATCTTCGCGACCTTCAGCGCGAAGCACATGTTGTCGTGAACGGTCATGTGCGGGTAGAGCGCGTAGCTCTGGAAGACCATCGCGATGTCGCGAGCCCTCGCCGGCCGGTCGGTAACGTCCTCGCCGCCGATGCGCAGCTCGCCGTCGGTGACATCCTCGAGTCCGGCGATCATGCGCAGCACCGTCGACTTGCCGCACCCCGAAGGGCCGACGAGGATCAGGAACTCGCCGTCGGCGATGTGCAGGTCGACGTTTCTGACCGCCTCGTGCTTGTCGCCGTACACCTTGCTGACGTTGATCAGCTCCACGTCCGCCATGCGCTCTCCTTTACCCGGCTCGCTCGGCAGCCGAGACGTGCTCCAAGACCTCGTGGCAACGGCGAGCGACCTCGTCGGCGCCATCTTCCCCGGCACTGCCCAATGCGCTGCCCACGCCAACCGCGAGGGCGCCGGCGTCGAGCCATGGGCGGATCCCCTCCGCGGTCGAGGGGATGCCGCCGGTGACCATGAACTCAATCCCCGGCATCACCGCTCTCAGATCGCCGAGGTAGGACGGCTCGATCAGTCGCGCGGGGAAGAGCTTCACGGCGGACGCGCCGGCGTGCCTGCAGCGTGCCACCTCCGTGGCGGTGAGAGCACCCGGGATGACGGCAACACCGAGCTCGAGCGCGGTCTCGACCACGCGCTCGTCGAAGGCGTAGGAGACGATGAAACGCGCCCCGACGCCGACGTTGGCGCGCACCTGGTCGGGTTCGACGACCGTGCCGACCCCGACGATCAGATCGTCCTGCTCGACAAGGGCACGAACGGCGCTCCCGACGTCCGGGATCGACTGGGTCAGCTCGATCACCCGCATCCCGGCCTGTGCGCAGGCCCGGCCAGTCGCGATCGCGTCATCCGGGTCACAGTTCCTGAGCACGGGGACGATGCGCTGCTGCGCAATCGCCTCGAGGATGTCCACGGGCGGGCTAACGCCGGACACGGGCACCTCCGCCGCCGGCCAGGGCGATCACCTCGTCGAGTGTGGCCATCGACGTGTCCCCGGGCGTCGACATCGCCAGGGCGCCGTGCGCCGCGCCGAGCTCGACCGCCTGCTGCAGGTCGCTGGTCTCCATCAGCCCGTAGGCCAGGCCGGAGGCGAACGAGTCCCCGCCCCCCACCCGGTCGAGGATCTGCAGGTCGGGCCGCGGGGTCGCCTCCACGAAGCCGCCGCTGCGTGACCAGGCGACGGCCCCCCAGTCGTTGACCGTCGCCGACTTCACTGAGCGCAGGGTCGTGGCGATGACCCGGAAGTTCGGAAACAGCTCCCCGGCCGTCTCGATCATCCGCTTGAAGCTGTCAGCGTCGAGGTTGGTCAGCCCGGCGTCGACCGAGTCGACGGCGAGCCCGAGGCTCGCCGTGAAGTCCTCCTCGTTGCCGATCATCACGTCGACGAGCGGGGCGAGCCGGCGATTGACCTCCTGGGCGCGCTCGGGGCCACCGATCGCCATCCACAGGCTGGGGCGGTAGTTGAGGTCGTAGGAGATGACCGTGCCGTGGCGGCGGGCGGCGACCATCGCCTCGTGCGCGACCTCCGGGGTGGACTCCGAGAGGCCGGCGAAGATCCCGCCCGTATGAAGCCAGCGGACCCCGAGCTCACCGAAGATGTGCTCCCAGTCGAGCTGGCCGGCGACGAGCTGTGACGTCGCGGAGTTGCCGCGATCAGAGACGCCGAGGGCACCGCGCACCCCGAGGCCACGCTCGGTGAAGTTCAGCCCGTTGCGGACGCTGCGTCCGATCCCGTCGTAGGGGATCCACTGGACGAAGGCGGTGTCGACGCCGCCGGCGAGGATCAGCTCCTCGAGCAGGTGACCGACCTCGTTGTCGGCCAGTGCCGTCACCAGCGTCGAGCGCAGGCCGAATACGCGGCAGAGGCCGCGAGCGACGTTGTACTCGCCGCCACCCTCGGAGGCGCGGAAGCTGCGAGCCGTGCGGATCCGGCCCTCGCCGGGATCGAGACGCAGCATGACCTCTCCGAGAGACAGGACGTCGAAGGCGCACTCGCCCGCGTCGCGGAGCGGTAGGACCTGCTCCTCGGAGGACGGGGAGGCTTTGCTCACTTGAGCCCGACCCGTTCGTGGTAGACGACGACGGCGTCGAGATGTGCGCGCATCCGCTCGCCTGCGAGCTCCGCATCGCCGTCCTTGACCGGCTCATAGACGGAGCGGTGTTGTTCGATCTCCCACTCCCGGTAGCCGTCTATCTCCTCGAGGACCGGCCCGCGCTGCCCAAGCAGCTGAGCGAACGAGCCCACGAACCCCGCGAGGACCTCGTTGTGGGCTGCCTCGGCTATCTCGACGTGGAAGCGGACGGCCGGCTCGACTGCCGAGGCGCCTGCGGCGACCGCGGTCTCGTGATCGGCGATCGCCTGCGCGATCTCGGCCAGGTCGACGTCGGTACGACGCTCCGCCGCGCGGCACGCGGTCTCTGTCTCGACCAGCCGCCTCGCCTCGAAGAGCTCGCGGGTCACGCCCCGCGCGAGGGCGACAGCGATCGCCCGGGAGGGAGCGATCCCGCTCGCGGTCTCGGTCACGAACGCCCCTTGTCCGTGGCGGACCTCGACGGCCCCGAGCATCGCCAAGCCGTTGATCGCCTCGCGGATGCTCGAGCGCCCGACACCGAGTGCGTTCATCAGGTGACGCTCGGACGGCAGCTTCGTGCCCGGTGCCAGGCGCTTGGCACGGATCTCCTCGAGTAGCTGATGGGCGACCGTCTCGGCCAGGCTGCTGCGGGCAACGGGCGAGAGGGTGAAGGTGTGGTCAGTTGACATGGCGGGTCACCCGGCTTCAAGGTAGCCTATCATCAGGTCATCAGACCACCTGATGAGCGAGGGCCGGCATTCTTGACATGAGCTTCACGGCGATCCACGACACCCTCCTCGTCACCGGCGCGACGAGCGGTATCGGCCGCGCCGTCGCCTCGGCGGCGCTGGATGCGGGCCTGAAGCTGGCGATCGTCGGTCGGCGCCGGGAAGCCCTGGACGAGACCTTGGCAGCGCTCGGCGAAGGGCGTGAGGACCGAATCGCGCCGTTCGTCTGCGACGTCTCCGACGAGCAGCAGGTCGCGTCCACGGTCGCCGAGGCGACCGAGCGTTTCGGCGCCCCGCTGGGCCTCGTGACCTCCGCGGCGGTCGATCGCGGCGGGCTCATCCACGAACTCGCTCCGGAGCGCTTCGACGCCGTGATCGCGACGAATCTGCGCGGAACCTTCCTGGTCTGCCGTGCCTGCCTGCCGGCGATGATCGCGGCGGGAAGCGGCTCGATCGTCTGCGTCTCATCCCCACTCGGGCTCGTCGGCACCGCAGGCGGCTCGGGCGCCTACTCAGCGTCGAAAGCCGCGATCAACGCGATCGCCCGCTCCATCGCGCTCGACTACGCGGGTCACGGGATCCGCGCGAACGCGCTGCTCCCCGGCCCGACCGAGACCAAGCTGATGTGGGCGAACGTGCCCGAGGCGGAGGTGGCCGAGATGCGGGCGACGATCGACCGCGAGGTGCCCCTTGGCCGGCTCGCCCAGCCCGGCGAGATCGCCCACCCGGCGCTGTGGCTGCTCTCCGATCAGGCCTCCTACATGACTGGTGCCGCGATCGCGTGCGACGGTGGCGTGCTCGCGAAGGCCTCGGTGACCGTGTGAGCGCCGCGACCACCCACCTCGAGGAGGAGCGGATCACGAAGGTCGCGACCCTTGCCGAGCGCGCCGGCATCGGCGAGGTGATCATCTGCGATCCGCCGACCATGCGCTGGCTCGGAGTGGCCGACCCGGGCGGCTCGTGGCTGCAGATCAGTGACGGATCGGGCCGGATCGTTCCGGCCACGAGCGCCGAGACCGGCGCTGAAGGTGACGGTTCCCCGCAGGGCTCACCGCGGATCTGGTTCGCTGGCCGGGCTGGCGCCCGAGATGCTCGCTTCACGGAGCTGACCGCGGCGATCGCCGCCGTCAGAGCGGTCAAGGACCCGGGCGAGCTGCTGCGGATCAGGGCGGCTGCGGAGCTCGTCGAGGCCGGCCACCGTGGTCTGCGCGAGGCGCTGGAACCGGGGGTTAGCGAGCTCGAGCTCTGGGCGGCCGCGGCACGGCAGATCGAGGCGGCCGGCGGCGCTGGCGATCGCGCCGGCGTCGATCTGATGGTCGGCGCGCGGACCGCGCTGATCGGCGAACCGCCGAGCGACGCAAGGCTCGCCGACGGCGACCCGGTGCTGTTCGATCTGGCCCCGGAGCGCGACGGTTACTGGGCCGATTCGTGCGCGACACTCGTCTGCGGAGCTCCTTCGCCGGCGTTGGCCGATCGCCTCGCCGTGATCGAGTCCGCGCTCCAATGCGGACTCGCCGCAGCCCGGCCCGGCGTCAGCGTCGGCGAGGTTGACGCGGCGATCCGCGAGCGGCTGGCCGCAGCCGGGCTCCGGTGCCCCCACCACACCGGCCACGGCGTCGGTGTCTGCGCTCAGGAGCTCCCGTGGTTCGTCCCCGGCAACAACGTCGTCCTCGAGTGCGGGATGGTCGTGGCTCTCGAGCCCGGCGCCTACTCCGACGGCTTCGGCGTTCGCCTCGAGCACTTGGCGGTCATCGATGCGGGCGGAGCCACACCGCTGACCAAGCACCCATTGACGCTCATCCCAGAGAGGCGGTAGTCGAGTTGCGAATCAGCCAGATCGATTGTCATGTCCTGGTTCAGCCGGCCTTTGACACGACTGCCGCGAGCTCGGCGCAGGACGACATCGTGGTCGAGATCCACACCGACGAGGGGATCTCCGGGATCGGGGAGACCGACGTCAACCCATGGATCGCGCGGGCCTGCATTGAGGCTCCAGGCACCCACAACATGGGCCTCGGACTCTCCGAGATGTTGATCGGAGAGGATCCGCTCGAGGTCGAGGCGCTCTGGGAGAAGCTCTACGTCGGCTCTGCGATGAACGGCCGTCGCGGAGCCGTCATCAACGCGATCGGGGCGCTCGACATGGCGCTGCACGATCTGCGCGGCAAGGCGCTTGGCAAGCCTTGCTACCAGCTCCTAGGCGACGCCGTCACCGACAAGATCACCCCGTATGCCTCGCTTCAGCCTGAGGTCTCCTCGTTCGACGAGTACGTGGAGTCGATGGTCGAGTGGGCGCGAAAGGCCGTCGACGCGGGATTCCGTGCCGTCAAGGCAGAGGTCACCCTCGAGGGTCCCTACGCGCACACGGGTCTGCGCGAGCCGTGGCAGCGCAGCACCCAGGTCCTCTCGGAGGTACGAGCCGCGATCGGCCCGCAGACCGCGCTCATGGTCGACGTCCAATACGCGTTCCCCGACGCCGACACAGCACTCCGCGTGCTCGCCGACTGGCGCCAATTCGACCTGTGCTTCGTCGAGACGCCGCTCTGGCCAGACGACCTCGAAGGCTACGCCCGGGTGTGCACGGAGCAGCCGATCCCGATCGCCGCCGGCGAGTGGCTGACCACCCGCTTCGAGCACAGGGACCTCATGAAATACGGCAAGATCCACGTGGCCCAGCCAGACATCGGCCGGGTTGGCGGGCTGACCGAGGCCAAGCGGGTGGCAGAGATGGCCGACGAGATGGGCCTGCGCGTCGTCCCGCACCTGTGGAAGACCGGGATCTCGATCGCGGCGGCCGCGCATCTCGCCGCGGTTACGCCGAACTGCGACTACATCGAGTTCCTGCCCTCCGAGCTGTCGGAGTCGCCGATGCGCAAGGAGCTGACCGGTGACGAGCTGCAGATGGTGGACGGCCAGATCCCCTTGCCGACCAAGCCCGGTCTCGGGTTCGAGCTGAATCGTGACGCGGTCGAGCGCTTTGCCCAGGAAGCGAGGGCGGTGGCCGGTGGATCGTTCGTCTGAGGTCGCAGGTGAACAGGTCGCGGGCGAGGCCCCAGCCGACTGGTGGCGCGGAGCGGTCATCTACGAGAACCACCTGCCGAGCGTTCGTGACGGCAACGGCGATGGGATCGGCGATCTCACGGGCCTGATCGAGAGCCTCGACTACCTGGGCGAGACGCTCGGGGTCGACGCGATCTGGGTCGGTCCGTTCTTTCCCTCACCGCTGCTCGACCAGGGCTTCGACATCACCGACTTCACCGACGTCAACCCGATCTTCGGCGATCTCGACACGTTCGATCGGCTGATCGAGGAGGCCCACCGGCGGGGTCTGCGGATCCTCGTCGACTACGTCCCCAACCACACCTCAGACCAGCATCCCTGGTTCGCCGCCTCGCGCTCCTCGCGCGAGGCTTCTAAGCGCAACTGGTACGTCTGGGCGGATCCGTCGGCTGACGGCGGGCCGCCGAACAACTGGACGAGCGAAGCCGGCGGGTCGGTCTGGGAGCTCGACGCGACCACCGGTCAGTACTACCTGCACTCCCACCTGGTCGAGCAACCCGACCTGAACTGGCGCGAGCCCGCGGTCCGCGAGGCCCTCCTCGACGTCCTTCGCTTCTGGCTTGATCGCGGCGCCGACGGCTTCCGGATCGACGTTGCCCACATGCTGATGAAGGACCCCGAGCTGCGCGACAACCCTCCCGCTCCCGAGGGAGCCGTGGGGAACGTCTACGACATCCAGCATCCCGACTTCGCCTCCCAGCTGCACGTCCACGACCGCCGCCATCCCGATGTGCACGACGTGCTCGCCGAGATCCGTGCGGTCCTCGACGAGTACGGCGACAGGGTCACGATCGGTGAGATCGAGGCGATGGGGTGGCAGGACTGGGCCGAGTACTACGGTCGGCGGCTGGACGGCCTGCATCTGCCGTTCGCCTTCCAGCTCATCGAGACCCCGTGGGAGGCCGAGGCACAGCGGGAGGCCATCGCCGGTCTCGAGGGCGCACTGCCGCAGGGCGCCTGGCCGGTGCTCGCGCTCGGCAACCACGACCGCAAGCGCCTCGCGACGCGGATCGGACGCGATCAGGCGCGCGTCGCCGCTGTTCTGCTCCTCACCCTACGGGGGTCGCCCACGTTGCTCTACGGCGACGAGCTCGGGATGGTCGACCAGGACGTTCCCCGCGAGCGTCAACGGGATCACTTCGCCTTCACCACCGGTGGGATCTCACGTGATCCCACCCGCACGCCGATGGCGTGGACCGGCGGGCCAACCGGTGGCTTCTCGACCGCAGCGCCGAAGGACATGTGGCTCCCCGTCAATCGGGAGGTCGATCAGATCAATGTCGAGGCGCAACTCGCAAACCCCGATTCCAGCCTCAACCTCTACCGCCGGCTCATCGCGCTGCGCCGCGAGAGCGCGGCGATCCATCACGGCAGCTACGAGGCGATCGAGATCACGGCCGCGGACTGCATCAGCTACGAGCGCGTCGACCGGTCGGACCGCAAGCTGATCGCGCTGAACCTCAGCGCCGATCCGGTCGAGATCCAGTTGGACGCACGCGGGATGATCGTGATCTCCACCCACCGAGCCCACGAGGGCCGGCGGGTGGACGGTGCGATCGAGCTCGCCGGCTCCGAGGGCGTTGTCATCGACACCGACCCCGGCGCGGACCGATGAGCCGCCGATCCAGGACCCAAGCGCGGACGACCGGCTCGCAGGAGTCCAGACGCTCGCGTGACGCGCCCAGGAAACGCCGGAGCTCGGGCGCTGATGAGCGACGAACGGCTCGCCTCATGGTCTCCCCGGCGGTCCTGCTGATTGTCGCGGTCGCGTTCTTCCCTGTCGCCTACTCGGTCTACCTCAGCCTCCATGCGGCCAAGATCACCGGAGCCGGTGCCTGGGTCGGTCTCGCCAACTACCGCGAGATCTTCCAGGACGCGAAGTTCACGGGGGCGCTGTTCAACACCGCCCTGTTCACGGTGGTCAGCGTCAGCATCGAGCTCGTGCTCGGGCTCGGCATCGCGCTGGGCCTAAATCAGGCGTTCCGTGGCCGTGGGGTGGTGCGCACGGCCGTGCTGCTCCCGTGGGCGTTCCCGGTCGTCGTCTCGGCGCTGATGTGGAGGCTGATGCTCCAAGACCAGGTCGGCATCGTCTCCTACGTCGTTCACAGCCTTGGGCTCGCCAACAGCCCGATCCTCTCAAACCGCACGTCGCTGTTGATCGCCGCAATCCTGGTCGACGTCTGGAAGACGACCCCGTTCATGGCCCTACTCCTGCTCGCCGGCCTGCAGACGCTGCCGAAGGACATCGTCGAGGCCGCGCAGGTTGACGGGGCGAGCGCGGTTCGCCGGCTCCGCTCGATCACCCTGCCGCTGCTCAAACCGACGATCCTCGTCGCGCTGCTGTTTCGCACCCTCGAGGCGTGGGGCGTCTACGACCTCTTCTGGGTGATGACCGACCGCCAGCTCGACTCGCTCTCGACCTACACGTTCGAGGGGGTGCGGATCAGTCAGCTCGACTTCGCTCCCGGCACCGCGGCTGCCGTGTTCACCTTCTTCGCCGCGGTCGGGATCGCGCTCTTCTTCATCACGGTTCTCGGCACTCGAACGGCGGACGAGCGATGAGGGCGGCAGCCCTCAAGCAGCGCCGGCGCAGCTCAGGCGGCGTCGGCCTCGGCTTCTACATCTCGGCGACCCTGCTCGTCGTCCTCAGCATCGCGCCGATCCTCTGGGTCCTGAAGATGAGCATCGTCCCGAAGGCCGAGCTGTTCGCGTCCCCGCCGCCGCTTCTTCCCAGGCACCCGACGCTGTCGAGCTACGACACGATCTTCAGCGATCCGACCTTCGTCCGCGGCCTGCTCAACAGCGTGCTGATCGCCGGGTCGACGACCTTCGCATGCCTGTTGCTCGGGGCCCCGGCGGCGTACGCCTTCGCTCGACTCCGATTCCGCTTTCGCACCTTCCTGATGACCGGCATCCTCGCGCTCGCCTTCTTCCCGGCCGTGGCGGTGATCGCACCGCTGTTCATCGAGTTCAAGACGTTCCAGCTGCTCAACAGCTACGGGGCGGTGATCATCACCGACACGGTGTTCGTCCTGCCGTTGACGGTCTGGATCATGAGCGCGTTCTTCCGCCAGCTGCCTCGTGACCTCGAGGACGCGGCGAAGGTCGACGGCGCGAGCACGTGGCATGCCTTCCGCAAGGTGATCCTGCCGATCGCCGCCCCCGGCGTTGCCACGGCGGCGATCATCGCGTTCATCGTCACCTGGAACGAGTTCCTGTTCGCGAACACATTCCTCTTCGACTCCGATCACTGGCCGTCCACCGTGGTGATCCCGAACTTCGCGACCACCCATTCCGTCGACTACGGCGCCCAGGCGGCGGCGGCGCTCGTGATCACGGTGCCGATCGCGCTCGTCGTGCTCGCCTTCCAGCGCCGCATCGTCCAGGGCTTGACAGCGGGAGCCCTCAAGGGATGAGCGTCGCAGCCGCACTGTCTTTCGGTCCACCGCAGAACACCCGGCGGTCAGCAGACCGCCCGATCAAGGAGCAGTGATGAGCCCGACCGACCCAAGCCAACCAAGTCCCAGGAACGTGTTCAGCCGGCCGACCAACCGCCGGCAGTTCCTCATCGCCAGCGGCGGCACGGCGGCCGCCGTCTCGATGTTCGGGCTGGGGGCGTGCGGCGGCAGCGGCGCCAGCAAGGCCGGCAGCGGCGATGTGCTGATGAACATCAGCCCCGACGTCAAGGCGATCGTCGCCAAACAGATCGCCGCGTTCAACAAGCAAAACCCCGATGGCAGGGTCACGACGCGGATCACGCCCTCCGACACCGGCCAGGCCTTCGACCAACTGCGGACGCAGTTCCAGGGCGGCGGCACCGACATCGACGTGATCATGGGCGACATCATCTGGCCGCCGCAGTTCGCGAGCAACGGGTGGATCTCGGACCTCTCGGATCGGTTCACCGACGCGGATCGGGCGAAGTTCATCCCTGGGGTGGTCACCGGCAACACGTTCGAGGACAAGCTCTACGGGGTGCCGTGGTTCACCGACGCCGGGTTTCTCTACTACCGCAGCGACCTGCTCGAGGCGGCCGGCTTCAGCGAGCCGCCGAAGACCTGGGACGAGCTCAGGATGATGGCGGCGAAGGTGCAGAAGGATGCCGGCACCGACAACGGGTTCGTCTTCACGGGCGCCCAGTACGAGGGCGGCACGGTGCTCGGGATCGAGTTCATCCGCGAGGCCGGCGGCGACATCCTGAACGGCGACTCGGTAATCGTCGACAGCCCGAAGGCGATCGAGGGCCTGACGATCCAGCAGTCGCTGGTCTCCGACGGGATCGCGCCCAAGGCGGTCGCCAACTTCAAGGAGGACGAGGCGTCAGGTGCCTTCCTACGCGGCGACGCCGTGTTCATGCGGATGTGGCCGTACGCCTACGACTTCCTGGGCGACAAGAAGCAGTCGAGCATCACGGCGGCCCAGGTCGGGCTGGCCCCGCTGCCCGTCGCGTCGCAGGGGATCGCGCCTGTCAACGTCGGTGGAGGATTCAACTTCTTCATCAACGCAAAGGCCGGGGATCAGGATGCGGCTTACAGGCTGATCCAGTACCTGACCGATCCCGCGCAGCAGAAGACGATGGCGCTCGACGGCAGCTACCTGCCGACCCGCGCGGCGCTCTACGACGATCCGCAGATCGTCAAGAGGGTTCCCGGGGTACGACTCGGCAAGGAGGTGGTGCCGGCGACGACCACGCCGCCGGTCTCGCCGTACTACTCGGACATGTCACTGGTGATGGCCAAAGCGTTCAACGGCAACATCCTCAGCGACACGACGCCGGAGGAGACCGCGTCCAAGCTGAAGGGCGAGCTCGAGACCATCATCCGCAAGGGCGGCTGAGCGAGCCCGCCCCCAAGCCCTGTCCGTCGTCGAGGCGGCGAGCCGCGCCGACGGCAGCGCTCAGATCGTCGGCGATCACATCGGCCTGACCAAGGCCCGCCGCCTCACTGAGGCCGTGCGGCACGGCGACGCAGCTCATCCCCGCCGCTTTCGCCGACGCGACCCCGACGGGCGTGTCCTCGATGGCTATGCAGCTCTCCGCCGCAACGCCCAAGCGACCGGCTGCGAGCCGGTAGATCGCGGGGTCAGGCTTTCCGCGCTCCACTTCCTCGCCCGTGATGACAGCGTCGAAATGCTCTCGGATGCCGAGCCTCAGAAGAATCCTGGCGGCGAACTCGGCACCGCTCGACGTGGCCAGTGCGAGCGGACGTCCATCGGCACGCAGCGCGACCACGGCGTCAGCCCCGCCCGGCATCGGTTCGACGAGACGCTCGAAACCCGCCTCGGCGGCATCGAGTCCTCGCGCGAGATCGCCCTCGTCATGACCGAGGTGGGCCGCGAGCTCCCCCAGGAAGTCCATCCGACGCCGTCCCAGCGTGACTGAGAACAGTGCTGCATCTTCGCTCTGCCCACAGGAGTCGAGGTAGGCCCGGAAGGCGCGCTCGTACAGGGGCTCGGAGTCGACGAGGACCCCATCGAGGTCGAAGATGACCGGCCGAGGATTCATCGTCTCACGCGCTCCCCGCTGGGCAGCAAGATGGCGATCGCTCGGGTCTCGTCGTCTGAGCGCAGCACCTGCGGGTGGTGGGGCTCAATAGCCAGCGAGCGGATATCCCAACTGTCCATGACCATCTCCTCACGTCGCGATCTCGGCCAATGATCGCGCGGCGAGCAAGCTCCGTCGCGGTCGGGCCGCTAACGACGAATTAGCGATACCCACACCCGTCCACGACATCGCGCTGATTTTCGACGAGCAACGGGTCCGCTCAGACTGCCGCCCTCGACGTTTCGCTCATACTGCCCCCTCGACGGTTCGGGTGCTGCCGCTCGGACTGCTCGCTTGGACGAAAGGCGAGCGTGTACCTCGCTTCGCTGTCAGCTCAGGACTCGATGTCCAGTCCTTGGATGACGTCGTCGATGACAGCAAGAAACGTCCGCCGCTTGCTGGCGTCCGCCAGCGGAGCAAGCGGTGTGCGCGGCCACTGCCGCCGGATGCCTTTGAACACCACGCCGTCGATCAGTTCGAGACGCTGAAGGAGATCCTCGATCCGCTCGTCATCATCCCAAGCAGCGTCAACCTTGCGCAGCGTGTTGACTTTGAACTCGACCGTACCCTCGGCCCAGACCCGTAGCAGGCCCGAGTAGCCAACGGCTAGGCCGATGTCCCCTGCACGGTTCCAGCGAACGCTTAGGTCGGGATGAACCTCCCCCCAATCGAGCAGCCCCCGAGCAGCGTCAGCAGCACCTGGGGGGCCGTCGGCCAGATCAGCGATAAGCGACTCGCGGTCAGTCTGTCGCGCCGATGTCCGCCTTCCCTTTGTCTGCTTCGCAGCCTCGGTATTCCCGATGACACGAGGCACAATCGTCTGGTGACGCGCCTGGTCGTCGACGTACTGCTTGACCTCGATGGCCAGCACCACCGTGTTCGCCATCTGACCGTTGAGGAACTCGATGATCCGCCTCAACTCGGGAGCGATGACGTCCGAAACGAAGATCAGCCGAAAGCGCTCCGCGTCGAGGTTTGTAGCGACCGTCGCCCAGAACGCATCGAGGTCATCGACGCCCAAGGTGTCCGAAAGCGCCTGGGCCGCACTGGTCCCGCGCACCCGTGCGTCCTCCTCAACCCACGCGGCCATCCGCTCGGCACTAAATGAAATTCTCGCGTTTGCGGCGTAGTCGAGCATCTGGGCGACAACCTCCCGCCGGCCACGGGTATCAGACGAGCGCTTGACCTCTACGAGGGTCGGAACCCCTTCGCTATCGACATACAGGTGGTCGAGGTTCCAACGCCCGCCGCCGTCCTCCTGATCACTGACCGCTGCCTCCCGCCGCACGAGCAGCAGCGGACCTTGGCCGGCGCTTTCGTCGGCGAGTATCTCCGGATGTTGTGCGATCAGGGCCTGCAGGACGCTTTCGCCGTCGTACGGCTTCTCGGTCATCGGGACATAGGCGTCCCCGTGCTTGAGGTATATGCCTGGCACGCCATCAGCCTGCCATGTGGGAGAGCCACATGCAGCGCCCGCCAGAATGCAGAGCGCCAGCAGCTAGCGCTTTGGACTGCCATGAAGGAGGGCCTCCCCGGTGGCACGCTCAGCGTGTTACCGAGGAGCGAGCTCGAGGAGGCCCGTGTTCATGTTGCATGCTGGATTGGATCTGAGTCGCAAGAAGGTCGATGTCTGCC